>NZ_WTKV01000018.1:0-106648 GCF_011378705.1 Pseudoalteromonas sp. SA25 | reverse complement strand
TAACACCGATCAGTTAAGGTATTTTTGATCGGTTGACCGATCTTTTGGTTGCTTCACAATACCCTTATCATCTTTTGATTATGAGGGTATTTTTATGCTTAGTCATTGGTTACTTGATACGGATATATTCGCCACTCCTGACTCTTTATCTACATTTCAGAAACATATCCCTCTTGAGTGGATTTCTAATGTGCTCGAACAGACCGATAAAGCAAGTATTCGCAAACGTAAGTTACCTGCTGAGCTTGTCGTCTGGCTTATCATTGCAATGGGTCTTTTTCGCGACCGCTCTATTAGTGACGTTGTTGAGAAGTTAGATTTAACACTCACTGATACCCTGGGCGATACGGTTGCTCCAAGTGCTATTCCTCAAGCGAGACAGCGCCTGAGTAGCGACCCCCTCCAAGCCTTATTTCACCTATGTGCAGCCCATTGGACACAAGAAGAAGATGCTGATGATACGTGGTATGGACTCCGGTTATTTTCTGTCGATGGAACGCAATTTCGTGCACCCGATACACCAGCTCTTGCTGAGCACTTTCACTATATTAAGCACAGTAAAAACCGTCATACAGAATATCCTATTGTACGCCTATGCGCCTTAAGCTCCTTGCGTAGCCGGTTGATACACCACGTTGCCTTCGGGCCCAGTTATCAAGGTGAGGTGAACTACGCAAAGCAGTTATTTGGTCATGTAAGTGATAACAGTCTAACTATTTTTGACCGATGTTATCTCAGCGCTGAGCTACTGATTAATTGGCGTAAGCAACACCCACAGTCGCACTGGATGGTCCCGATTAAAAGCAACACGCAATACACCGTCATTGAATCTTACTCTGAGCATGACTTCAAAGTAGAGATGAGTGTATCTGCGCATGCCAGAAAACAAGACCCTTCGCTTCCTGAGTGCTGGCAGGCCAGACTGGTTCTTTATCCTGAGCCAATGGGGCCTGGAAAAATAAAAGGTCTGCTGTGCTCTTTGGATGATAAACAGGCTTTTGGTGCACAGGCCATTCTTGATGTCTATTTCGAGCGCTGGGAAATTGAAAATAGCTATGGAGAAATAAAACACCAGATGCTTGAGGATAGTATTCTTTTGCGTAGTCAGACTGTGGATGGAGTCAATCAAGAGCTATGGGGTATATTGCTAGCCTACAATTTAATTCGAGTAGAGATAAGTCGAATAGCCAAAGAGGCTAAAGTCTCCCCGCTGAGAATTAGTTTTGTCATGGCTTTGCGGGATATACAGGATGAAATACTCTGGTGTGCCATCGCTTCGCCAGGTTCAATTCCAAAGAAATTAAGGGCAATGCGAGAACGAGTGAAACGTTATATTCTTCCAGAAAAAAGAAAACGGCCCAAAAGTAGGACCGTTCGAATTTCAAAAACTCGGTACACCATTAAGTCAAAGCATGCTTAACTGAATGGTGTTAACCTAATCGGTGGCTTTTGTGTGTTTGGTTACTCTAAGCTGTGCTTATTAGAACTTCATTTCTATTTTACCGTACACGTAGCGTCCGTTAAATCCATACGGTGAGAAGCTAGAGTAAGCAAATAAACGTGAGAAGGTTGTTACATCGTCAACATTTTCACGGGTTGCATCTGGGTAAACATCAAAAATGTTATTAGCCCCTAAGCTCAGCGATACGTTTTCGCTAAGCGAGTAGGCTACATCTAAGTCGGTTATCCATTTAGGCTTTAGCACTTCGTTACGTTCTGGGATATCTGAAGGGTCTTGAGTTTCTCCGTATCGTGTTGTTCTAAGCGTGGTACGAATATCATCGTTAGTCCATGTTGCGCTTAAGTTGTACTTATTACGCGGTGTGCTTACTTCAAAGCGACGTAGTTCAGTGCCTGAGAACAAGTTGTCTTGATCGAACCCAGCACCTTGCAGAGCTGCTGGTGGGTCGATAATATCTGTTACTTCATTTTTACCGTAGTTGTAACCTAGGTTAAAGGCTAAATCGCCGTAACCATCAGTTGCTACATTATATGAGGCAACCACATCAACACCACGGGTTTTGCTGTCAATTGCATTTAAGAAGAAACGACCTTGGTTAGCGCCTGTGCCTTGAAGTAAATCGGCAATAGCATCGCCCGATAAGTTGTTTGATAGCACAATGCGGTCATCAATTAATATTTGGTAGTAATCAACCGATAAGCTGAAATTAAAGTCGGTAGACCATGTAAAACCAACGCCGTAGTTTGTTGCTTCTTCAGCATCAAGACCTGGTGAGCCCAGTGCTTTTGCTACATCGCTGCTTGGTGCGAACGTACCTGTTTCGGTTGGTTCGCCATCAACAAATACAGTGGCCACTGAGGTAAAGTATTGCTGCTGCAAAGAAGGTGCTCTAAAACCAGTAGATACAGAGGCGCGTAATGCTAGGTCTTCAGTTAATGAATAACGAGTTGCAATTTTACCGTTAAGTGTATCGCCAAAGTCTGAGTAATCTTCATAACGGGCGGCAACCGCTAAATTCCAATCGTCGGTTAGGTAGGTTTCAAGGTCTATATATAAGCTCACGTTGTGGCGGCTGTTATCGCCCTCTGATTCGGGTGTAAACCCCGGGAATACTTGTGCCCCCGCTGCGCCAAATGGGCCATCAACTGGGTCGGTTACTGCGCCTCCTGGGCCAAATGTGCCTTGTGCATACGATGCTTCTTCGCCTGCATCTATTTGGTATCCTTCGCGGCGATACTCAGCACCTACAGCTACGTTTATAGAGCTTTCTAAAAAGCTGACGTCTACCTCGCGGCTAAAATCAACGTTTAAAGTAAGTTGATCGTAGGTAAGTGTTCCTGCATCAAAGCTTGTTTGGCTAGTAGGGCCATATGAGGTATTTAAGCTATTTATAACACCAAACTCAAATGCATCTTGACCATATACGGCCGATACATCGTAATTCCATTCACTTACAAAACCTTTAGCGCCAAGTGCCAGTGAAAAGTCATCTATATCTGAGGTAATAACAGGTAAAAAGCCATCAGGGTAAACTTCTTCTATATTACGGCTATCGCTTGCACGGCGATAAAACCCGCCGCCTTCGCCTTCACGTTTGCTGTAAGAGCCAAACGAATATAAATCAACTTCGTTTGTTAACTGGTAACCTGCGTTATAAAACATTGAAAAATCTTCAACATCGCCATTACCAAAGTTATGGTTATATCGATTTACGGTAAGTTCACGTGGGTCTAGCGCACCGTCTACTGAACCGTCATCTATGCGTGCGTAGTTTTCACGGTTATCGTAGTCTGAGCGGTTAGTTGAATGGCGGTCGCGGTATTCTGTTGAGATGTTTAAAAAGCCATTATCGCCAAGCTCAAAACCCATATTACCTTGCAGCGTTAGTGTTTGGCCGTCTGTTAAAGAGCGATCGCCCCCTTCGGTAAAGGCTAAATTACCATCACTGCCTTCAGAAACTGATTTTAGCTGTGGTACACCGTCCATTTCGGTTACGTTAGCACCATATATAGCCGCAACTGAACCACCGCTGCTGGCACTTTTAAGTACAATATTAATAACACCAGCTATAGCATCAGAGCCATATTGCGCTGCTGCACCATCGCGTAATACTTCAATACGGGCAATAGCATTTGCAGGTATCGCATTTAAGTCAACCGATGATGAGCCACGACCCGTTGAGCCATTTAAGTTAAGTAATGCGTTGCTGTGGCGGCGCTTACCATTAACAAGTACTAATGTGTGATCGGGTGCCAAGCCACGAAGCTGAGCGGGGCGTACATGGTCGCTGCCATCAGTAAGTGATGCTTGTGGGAAGTTAAAGCTGGGTAATAAACTGCTAAGTAGGGCATTCGTTTCAGTAAAGCCTGAGTTTTTAAGTGCATCTGCACCAATTATATCGATGGGTACTGCGCTGTCTTCTACTGTACGGCCTAATCGGCGAGAGCCAATTACGCTTATTTGTTCGATGTTTTCTTCTGCTTTAGTGTCTTGCTCTGCAGCATTTACTGAGAGCGAACCAAGTAGTGCAGCAGACGCGCTCATTGCGAGTAATATTTGTGGTACCGATTGCTGTAATTTAAATAACGGTTTTCTATTCATGCTGTATTTCCCCATACCCATTGAATTATTTTAGTTTTGTACAAAAAGATTAATACCAACCCGCAATAATACTTAATCATTTTTAGGGGCTAAACGTGCCGTTACCTGCGTTAAAAAATTCTCATTTAGAGCAACTAAATAGCGAATTTTTTGCCTAGCTATCAACACGTTTTTCCATCCTCAAAATAGATCACTTAATTAAGCGGATTGGTATAAACTTTTTTGTTACCTTGAACATATACTTAATTAACAAAGTCAGTCAATTGAATAACATTCAATTAATTTAAGGGTTTTTATAATTACATTTGGTTGTTTTTTATAATGATCATTGTTTTAGTTATATAGCGAAGGTAATTGCTAAGTAATTGATGGATAATGAATTATATTTAAAAGTTAAATTTAACGTTTAATTAACTGGTAAGATGAGATGGATGGTTTAAATTAATTATGGGTAGGGAACCATTTTTATTGGGCTGGCAATAAATAGCTGTTGATCTATAAATATTTTTAAAAATGTAAAATAAAAGTACACCCATTAAATGTTAACTAAATTAACATTTAATGGGTGTACCATAAATTATGTACTACTTATTAGAACCTATACTTTAAAGCATGAAGCAATTTTGTTTTTATAAGTAATTGGTATAAAAAATAGTGCTAAAAATAGTGTTAAAATTTAATTTTTCCAACAAGCATATCTTTAAACATTACCCAATCTCCCCATAAACTGTAAAAAGGGTGTTTAAAAGTAGCAGGGCGGTTTTTTTCAAAAAAGAAATGTCCGACCCACGCAAATCCATATCCAATAACAGGTAATAGCCATAATAAACTGTAGTGTTGTTTTAATAATGCTATTGCGATTACAGCAAGAACAAGGGTGCTTCCTATAAAATGTAAGCGGCGGCAAGTAACATTGCGATGCTCTTTTAAATAATAAGGGTAGAAGGCTTTAAAGCTTTTAAACGTGGGGTTTGTACTTTGCATAGTGTGCTCTTTTATTGTTTTTTATTTTAATGAGGGTCGTGCTATTAAAGCGTAAGTTTACATTTGTTTACAGCGATAAATGGCGCTTAACGCATCTAAATAGACAAAAGGGCTAAAAGTTAATAACTTAGGCGCACTATTAATAAATAAGAATGGAACTCAGGATGTTTAAACACACTCTAGCATGTGCTGTAATTGTAGCGCTTAGCGGCTGTTCAGAGCCAACTAATACGGTAACTCAAGAAGAAGTAAAAGCACCAATGAAGCAAATTAACGCAGTTATATACCCAGAAACAAAAAAAGGCGATATCGTAGACACCTACTTTGAAGAAGCCGTTAGCGACCCATATCGTTGGCTTGAAGATGATATGAGCGACGAGACTGCCGATTGGGTTAAAACGCAAAACAATTTAACGTTTTCTTATTTAGAACAAATCCCTTATCGCGATAAGTTAAAGCAGCGCCTTGAAAAACTAATGAATTACGAAAAAATAGGCGCTCCTTTTACTGAAGGCGATTACACCTATTTTTATAAAAACGATGGCCTGCAAAATCAATATGTTTTGTACCGCAGTAAAGATGGCGGCGACGTTGAAGTATTTTTAGATCCAAACAAGTTTAGTGAAGATGGTACGACGTCTATGTCGGGTTTATCGTTTTCAAAAGATGGGTCATTGCTCGCATATCAAATATCTGAAGGTGGCAGCGATTGGCGTAAAATTATAGTTATTGATGCACATACTAAAGAGCAAGTTGAAGAAGCGCTTGTTGACGTTAAATTTAGTGGCATTGATTGGTTAGGCAACGAAGGTTTTTATTATTCAAGTTACGAAAAACCTAAAGGGAGTGAACTTTCGGCTAAAACAGATCAGCATAAAGCGTATTACCATAAGCTAGGTACTGCACAGTCTGCTGATAGTGTTGTATTTGGTGAAACTGATGAGCAAAAACATCGCTATGTAGGCGCTGATGTAACCCATGACGGCCATTACTTACTTATTTCGGCAAGTACGTCTACTTCGGGCAATAAGCTGTTTATAAAAGATCTAACAAAAGAAAACAGTGAGTTTGTAACGGTTGTTGGAAATACTGATTCAGATACATCAGTCATTGATAACGAAGGCAGCAAGCTGTTTTTAGTTACTAATTTAAATGCGCCAAACAAAAAAGTAGTGACGGTTGATGCAAGTAATCCAAGCCCAGAAAATTGGGTTGATTTAATTCCAGAAACCAAAAACGTACTAAACCTTACAAAAGGTGGCGATACCTTTTTTGCTAACTACATGGTTGATGCGATTTCGCAGGTAAAACAGTACAACAAAAAAGGCGAGCTAATTCGCGAAATTACATTACCAGGCGTGGGTACTGCACGTGGTTTTGGCGGTAAAAAAGATCAAACAACGCTTTATTATTCGTTCACTAACTACAAAACACCAGGTACTACTTATACGTTTGATGTAACTACGGGTGAATCGGGTGTTTATCGTAAGTCGGCTATTGATTTTAATAGTGATGATTACACGTCTGAGCAAGTGTTTTACACCTCAAAAGACGGTACTAAAATACCGATGGTAATTACCTATAAAACAGGCATTAAGCTTGATGGTTCAAACCCTACTATTTTATACGGTTACGGTGGTTTTAATATTAGTTTAACGCCAAGCTTTAGCCCCGTTAATGCAGTATGGCTTGAGCAAGGTGGTGTATACGCCGTTGCTAATATTCGCGGTGGTGGTGAGTACGGTAAAGACTGGCACAATGCCGGCACTAAATTGCAAAAGCAAAATGTGTTTGACGACTTTATTGCGGCTGCTGAGTATTTAAAAGATAAAAAGTACACGTCTAAAAAGCGTTTAGCACTTCGCGGTGGATCTAATGGTGGTTTGTTAGTTGGCGCAGTAATGACTCAGCGCCCAGACTTATTTCAAGTTGCTCTACCTGCTGTAGGTGTACTTGATATGCTGCGCTACCATACATTTACTGCGGGCGCTGGTTGGGCATACGACTACGGTACCAGTGAGCAAAGCAAAGAAATGTTTGAATACATAAAAGGGTATTCACCACTTCATAATGTAAAAGCAGGTGTTGAGTATCCAGCCACTATGATTACAACTGGCGATCATGATGACCGCGTTGTCCCTTCGCATTCGTTTAAGTTTGCTGCTGAGCTTCAAGCAAAGCAAACAGGTAATAACCCAACGCTTATCCGCATAGAAACAAATGCGGGGCATGGTGCAGGTACACCAACCAGTAAAACAATTGAGCAGTATGCTGATATATTTGGTTTTACGCTATATAACATGGGCGTAGAGTCGTTATAAAAGCGCTTTAACAAAATAGCTAACTTTAATAGCTGAGCAAAAGGCCGAGTAAATTTAATTTACTCGGCCTTTTTAATGTTTGTTAGTAGTTAGCAGTTAGCTATTGCATAGGTGAAAACAATCGTTGATACGTTTTATAAGCGTACTCGTCGGTCATTCCGCTTAAGTAATCGCAAATTATACGCATACCTTGGTTTTGTTTTTCGGCTTCTATGTATTGTGCTTGTGTTGTTTCGGGTAATAAACGCAGCGGATCGCTAGCAAACGCGGTAAATAACTCTATTAGTAAGTTTTGACCTTTAAACTCTATTTGCTGCATTTCGGGGTCGCGTATTAAACGTTGAAACACAAAATGCTTAAGTATTTGCAATACACTGTCGTATTGGGCATCTAATTTAGCGGTGTACTTTAAAATAGGGCATTCAAAGTCATCGTTTTGAATATCTAAATGTATATGAATAATAAAGGTATTAACCAGCTCACCTATGGCATCTTTTCGCTCATAATCATTTTTTGAAAACAAGCGCTGGGTCAGCGATTCAAGCATGGCGTTTAGCCAGTCAAAGTTTAGTGCTTTTAAATGAGGTAGGGCATGAGTTTGCCAATCGTCTAACGTAAGTACATGGGTTGCAATGGCATCTTCTAAGTCGTGTACGGCGTATGCTATATCGTCGGCATGTTCCATTATGGCGCTATCGAGCGATTTATACGTTGTTTTAGCGCGGTACTTATCAATAGCGCCATGGTTACCCAGCAACGTTTTATCGTTTTGACTCAGTGGCTCTACTATCCAATTGAATATGGCTGCATCGTCGTTGTACAACCCTTTGGCAGGTCGCCAATCATCTGCTTTTATAAATGCACGACCGGTTGTATCGTCGGGAATGGTATGCCAAAGCGTATTAATAAACGCGGGGTATTTTATAAAACCTAATAAAGTACGACGAGTTAGGTTCATACCGTGCCCATTACTGTAGGGCTCAAGTTTTGCAACTATGCGCAGTGTTTGTGCGTTACCTTCAAAACCACCGTGATCGCGCATCATGTAATTTAGCGCTATTTCACCACCATGACCAAAAGGCGGATGGCCAATATCGTGCGCCAAACACAGTGTTTCTAGCAGTCCGGTTGATGGAAAGTGCGTAAAGTCGCTATGTTGCGCTTTTAAGTGGCGCAATATGCCAGTACCAATTTGCGATACTTCTAAAGAGTGGGTAAGGCGAGTGCGGTAAAAGTCGTTTAGGCCAATGCCCATAATTTGGGTTTTAGCTTGCAAACGCCTAAATGCAGCTGCATGAATAATACGCGAACGATCGACCTGCCACGGCGAGCGATTATCGTTAGGACGATGTTTATATTGCTCTATTATTCGGCTTTGCCATTGTTTATTCATACTGCTTACTCACACATAGTTAATATTATTAAACTTTGCTCAGTATACCCATGGACTTATAAATTGCGAATGAACAAATGCACTACATAGGCTCTGTTTTATCTAAAATTCAAATACACTGCTGAAAATTCAATCGTAAAAGGTCATCAAACCCCAGTTATTCGCGTTTATAAAGTGGCTTAGGTATAATGCGCCTTCGTATGCTTGTGTATTAACCATGCATAACTAAGTTTGATAGAGAGAATACATGTTAAAAACGATTTTTAAGCTTTTACTAACCGTGTTTTTTGTATGGGCGCTTGCATATCCGTTTATACAAAATGATGATGTTGATTTAGACGAGCAAACGTCAGAACAACCAAAAAAAGTGAAGAAAAAAGAAAAACCATTACATAATGTAAAACTGCCAAAGTTTTCAGAATTTAGTGATGTTAAAGAAAAAAAACATGCATTTTTTAGCTTTATTCGTCCGCATGTTGAAGCCGAAAATAAAAAAATATTACAGCAACGCGCTAAGCTCGAAATAGCACGCATGATGTTACAAAACGAATTACCTTTAGAAAAAAAGCAAAACAAAGATATTGCTAAAATTTTAAAGTCGTATGACTTACCAACCACGGTTGATACGCTAATACTTACGCAAGCATTGCGCCGTGTTGATATAATTCCTAAAGAATTAGCGCTTATGCAAGCTGCAAACGAATCTGCATGGGGCACATCACGTTTTGCACGTATTGGCCTTAACTTTTTTGGTCAGTGGTGTTACACAAAAGGTTGTGGCATGGTGCCAAAACGCCGTAATACAGGGGCTGCGCACGAAGTTGCTGCGTTTAAATCAGTAAGAGCTGCTATAAACTCTTATTTTAAAAACATAAATACGCATCCTGCTTATAAAGATTTGCGCGCAATACGTGAAAACTTACGTCTTGAGCAAAAACCAATTTTAGCGACTGAACTTACACAAGGTTTAATGTCTTACTCTGAGCGCGGTGAAGCGTATATAGAAGAGTTAAACACGATGATTAGCCAAAATAGAGCCTACTTTGATGAATAAATACATTTTTAATTGTACCAACGCTATTGTGTTAGTACTGCTGAGCATTAGTGCGTTTAATGTAAATGCGAGAGAATTTGTGATGTCGTATGACGGTTTTTACGACCGCTTAAAAATTGTTAACAAAGGCGATTTTCAATATGCGCGAGTTAACTTTTACATTAGTGATATTGGTACTAATGAAACATGTGCGATTAAAAGCGGTACTATTTTAACCGAAAGAAACGAGTATCCACTTAACTTTACCGATAAAGCACAATTACTATTGCCGTTCGATAAGCAGCTTGATACCGATAAAGCGGTCATTGTAGTAGAGCCGCTCAATCCTGTACACGATTGCCAATTAAAGCTACAAATAGAAGCAAACGAACTTGAAGGTTTAGCGTTTTCAAAGCAGTCGTTATATACCATTAACGAAGAACTTGATGAGCTATTAACTGATTTGTCGGGCTTTTTTGTAAGTAAATTAATGTGGTTTTTATTACCAGAACAAAAGGGCGTAGCAGTTACATTTAAAAGCCCAATGCAATTTGATGATGAAAATATAACGTGTGAAAAGTCAGTGTGTTATTTTGCAGTTGAAGATAGCTGGGAAGATGATAGCGCAGTGCTTGGCGATATATCGAACGTTATTAAAGTAACGCCTTGGATTGTTAAGTAGCTCACATACAAAAAGCGGTATTTAGCCGCTTTTTTTGTACCAAAATCAGTACTCGTTTTTAGTCTTTTGTTTTTATTTAATAAGTGGCGCTGATGAATCGCGCTGCATTAAAGTAGGTTCAAAAAAACGATTTATAACGAGGTTTTTATTTTGATATACGTCTTTAAGCACTAATTTAGCTGCCATTTCGCCCATTTTCCCGACCGGATTATCTATGGTCGTGAGTGTAGGGTATAGGTAGTTTGCAAAAATAACGTTATCAAATCCAACAATCGATAAATCAATTGGTAAGTTATAACCGTGCTCTCGTGCATACTTCATGGCACCGGAGGCCATTTCGTCATTGGCGCATACCAGTGCAGTAAAGCTAAGTTTTTCATCAATAAAATGTTTTAAGCCTTTACTACCGCCAGTTTCGTTAAAGTCGCCAATATAAAAAAGCGTAGGATCAAATTTAACACCAGCCTCTGTAAGCGCTTGTTTGTGACCTTCTAAGCGGTTAAAAGCATCGGCTTTAAACTGCGGGCCTGCAATATACGCTATTTGTGTATGGCCTTGATTTAATATCGATTTAGTAGCTAGGTAACCACCTAATTGATTATCTAGACTGATACAGTTGTCTTTTAGTTGCTCTACGTAACGGCTCATTAAATAAACGGGTGTAGAGCCTTGGCTTAGTTTTATTAGGTAGTCGTCTGAGACGGCTTCTACGTGCAAAATAATGGCATCGCAGCGTCTGCTAATTAAAAACTCAATGCCTTCTTGTTCTTTGTCTTCTTCACTGTGTCCGGTGGTAATAATAACGTGTTTACCCGCAGCACGAAGCTCTGACTCAATACCTGCCATCATTTGGGCAAAGAAAGGACCATGTAACTCAGACACTAAAATACCGACACTGTTAGTACAGTTAGAGGCTAAAGATTGCGCTATTGAATTAGGCTTGTAGCCAAGCTGCGCCATAGCATCAAGCACTTTTTGTTTAGTTTTATCGCTTACACGGGTATTTTTGTTCATCACGCGAGAAACGGTGGCTAACGATACGCCCGCAAGCTCTGAGACTTGATAAATTGTTGCCATGTTATTTGTTCACTCGCTTATCCTTAACTACTTCGGCTAAATAATACCTTAGAGTATATATCTTAACTAGCTGTTAGTTTAGATTGAATATTTTCAACAACCTGATTAGTCAGTGTATATTTTTTCATTATGTAGGCAACAAATAATGAGCCAAAAGCAGGTAGTACAGTAAATGACAGTAAAATACCGTGTTGGGTATCAAGAGTTTGTACTGCATCGGCCTGATAACTGTAAAAAGATAACAACCAGCCTGCAATTGCGCCGCCTACAGCCACGCCCATTTTAATAAAAAATATAACGCCTGAATAAACCAAACCCGTAATGCGTACACCTGTTTTTTCATGCCCGTAATCTATGGTGTCGGCCATTTTTGCCCACAACAACGGGGTTGCCATATCTAAAAAGAATTTCCATAAAATAAAGGCAGTAAATGCGAGTACTAATTGATCTTTACTAATAAAGTAACTAAAACCACAAATAGCGGCGGCAATAACTTGTAAGCTTATGTAGGCCTTTATTTTACAAAAGCGCTTTGCAAGTGGTTGAGCTAAAGCACAACCTACCATGCTGGCTGCAACACCTAGCGTCATAAATAAAGTGATTAAATCGTCTCGACCTAAATAGTATTTTACGTAGTAAACAGCAAGCGTAAGCCTTAATACTTGCCCGGTAAGTAAAAAGAATGCAGCTAAGCAAAGTGTTCGCCATTGATCGTTTTTAATTAATGCTTTAACACTTTGGACAAAAGGAATATTTTGCTCTTTAGGTTGTTGTATACGCTCTTTTGTACCTAAAAAACAAAGTAAAAACAGTACAAGGCCTAAAATACTCATTGCTGTCATTGTGTATTGATAGCCCTTGGCAGCATCGCCTTGGCCAAAGTACTCAACCATTGGCATAGTACAACCCGCTACTATTACGCCGCCTAGCATACCAAATACAAACCGGTAAGACTGAATAGTCACGCGCTCTTTTGCGTCGCTTGTAAGTACGCCACCTAAAGCACAATACGGAATATTAATAGCGGTGTAGACAACCATAAGCAGAGTGTAAGTAGTAAAGGCATAAATTATTTTATCGGTGCCTTCTAAATCGGGCGTAGTGAACGCTAAAATACTAATAATGGCAAAAGGGAGGGCAAGCCAAAGTAAGTAGGGGCGAAAGTGCCCCCAGCGCGTATGTGTTTTGTCAGCAAGGTTGCCCATTAATGGGTCGGTTACGGCATCAAAAATACGCACTGCTAAAAACATAGTACCTACAACAGCAGGCGATAAACCCACTACGTCTGTGTAGTACAGCATTAAAAACATCATAACTGTTTGAAAAATAATATTACTGGCGGTGTCGCCTAAGCCATACGCTATTTTTTCTTTTACACTGACCATGATTGTTTATCCCGCTTTATACTTGTTTTTAGTTGTGGGTATACTCTTATCTTTTAGAGATGAGTTCTTTATAAGCTAAGCCACTATTTTTAATGGTGCGTTGCTGCGTCTTATAATCTACATACACAATACCAAAACGTTTTAAATAACCTTCTGCCCACTCAAAGTTATCCATTAAGCTCCAAGCAAAGTAGCCATCTATAACAACGCCTTGTTCAATCGCATTATGAACCGCATTTAAGTGATCATTATAGTAATTTAAACGATCTAAGTCGTTAACTTCACCATTATTATATGTATCGGGCATGGCTGCGCCATTTTCGGTTATATAAATAGGCGGTAGGGTGTATGTTTTATTAAGCGATACGAGCAAATCGGTGAACGATTGCGGATAAATTTCCCATCCCATATCAGTCAACGGACCTGTAGGTGCAATGGGTTCATAAATGTCAGTAGGATGCGCTTTATAAATTTGGCGGGTATAAAAGTTAATGCCTAAGTAATCAATTGGCTGAGAAATTAATTCCATATCACCAGGGTGTATGTCTGGTAAATGATCGCTTGGTAATTGGTTTATTATATCGGGGTATTTACCATCCATTATTGGTTTCATGTACCACTGATTTAAGTAGTCATCAGCGTATTTGGCACTGTCTATGTCTTGTTGATTATCGGTAAGTGGATATGTGGGTGTAAAGTTAAGCACAATGCCGTTTTGAGTATTAGGCGATGTTTTATTTAGCACGTTCATGGCCAGACCATGAGCGAGTAATAAGTGATGAGCTGCTTTTTTACCATACTGCTTGCCGACTAGGCCTGGGGCATGTATGCCAATTTCGTAACCCAAAAACGCGCTGCAAAAGGGTTCGTTTAATGTAGCGTACGAATACACTCTAGTTCCAAATGCGTTAGTAATTAGTTCTACGTATTGCTCAAATGCATAAGCTGTTTTTCTGTTGAGCCAGCCGCCTTCATCTTCAAGGTGTTGCGGTAAATCCCAGTGGTACAAAGTAACAAAGGCTTTTATATTTTTTCGTTTTAGCTCATCTAAAATATCAGTATAAAACTTAACGCCTACGGGATTTAACTTTCCGTCTTGAGTCATCACGCGAGGCCATGAAATAGAAAGCCTGTATGCATCAACACCTAGAGACTCTATTAAATCTATGTCTTGTTGCCAATTGTTGTAATGATCGCAGGCAATATGACCATGTGAATTGTCAGCAATTTTACCTGCAGTACTACAAAAGGTATCCCAAATACACGGTAAGCGATGCTCATATCCGCCCTCTATCTGAAATGATGCTGTAGCTACACCATAAATAAAGTCTTTTGTTAATAGAGGTGAATTAAATGGTAATGATATTTTTGTCATTGGTTACAAACCTTTTTGAGAACTCAATTGCACGCTTAGCGCTTATTTTTACTGACTTTCAGCGGGTACAAAACATTATTAAAAATAAAAGTTGTTGAAATATGTAACATGTTCGTATTTAATTAGCCGTGAAAGCGCTTACATTTTTAGATTAATGTTAATTAATCTTCAGGTCAACTCTTAAATACTGCGCCTTAGCGGGGGTTGTATTAATTACTTACTGAAGATCAATTTATAATAATAAATTGCGGAGAGTACATGGCTAGTTCAGCACCACTGACATCACACACACAGTCGCAAAACCACCAAGATAAAAACTATGGTTTTGCACTTACATCTTTAACTTCACTGTTTTTTATGTGGGGTTTTATTACCTGCTTAAATGATATTTTGATTCCGCATTTAAAAGCGGTTTTCGATTTAACGTATGTACAAGCAATGCTTGTGCAGTTTTGCTTTTTTGGCGCTTACTTTTTAATGTCACTCCCTAGTGGACACATTGTTAAAAAGCTTGGTTATAAAAAAGGAATCGTGGTTGGGCTTTTAATTGCGGCAGTAGGGTGTGTCTTATTTTACCCAGCAGCGTCTTTACATAGTTATCCTGTATTTTTATTCGCTTTATTTGTACTTGCCAGTGGCATAACGTTATTACAAGTATCTGCAAATCCTTATGTAAGTTTGTTGGGTTCAGCAAAAACAGCGTCGTCTCGTTTAACGCTTACTCAAGCTTTTAACGCGTTAGGTACTACGGTTGCACCATCATTTGGTGCTCTGTTAATTCTGGACTCAGCGTCAGATGCCTTTTTAACACCGGCACAAAATGCAGAATCAGTACAGCTTCCTTACCTCCTTTTAGCTGCAATGCTTATTTTACTAGCCGGTATTTTTGCTTGGCTTAAATTACCAGACATTATGAGCGAGCAAAAAGAAGCGGCTAAAAACTCAGAAAAAATTGAAGGCAGTGCATGGCAATACCGTCACCTAACATTAGGTGCTGTGGGTATATTTATGTATGTTGGCGCAGAAGTGGCAATTGGTAGCTTTTTAGTAAGCTTTTTAGCGCAAGAACATATTGCAGGACTAAAAGAGCATGCTGCAGCTCATTACATCACTTATTATTTTGGTGGTGCTATGGTTGGGCGTTTTATTGGTGCTGCTGTAATGCAAAAATTACCCGCTGGTAAAGTACTTGGCTTTAACGCGACCATGGCTATTATCTTAGTCGTTATTGCCATGAGCACGTCAGGTCAATTAGCAATGTGGTCAATACTATTGGTTGGTTTATTCAATTCTATTATGTTCCCCACTATTTTTAGTTTAGCGTTAAATGGACTTGGTAAGCATACCGCTCAAGGCTCTGGTATTTTGTGTTTGGCGATTGTAGGTGGTGCAATAGTGCCACTTTTACAAGGTGCACTTGCTGATAGTGTGGGTGTTCAACTTTCGTATGTTTTACCTATTTTATGTTACATATTTATCGTGTTCTATGGTTTAAGCGGTAGCAAACCAGTTCAAGCGCAGGAGACTCTATAATGAAAACCTCTTTTACACTTAATAAAATAGCCTTAGCAACATTAATTGCATCAGTAGGTACTTTATCGGCTTGTTCAAACGACGCAGTGACATCGGTTGAAAGTAATGAAACGTTATCTAAAACAGCGCAAATTTGGCCAAAACTTAATATTGCTGTTAAAAAAGATGCCGATATTGAAGCTAAAATAGTTAACTATTTAAAAGCCATGACACTTGAGCAAAAGGTTGCTCAAATGATTCAGCCAGAAATTCGTGATATTACCGTTGAGGACATGCGTAAATATGGCTTTGGTTCATATCTTAATGGCGGTGGTGCATTCCCTAATGGCGACAAACACGCAACACCAATGGACTGGGTAGCCTTAGCAGAGAGCTTTTATCAAGCTTCTGTCGATGACTCAGTTGATGGCAGTAGTATCCCAACTATGTGGGGCACCGATGCAGTACATGGCCATAATAATGTAATTGGTGCCACGTTATTTCCGCACAACATTGGTTTAGGCGCGGCGAATAATCCTGATTTAATCGAGCAAATAGCATCGATTACTGCAGTAGAAGTAATGGCTACGGGTATTGATTGGGTATTTGCACCCACAGTTGCCGTAGTGCGCGACGATCGCTGGGGAAGAACCTACGAAGGTTACTCAGAAGATCCAAAAATTGTTCACGATTACTCAGCAGCGATTGTAAATGGATTGCAAGGTAAAGCCGATGGCGACTTTTTGAGTGATAAGCGTGTTATTAGCACGGTTAAGCACTTTATCGGCGATGGCGGCACCGTTGATGGGGATGATCAGGGAAATAATATAGATAGCGAACAGTCGCTATTTGATATTCATGCCCAAGGTTATGTAGGTGGTTTGTCTGCGGGTAGCCAATCGGTTATGGCGTCTTTTAATAGCTGGAATGGCGTTAAAAATCACGGCAATAAATACTTACTTACAGATGTATTAAAAACACGTATGGGTTTTGATGGCTTTGTAGTGGGTGATTGGAATGGTCATGGGCAAATTAAAGGCTGTACTAACGAAAGCTGTGCACAAGCCGTTAATGCAGGCCTTGATATATTTATGGTGCCAACAGGTGCCTGGAAGCCACTTTATAACAATACAATTGCGCAAGTTAAGTCAGGCGAAATTAGTATGTCGCGTATTGATGATGCAGTGAGCAGAATATTACGCGTAAAACTTCGCGCTGGTTTATTTGATAAACCAAGTCCGGCTAAGCGTCTTTACTCGGGTAAAACAGAACTTATTGGCGCGCAAGAGCATCGCGAAGTCGCACGTCAAGCTGTGCGCGAATCGCTTGTATTACTTAAAAATAAAAATAACCTATTACCTATCGAAGCTAATCAACGCGTACTTGTTGCAGGTGATGGTGCTGATAATATAGGTAAACAGTCGGGTGGTTGGAGTATTACGTGGCAGGGGACTAATAATAAAAATGCTGATTTCCCTGGAGCAACGTCAATTTACAAAGGGCTTGAAGAACAAATATCTGCAGCAGGTGGAAGTGTTACTTTAAGTGCTGATGGTACGTTTGATCAACGTCCTGATGTTGCCATTGTTGTATTTGGTGAAGAACCTTACGCAGAAGGGCACGGCGATAAAGATAACCTTGAGTTTGAGCGCGGAAATAAAAAGTCATTAGCACTTTTAAGCTCGCTAAAAGAGCAAGGTATCCCTGTTGTATCGGTGTTTATATCAGGTCGACCTATGTGGGTTAACAGCGAACTTAACGCATCTGACGCGTTTGTAGCTGCATGGTTGCCAGGTACAGAAGGCGCAGGTATTGCTGATGTTTTATTAAAAGCGGCAGACGGCACCATTCAAAATAACTTTAAAGGTAAATTATCGTTTTCTTGGCCTAAATCAGCGGTACAAACTGCAGTTAATAAAGGCGATGAAAATTACGACCCATTACTCCCTTATGGTTTTGGTTTAACGTACGGCGATAAAAACGTATTAGCTGACGACCTTGATGAAGACTCTAAACTTGATAACTCAGGGCTTACGAGTATGGATATACTTGTTGGTGCACCTGTAGCACCATGGCGCTTATTGTTAAAATCGGGCAATGAGCTTTTAGATGTATCGAGTAGTACTCATGAATTTGGTGCAATTAAATACCGAACTGAGGACAAAATAGTACAAGAAGACGCGCGCCAATTTAACTTTAGCGGTGCAGAAAAAGCCAGTGCTGAAATAGTAACAAGCTTTGCAGAAGATACCATTGCTTACGTTGAAGCCGATAGTGTGATTAGCTTTGATATTAAATTAAACGAAGCACTAACGAGCGATATAGCACTTGCTATGACTTGCTCGGGTGAATGTGGTGCAAGCATTGATTTAGCAAACGTAGTGGATAAAACCATTGAGAATAAATGGCAGTCAGTATCAATCGATTTAGGTTGTTTTGCTGATAAGGGTGTTAATTTTGCAAACCTAACAAGCCCATTTAGCTTACGCAGCAATGGTAAAGCGTCAATTTCTGTGGCTAATATTCAGTTTGTGCCAAATAAGGCAGGCGAAGCTACACTGTCTTGTAAGTAGTTTATTAACTCTATTGTGTGTATACCAAAGCCCTTCGAATGAAGGGCTTTTTTTATGTAGAGGATTAATACTAACCTGCATAAATACTTGAGCTAATTGATATAACTAAATAGGAGCAAGTCGCTATAAATACAAAGAGTTACCACGTTTTTATAGGAGGAACCTTTTTTATAATAGCTTGTAAAATAATTAGCACTGCATTAAGAGGTTTTTTTCGTCAAAGCTAACTACTTTATCTCTGCCGGTTTCTTTAGCAAGATAAAGGCGTTTATCAGCCAATGACAGTAAGTCTTTTACACTCATTTTACCATTTACAGAGTGACTCACTCCCGCGCTCACAGATAGTTTTATATGCGCGTTTTGATAATAAAACGGATGCTTAGAAATATTTTCACGTAAGTGCTCTGCATATTCTTTAGCTGCTCGTAGGGAATAGTCTGGTAGTAATATTGCAAATTCTTCACCGCCTATTCTGGCGCAAATACCTTCATCAATAAATTGCTCTTTTATGTGCTGAGCAATCCATTTAATTGCTTGATCGCCCGTGTCGTGGCCGTACTTATCGTTTACATGCTTAAAAAAGTCGATATCTAGAATAATTATAGATACATTTATATCATTGTTATTAGGTTGTTTAAGGACTGCTTTGGCGTTATTAAAGAAACCTCTGCGATTAAATAACTGTGTAAGAGAGTCGGTATTGGCAAGGTTCGATAGCGTGTATTCACTATTGGAAAATAACAAAAATGGCAGTATAAGAGCACTCAGTGTGGCTAATAGTAAATGACTAATAAGCACAATTTGCAAAGGGGTTGCTACATCTTGAATACTCGAACTAAGTACCGGTATTGATAGAAATATAGCATTTAAAAACATAACTCCACTGTGCACTAAAAAGCAGGTAATTAACGCCTTTTTCTGGGCTTTAGCAACAAAGCTCATGCTTTTGATTAAATACGCTGTGTAAACAAATAATCCGGCAATTACTAAACTCGTTAGCATTTTTGCTGCACCGAAAGGATAAATTGCCAATAACAATAAGCTAGAAAAACCAAATATGCAGTAAAGAGGCATTAAGCTAATATTTTGTACGTTTTTGTATTTATATAGTCCAACAATAATTAAAAGTGGGCTAGTAATCATTGAAACACTAGCTAAATAGTGGGTTATTAAAGGAAGATCTATGAATAAGCGCAAACATGCCAGTATTTCGGCTAATGCAAATGTGGCACAGGCTAAACCAAATAATAAAAAAGATGTTTGTTTTTTATATTTATAAATTGAGAGAAAAAATAAGCTTATGAACAAGTTAAGGATAAAAGAGAAGAAGATCACAGTAGGCAAATGAAACATGATTTATTCTCTTTATTATAAAATGATGAAATATATATTTAACTAACTGTTGTAATTATTATGTATTAATAAGAAAAGGTCAATTCAGTTAAAAGGATTGCTTTTTCAATTTTTATATTTTACCTCAAGAATTATTAACGCCCGCTAAACCAAACTCTCTAAAGCTGATTTAATATCAGGATGATGAAAGCGATAATTATGAACGAGTGCCTTTTTAGGGACTACAAATTGTCCCGTTGTTAGTAAGTCTGACATTTCACCCATTAATAGTTTAAGTACTGCAGTGGGCATAGTGATAAATGCAGGTCGCGATAACGCCTCGCCTAAGCTTTTACCAAATTGAGCATTGTTTACAGGATTTGGCGCAGTTGCGTTAACAGGGCCAGATATTTCTGGATGCTTAATAATAAAAAGTATTAGCTGAATCATATCGTCGATGTGTATCCACGACATTCCTTGCTCGCCATTACCAATTGGGCCGCCTAAACACAATTTAAAAGCGGGTAGCATTTTACTTAATGCTCCACCTTTTTTAGCTAAAACAATACCCGTGCGCAAAAGGCACACTCTGGTGTGTTCTGATTGCGCGAGTAGCGCTGCGTTTTCCCAGTCTTTACAAAGCTGGTGGCTAAATTCATCATGTGGGTTTTCAAAAGTTTCATCAATAGGGTTACTATTTTGTCGACCATAAAATCCAACGGCGCTTCCAGATATATAAGTATGCGGGGCAGTGCTACAAGCTTTAATAGCTTCACTAATTTGTTGTGTAACACCAATACGGCTGTCGCGTATTATTTGCTTTTGTTTGTCGCTCCAGCGTTTATTTACAATAGGTTCGCCAGCTAGATTAATAACAATATCAACAGTGTTAAAATCTACTGCATTGACATTGCTTACGGCTTTAACTTTATGGCCCAATAATACGTTTGCTTTAGTTGGATTTCGGCTAAGCACAGTAACAGTATTATGATGAAGTAAAAAAGGGCATAAGTGCTTACCAATTAATCCCGTCGCGCCAGTAACAAATATATGCATTATTAATCCTTACAATAAAATAGTAGCAAGTGATTAAAAAACATACTCGCTAGCAAACAGCTTTGCAAATTTATACGTAAAACAGGCTTTTATGATCACTTCGTAATTATTTCATTTAATTACCTTTTGCCTTACACTAAAGCCATATCATTAATAAAAGGATTAATAAATTGGCAAGTTTAACTGGAGTAAATAAAAGCTTAATAGTTTTTGCTTCCTTAGTGGTCGTACTCGCGGGGATAAAAGCGGCAAGTGTAATTATTATTCCGTTTATTTTGGCGGCGTTTATTGCCATTATTTGTAATCCGCTTATCAAGTTTTTTGCGCGCTACCGAATTCCTAAAGGCATTGCTGTTATGTTGGTAGTGCTTATTATAGTTGGCTTAGGTGTAAGCCTTGGCGGGCTTGTAGGGCAATCAATAAACGATTTTTCGCAGCAACTTCCTGAGTATAAAACACAACTCAAAGAAGAATTTGTATGGCTTGTAGATTTAGCATCTCAATACAACATACTGATTAATAAAGAACAGTTAATCAATATGTTCGACCCAGGTAAAATGGTTGATGTAGCCACTAATATGCTCACCGGTTTAGGTGGCGTAATGGCAAACATGTTTTTAATTATTTTAACCGTTGTTTTTATGTTGTTTGAAGGGCCAATGCTGAGCAAAAAAATACACATGGCACTTGAAGATCCCGATAGCAAAATGAAGCAAATTGACCGCTTTTTAGAGTCTATTAATTCATATCTGGCAATTAAAACGCTAGTAAGTTTAGGTACGGGTATTATTGCTGCGTTTTACTTATGGATTTTAGACGTTGACTACTTTGTGTTGTGGGGGGTATTGGCATTTATGTTCAATTACATTCCTAATATTGGGTCAATTATTGCGGCTGTACCGGCTGTATTACTTGCGCTTATTACTCAAGGTCCGTTAATTGCGGGATTGGTTGCTGCAGGTTATTTAACAATAAATACGGTAATGGGCAATATTGTAGAGCCTAAGTTTTTGGGCAAAGGGCTGGGTCTTTCAACGCTAGTGGTATTTTTATCATTAATATTTTGGGGCTGGTTATTAGGTACTGTGGGTATGCTTTTATCTGTGCCATTAACTATGATTGTAAAAATAGGCTTAGAAGCCAGTGCTGAAGGTAAGTGGGTTGCCACTCTACTAGGCAGTGGCGAAGACGTTGCTAAAAATAACTAACATTTATAACCATCAAGGGCTGTAAAATTAAAGCCCTTGATGGTTAAGTTATCAGTAAATACAGGGCTATTAATTAACAAACAATTTAATAGCGTCATCCACCGCGTTTATTGCGCCTTCTAAATATCCAGCTTCTTGTTTTGCAAACTCACTCGCTACAAAATGAATGTTCAAGTTATTTAATTGCTCATCTAAGCATGAAAAATCAAATTCTGGGTGCTGCGAAGGCTGAGTTTGATCGTCTCTATTAGCTACAAACTTATCGTCTGCCCAGTCTTTAATAAAATACCCCGTTGCCTTTTCAGCATCTTTACCATAAAAGTAGCTAAGCTGCTGGGCACAGGCTTGAATTAATTGCTCTTTAGTTACTTGGTTTCTTGATAAGTAGGGCACACCTATAAAGCCAAATAATGCGGCGTAATTGCCATCTTCAGCACTGGCATCGTGAATTTCGACCATTGGGCCTACGCGACTAAAGCATTGTCCTGATAAGTTTTTATCACGCCAAAATGCATGTTCAAAAGTAGCTATAAATTTGGCTTGTCCTGCCATCCATGTAGGTACACTACTAAGGCGGTTTATGAGCGTTGGAGTAGCCCATAGTTCAGGTGTTAAGTGTGTTGTAACCATACGAGCAGGAATTGCTGAAATTAGTTTTTCAGTAGTAAGGTGCTTTATGTTACCTAAGTGATTAACCGTAATTTGCCAGTTATTATCACCTTTTTTAAGCTCAGTGACATTGTGTTCTAATAACACTGAATCAGGATTAAGTTGCTCGTATAAGGCTGTTATTAAAGTATTCATGCCGTGCTTAAGCCTAAATAACTGCATATCTCCAGCACCTGCAATTTGTTGAGGCTGCTTGGAGTTAGGTGCTTGATATAACACATCACCTTTGTTGTATTGCTCAAATATACTTAAGTGGAGTGACTTTACTAAAGCTTGGATTTTTGGTTGGTGGGGAAATATCCACGTAGGACCCAAATCAAAATTAACATCGTTATTTATTGGTGATTGCGCAGCAAAAATTCGGCCGCCTAATTGCGATTTAGCTTCCAGTAATAAGTACTCAATATTAAGCAGTTGTAATTTATACGCACTGTATAAGCCGGCCAGTCCGCCACCTATAATTATTACTGGTTTAGTCATTTATTTACCCATTAGCCATTTAGCAATCTACTAGTAGGTAGTTTGTTTTGATATGAATAAATTGTCAAGTAGGCTAAAGGGAACGAGTAGTGAAACGTAATACCAATCTGCTTATATACGAGGTCTATTTAACGTTAAGAAAATTACGCTAGAACTAGGCAAAAATTTTTGTATCTAGTTGTTCTAAATAAAAAATTTTTAAAGACGTTATAGTGCAATTTAATTCGTTAAATTGATCAAAGATTTATGCAGGTTGGTATAACTAGTTTAGTGTGCTTAAGTTACGTTAAAATGGGTGTTTTAGTGATTCTGTAAATTGATTTATAAGCTCTATTTCACAGAGTTTATAGCTAATGGCTGCTGTTGTCGCATTAGGAAGTTTTATTAAGTAACGCCATTGGCAGGCGCTCTCAAGGTACTTTTCGTTATTTTTAATGCTGCGCATAAATAACGGCAGTACTTGCGTATTACCTGTGCTTTCTTGTGATTTAGTTAGCTCATATTTGCGCTTTTGTATCCAACTGCCTTGTGCTTGCTTTGCTTTATCAATCTGGCTATCTAGGCATTGAATATACCGCTTAGCTTCATCGGTTGTTGCTTTAGCGGCTAAAGTACATGCCTCATCTGCAAAGCTGTACTGGCTTGTAGTTAATAGCACAATGGCAGTTAGTTTTAATAAATAGTTACTTTTTGTCATTGTAATTAAACTCTAAGATAAATTGAGCGCCGGCTAAGTTATCAGCATCGGTAATGGTAAGCGTCCCGTTATACGACTTAACTAAATCAGATACAATCGCCATGCCTACGCCGTGTCCGCTTTCGTATGTATCGAGGCGAGTACCACGTGTAAGTAAAGATTCACGTTTATCCTCTGGCACACCAGGGCCATCATCGCTAATTCCAATACACAGAGTTTTACTTTGGATTACTTGTATTTCTACTTGCGAGCGACACGCTTTACAGGCGTTATCAATCAAGTTACCGAGTAATTCCATTAAATCTGTTTGGTCACCTAAAAAGTAATCTTTTTCGGTTACGGTGCAGGTAAAAATAATATCTTTATCACGGTATACTTTTGCCATAGCACTGAGTATTGAATCGAGTACTGGCTTAATAGGTGTTTGCTTTTTCCACGTGTCTGATGCACCGGTTGCAGCACGCTTTAATTGGTGCTCGATCATCACATTAATTCGGTCGAGTTGTTCTTGTGCATCGGCATCGTTTGCCAATGGACTTGATTTAAGTACTGCAAGCGGTGTTTTAAGAGCATGAGCAAGGTCGCTTAATGAGGCTCTGTAGCGCTCTTTTTGGCGCTGTTGCGACTCAAGTAGCAAGTTTAGGTCTGCTTTTATTGTTTGCAGCTCTACAGGGTAGAGGCCTTTAATTTCTTGAATATCACCCGATTCAATCGCTTTTATTTCTTTATCGAGTCGTTGGAGTGGGCGAGCGCTCCAAATGAAACCAATCGCCATTAGGCCTGCAATTGCAATCCCCATGATAAACATCCAATCTACAAGGGTTTGCTTAAAGCCATCCATTATACGAAGTAGAGCGTCGTTACGTTTGACTAATATAAAGCGAGCTTGTTCTGATTGATCTATGTTGTTTAAAATTACAGTCAGGCTAAGTTGCCAGTACGCGGTATTATTATACTCCACGCGCCTGAAGTCGGCGGCACCGGCTTTGGTCTCTATTTGCTCTGGTACATAGTTTAAATTTACAGCCGATTCTGAGTTCCAAACAGGGTCATCATCGCGGTAAATCATTGCGTAGGTATCTGAATTTAATCTGTTTAACTCAGGCGCTAAAATAGTGCTGGGCATAATAATACCATGCTCAGTAAAGTCGACTTCAGATATTAGCGAGTAGAGCTGTGCCTCGAGGGTTTTTTCTGTCGCATCAACCAGTGAAGCATAATACGCTTTGCCAATTGAATAAAATAAGATAGGGAGTGCGACTAATAAAACAAAGACAAGGATAAATCCTTGCCTTATTTTTAACGATATTTGCGGTATTACCACTGGCTTTTAAGCCTGTAACCACGCCCACGTAGTGTTTCTACTGGGTTTAGTACGCCTTCTGGATCAAGCTTTTTACGCAAACGTAGTACAAATACTTCAATTACATTTGAATCAAGGTCGAAATCTTGGTCGTAAATATGCTCAGTAAGTTCTGATTTAGAAATTACTTTTTGCGGATTTACCATTAAGTATTCAAGTACTTTATATTCGTAAGCTGTAAGGCTAAGTTCTTTATCATCAACCCATACTTGTTGTGAACGTGTATGAATTTTAATTGGACCCGCAGTCATTTCTGGATTTGCTTTACCAGCACTGCGACGAATTAATGCATTACAACGTGCAATAAGTTCTTCAACATGAAATGGTTTTGTAAGGTAGTCATCAGCACCTGCATCTAAACCTTCTACTTTATCCTGCCAGCGATCGCGCGCTGTTAAGATTAAAATAGGGATAGTAATGCCTTGTGCTCGTGCTTTATTGATTAGCTCAATACCGTCTATTTTAGGTAAACCTAAATCAACTACGGCCATATCAAGCGGGTATTCTGTAATGTGGAAAAGACCTGCTTCACCATCGTGACATAAATCCACGCTGTAACGTTCTTTTTCTAAAGCATTACGTAGGTTATCTGCTAAATGTAAATCGTCTTCAATAACTAAAATTCGCATTTGTTAATCCTTTTTCACTTCGCCGGTTTTTTTATTTATATGTAAATCAACGACGTGGCCGTCAGATTTGAGTATTCGTACGGTATAAAAATCTGTTTTTTCGGTAATTTTTAAGGTCTTACCGCCTATTGTTTTCTTTGCAAGTATTACGGCTTTCTTTTTGTCCACCTCAGCATGAGATGCTTGGGTGGCCGTCGCTGCTTGAGCAAAGTTAGCTAAGCTAACACAAGCAATAAAACCGAGGCTTAATAATACGCGCATAATGGAAAACTCCTAGACCAGACCCACTTAGTTTAATTAACTAAGTTACTAAAATTCAAGTAAAAACGCTAAATTCGCTTTTATCCCAGTAATTTTAATTAAAATCTTGTGAACAAACCCTGAATTACAGTGCAACACACGCTCTTAGGGTTTAATACACTTTTAAGCAGGGAACACTTTTTTGAAAGGTTTAACAATTGTATTTTCATAGATGCCAGCGGCAACGTAAGGGTCAGCTGCTGCCCACTCTCGAGCTGCTTCTATTGATTCAAACTCAGCAACAACTAATGAACCGGTAAAACCTGCTTCTTGAGGATCTTCACTATCGACTGCCGGAAACGGACCCGCAGTTAATAAACGGTTTTGTGAATCAAGCTCACTAAGGCGTGCTAAATGTGCCGGGCGTGCTGCTTTTCTAAGCTCTAAGCTGTTTTCAACGTCTGTTGAGTGAATCATGTACAACATAAGGAATCTCATAAAAATTGTTAAATTTGATTAACGCAATACTACCACAGCGTTGAAAATTGGTGAATTAAAAGCGTATTTACACAGGTTTACACTTCGATTTTATTTTTAAGCTGTAATTGCTTGAAAATATCTGTGTAACACTGGTAGAGTCGCTGAAATATACAAAATAATAAAAAGGTTTTATGCATGAGCGAAAATAGAGAACGATTTAGTTCCCGTCTCGGATTCATAATGGCAGCGGCAGGTTCGGCTGTTGGTATTGGTAATTTAGTTGGTTTTCCGGTTTCTGCTACCAAAAATGGTGGTGGCGCATTCTTATTAATTTACGCTTTATTTGTCGTGTTCATTTGTTTACCAGTCATGATGGCTGAAATGGCAATGGGTCGTAACGCTCAAAAAGATCCACTTGGTTCGTACAAACTATTATCTAATAACGATAAAAAATGGAAGCTAGCAGGTTTTTTAGCGGTGCTTACACCATTTATGATAGCTGTGTTTTATATGGTAATTACAGTTTGGATTTTTGGTTACTTAACGCAAACAGGCCTCGGTAATTTAGATTTACTTGCAGATCCTGGCCACTTTGGTGTTTTTATTAATAGTTACACTGTGTTTGGCTATATGGCCGTTGTGGTTATTATTGTTAACTTAATTTTGTTAGGTGGTGTTAAACAAGGCATAGAAAAAGCCGCTAAATTTTTAATGCCAGCCTTACTTTTCATGCTACTTGCTTTAGTTACTTATGTATTAACGCTTGATAACGCAATGGCCGGTGTTAAATACTACATTATTCCTGATTTTTCTAAGATGAGTGCAAGTGTACTTAATGGCGCATTAAGCCAAGCGTTTTTCTCGCTATCGCTGGGTATGGGTATATTAATGACTTACGCGTCGTATATTTCTAAAAAGGATGACATTGTAAGTAGCGCGAAAATGGTCGCTATTACAGACTCACTCGTTGCGTTTGTAGCGGGCCTAATGGTGTTGCCCGCTATATTTAGCTTTGATCCAAACACAGACCCATCAGCACTTTCTGACTCGTCTGTATCAATGATTTTTGTATACCTACCTAAAATATTATTAGCACTGCAAAATGATATTGGTTATGTAGGTGCGTCTATTGTTGCGTTCTCATTCTTTTTATTAGTATTTTTTGCAGCGATTACTTCACTTGTTTCAATAGTAGAAGTACCGACAGCAACACTAAGTGACCGTAAAGGTATTAGCCGTAAAAAAGCATTGGGCATCCTTACACTTTCAACCGGTGTACTTACTATTTTATGTACAATGTCGTTTGGTATGATTGACAGCCTTACTTCGTTCACCAGTTATGGCGGCGTTAATAAGAGCTTTTTTGATATTATTGTTGATGTATTTTACGACACAATTTTACCGCTTAATGGCTTAATGGTGTGTTTGTTTGTAATGTACCGCTGGAAAAAAGCACGCTTAACACAAGAGCTAAGCTTAGGTTCGCCTAATTATGCGGGAAGCTTGATGGAAAAGTACGTTAACTTTTCACTTTCAACGTTTATTCCTGTCATTCTAGCTGTGATATTTATAAATACAGTGGCGACTAAGTTTTTTGATTTAAAAATATTTGGTTTTTAAATAGACCTCTTTAAAAGCTTATTGAATAATAAAATGCCGCTCAGCTAAGCTTAGCGGCATTTTTTATAGGCGTTTTTAATTATTAAAGAGATTTAAAATGAATAAAATTATTATTGGGTTTGCTTTTGCTATTTCATCATTTGGCGCATTTGCACAAAGCGCTGATGGTTGGCCAGAAGGCGGTGCAATGCACACGGGCAATACTTATAATTTAGAGGGCAATAGATACAAAACTAAAATCAGTAAAATGATGGATGAAATCTACCCACAACTAAATGACGATTACCAAGTAGATGCAGTTAAAGCACAAATAAAAGCATGGGAGCAGTATATAGATGCTACATGTAACGTTGTTGGCATAGCAACGGGTGCTGGTGGTTCTTGGCCCTCAACGTATAGTGTTAAATGCGAAAGAAGCCTAAGTTATGATAGATACTTTGCGACTAAAAATGCGCTAAAGTGTGTTAATAGATTAAGCAAAGAAGAGTTTGTAGGACATAGCGAAAAGTTAAATTGTTTAATTCAAACATTAAATATAAAAATATTTTAAGGTTTGCAGCAGCGCTACAGCTAAATTATACAGTTAGCTGTAGCATTTTAGGCTTTATAGCAACTCAATACTTACTGTTGCGCCTTTTTCGATATTGCCGCTTTGTGCTGGCACTACAATTAAGCAGTTAGCTTTACTAAGCGACGAAAGTACACCCGAGCCCTGTTTATTAAACGGGGCAACCACCAAGTCACCTTGCTCGTTAGTTGTTGCAGTACCTCGCTGAAAGTCAGCTCTGCCAGGGCGCTTTTTAATAACGGATGTAGTAACAGCGTTAAAACGCATTTTAGGGTTTACTTCACCAAGACCCGACAGCTTTTGCAGTGCCGGCTCTACTAACTGATTAAACGTAACAGCAGCCGACACAGGGTTACCTGGCAAGCCAAAAAAGTAACTGTTACTTAGTTTACCAAAGGCAAAAGGTTTGCCTGGTTTCATGGCTATTTTCCAAAAGTGAATTTCGCCAATTTCGTTGAGCACTTCTTTAGTAAAGTCGGCTTCACCAACCGATACACCGCCTGAGCTTATTACGGCATCGGCAAGTTCGTTCGCTTTTAAAAATGCATTAGTGATGAGTTCTTTGTCATCAGGAATAATTCCTAAATCAATCACGTCTATATTTTTTTGTTGCAGCGCACTAATAATAACAGCGCGGTTGCTTTCAAAAATAGCGCCTTGCTTAAGCGGCTGACCAGGTTCTATTAGCTCATCGCCTGTAGAAAGTACGGCTATTTTTAAGTTTCTTACTACGTCTATATTGGCAATTCCCAAAGATGCAAGTAGCCCCACATCAACGGCTTTTAATTTATCGCCTGCTTTTAAAATAACATCGTCGATTGCAATATCTTCGCCAGCAAAACGCACGTTTTCATTTAGCTCAGGTTGCGCAGTAAATGTAATTTTGTCGCCATCAACCGAGGCGTTTTCTTGCATTACAACGCCATTAGCGCCAGGTGCAATGGCGGCGCCGGTCATTATTCTTACGCATTGCCCTGGGGTAAGCGTTTCTTCAAAAACTTGCCCTGCAAACACGCTACCTACTTGTGTATAGGTTAAGCTTTTATCTGAAATACATAGCGCATAGCCATCCATTGCAGAGTTGTTATGAGCTGGTACGTTTATAGTTGATTTAACATCGCTTGCTAAAACGCGATCAACGCTTTGCATTATAGTGATGGTTTCAACGTCTTTAACTGGCGTTATTGAGCCAAGTATATTTTGTATTGCAGTTTCAATTGGCAATAAACCGGGTGCATTGCAAACATCGTTCATATATATTGCTTACTTAAATCATTTTATTTTGAAACAATACTTATAATGTCAAAGCTTTACAATACATGGTTGGGTTATTTTTTGCTTATCGCATGCATGCTTTCGTGCAGCGTAAACGCAAAAGAAACGCTGCAAGTAGCCGTAGCGAGTAATTTTAAAACTGTATTGCAAACCCTACTAAAAAAATCCCCATTACCTAATGTTGACGTGAAAATATCAGCAGCTTCTAGCGGTGTTTTATATTCGCAAATAGTGCATGGCGCGCCATTTGATGTGTTTTTATCGGCTGACGATTTTCGACCGCAATCACTTATTAAAGAAGGTTATGCCGAGCAAAGTAGCTTAATCACTTACGCGTTAGGCGAACTTGCTTTGTGGCAACCCAAAGCTGAAAAAGTAAATGATAAAGTAGCCATTGCTAATCCGCGTTTTTCACCATACGGGCGTGCCTCAGAGCACTACGCTAATAACCATTTTGAAAAGCCAGTAAATTATGTGTACGGTAATAACATTACGCATGCTTTTCAGTTTGTTGAAAGTGGTAATGTAGGAGTAGGGCTGGTGGCTGTTTCATCGCTAAAGGCGGCTTACAGTAACACGCAAGATCAAAAATATTTAGATTACACTGTGCTGCCTACCAATCAATATCCCGATATAATTCAACAAGGCGTTATTATTAGCTCGACTAAAAAGCGTGCTAGCGCTAAGCAACTCATGCAATTTTTAATGACGCAGGCTACGCAGCAGCAGTTAATTGAATTAGGTTACAGAATAAAGGACAACAATGCTTCAAAGTGATTTAACCGCGCTGTGGTTAACTATAAAACTTGCCTTTATAACCGCAGTGCTCCTTCTTGTTTTTTGCATTCCACTGGCTTACAAGCTCGCTGGCTATAACGGTAAATTTAAACCATTTTTAGAGGCATTAATTGCAATGCCTTTAGTGCTGCCGCCTACGTTATTAGGGTTTTACTTACTTGTTTTGTTTTCGCCTGATCACGCTTTTGGGCAGTTTTGGTTTTGGCTAACGGGTACTCAGCTTGCGTTTAGTTTTCAGGGCGTGGTTATTGGCTCGCTTTTTTATTCGCTGCCTTTTGTAATGCAGCCTCTTGTGGCTGGGTTTAAGCATATTAATCAAACCTATAACGAAGCTGCCATTGCGCTTGGGTTAAGCCCGTTTAAACGCTTTGTGCATTTAATTATTCCGCTTTTAAAACCCAGTATTGGTAGCGCATTTGCTTTAGGCTTTGCGCATACATTGGGTGAGTTTGGTTTGGTATTAATGATTGGCGGTAATATTCAGGGGCAAACACAGGTGGTGTCTATTGCGCTTTATGACCATGTTGAATCGTTAAATTATACGGCGGCGCATCAGCTTTCACTTATTTTACTGGCTATTTCGTTTGCCTGTTTAGTGCTGTTATTTAAGTTTAATAAAAGCATTGTAGGGGTTAAGCAATAACATGATTAAGTTAAGCCTTTTTAAAGCACTCAATAATTTTGATTTAGATATAAACCTTGAACTTGAGTCGTTTAATGTACTCGGTGTTTACGGGCCTTCTGGCTCGGGTAAGTCAACATTGCTGCGTTGTATTAGCGGTTTAGAGCCGGCAAAAAATGTTTATGTAAACAATCAGCCAGTGCATGAGCTGCCAAGCGATAAACGCGGTATAACGCTTCAGTTGCAATCGTGCCCGTTGTTTCCTCATTTAGATGTGGCAGGTAATTTAGCGTTTACACAAAAACACTGCGGGAATAAACAAACCAGCTTAACGCTAGAATACGTTGTTAAAGCGCTTAAATTACAAGACTTACTAAACCGTGACGTACAAAGCTTATCGGGCGGCGAACGCCAACGTGTAGTATTTGCGCGCACTTTGCTTGCCGGTCAAAAATTTATAATGCTTGATGAGCCTTTTAGTGCGCTTGATTGGTCATTGCGTTTTAAAACGCTCACTAAACTTAGCGAGTTTGCAGTTAAGTTTAATATTAAATTTATAATAGTAAGTCACTCATTAAAAGAGCTGCTATTTTGCTGCGATACCCTTATTCAGCTTGATAAAGGTAAGGTGATAAACCAAGGTGCAAGTGCACACGTTGCAAAAGCTATTTATGCAAACGATAGACAAACACCGCTGAGCTTAATTAATTACAATGTGGTTAAATTTGATGAAGACTACGGGCTATATCAACTGCAATTACAGCAAAGTGAGCAGCCGCTTTTTGTGCTTCCTGCACTTGTAGATAGCAGTAATAAGCTAATTATAGAAAGTGAGCAAATGTCGTTTAGTGCGTTAAAGCCTGAGCAAACAACGCACAGTAATGTTTTAAAGTCGGTATTAACTCAGGCTGAGCTTATTAATAATAAGTGGCAGCTAACGCTTAATGTAGATGGGCAAACATTGTATTGCTTGGCATCAAGACGAGTGTGGGACAAAAACGACTTTAAAGTGGGCGATGTGCTTTATACAACAATCAGTAATCTAGAATAACTAAATGCTGCACACCGCACATTGACTGTTTTTAGCTATTTTAAAACGATTAAACTCCATGCTTAAACCATCCACCAGCAATAAGTGCTCGCTTAAACCACTTGGCAAACCAGCAAGCATTTTTAGCGCTTCAGTAGCCTGAATGCTGCCTATTAACCCCACAATAGGAGAAAGCACACCAGATTCAGAGCAACTTTGTGTTTGTTCACTAAAAAATTGCGATAAACAACCATAACAGTGGCTGTTTTCATCCATAGTAAAACACGCGACTTGTCCTTCCATACGTATTGCAGAGCCTGACACTAGCGGAACTTTAGCGTTAAAACAGGCGCTATTAAGTGCATTACGCGTTGCTAGGTTATCTGAGCAATCAATCACTATATCAATGTTATTAAATAATTGGTCTGTGGAGGTACTTGCATCAAAAAATGCCTCAATGGTGTTTATGTCTATTTCACTATTAAGCGCGTTAAGCTGTTTTTTAGCAGCACTGCATTTTGAGCTACCAATATCACTTTCTTTATACAGTATTTGCCTTTGCAGGTTGGTCACGTCTATTTCATCGTTATCGACTAAAGTAAGCGTCCCAACGCCAGATGCCGCTAAGTATTGACCTACCGCACACCCAAGCCCACCCACACCAATAATTAAAGCATGCGATTGCCATAGCTGCTCTTGTCCGTCTATATCAAGCTGCGGCAGCATAATGTGCCGAGAATAGCGCAGTTGCTGCTGGTAAGTTAGCGGTGTTTTTTGCATTTTCAAACTTCTCAACCTTTTTTTGAACAATACCAAGTTGTTAAATCCAAGAGCAAGTAGTAACGCTTTTTATTTGCACTCTAACAACCCAGAGCCCTTCACTCATATAGTGCAACTATAACGTATAAAAACAACTGTTGCATGTAACCACATGAAATTTATGGCTTTTAATTAGTGGCTCAGTAATTGCTATATCGGGTTAACTTAAATTTAACAAACATTGGGCTGCTACTCATATAAAAGGGTGGGGCATTAATAAAACAATAATACGTTTACGAGGAAAATAAACATGCAACCGAGTTCTGGGTTTAACCTAATATCGTTTAGCGGAAAAATGAAAGTATTGCATCTGAGTTGGATGGTCTTTTTTGTGTCATTTTTTGTATGGTTTAACCATGCTCCTTTATTAGGTGCCATAGCGGGTTCACTTGGGATCACCATGGCACAAGTTAAAACATTACTAATTTTAAATGTAGCGTTAACTATTCCAGCGCGTGTTGTGGTGGGTATGCTAACCGATAAATTTGGTCCCCGTATTGTTTATGCGGCACTACTTATTAGCTGTAGTATCCCATGTTTTATGTTTGCTATGGCAACCACATTTGAGCAAGCCGCAATAGCGCGTTTTGCTTTAGGCTTTATTGGTGCTGGCTTTGTTGTGGGCATTCGAATGGTGAGTGAATGGTTTCCTGCTAATGAGTTGGGTATAGCGGAAGGTATTTATGGCGGTTGGGGTAACTTTGGTTCAGCAGCAGCGGCTATGTTATTGCCAATTATTGCACTAATGTTTGGCGGCGAAGATGGCTGGCGTTATGCAGTAGGTTTAACCGGTGTATTAAGCGTTATATTTGGTGTTATTTGGTACTTAAATGTAACCGATACGCCAAAAGGCGGTACATACTTTAAACCTAAAAAAGTAGGCGCAATGGAAGTTACCAGTAAAGGCGACTTTGTATTACTGCTTATTATGAAAATTCCTATGTACGGCGCATTAGCATTACTTACTTGGAAGCTTTCGCCAACCGGTGCTAACCTAATTTCGGCTAATTTTGTACTTGCTGTGTATGCTTTTTTAGTCCTACTTTATATTTACGAAGTGTATAAAACCTTTGACGTAAATGGTCATATTTTTAAAGAGCCTGTACCCGAGTCGCATCGTTATGAGTTTAAGCAAGTAGCTGTTTTAAATATTTTATATTTTACAACTTTTGGTTCTGAGCTTGCGGTTGTCTCTATGTTACCGCTGTTTTTTATGGATGTGTTTGCGCTTGATATGGTGTACGCGGGTATTTTAGCCTCTGCTTACGCATTTATGAACTTAGCATCTCGCCCTGGTGGCGGTTGGATTTCAGATAAATTAGGTCGTCGTATAACACTTATTGTACTTACGATGGGTCTTGCTGTTGGTTATTTTGTAATGGGCTTGGTTGATGCATCGTGGCCTTTATGGCTTGCTGTAGTAGCTGCTATGGCATGTTCGTTTTTTGTGCAAGCCGGTGAAGGTGCTGTATTTGCTGCAGTACCACTAATTAAGCGTCGTTTAACTGGGCAAATAGCTGGAATGACAGGTGCTTACGGTAATGTTGGTGCAGTTGTGTACTTAACGGCATTGTCACTTGTTGATTATCAAACCTTCTTTTTCATTATTGCGGGTAGTGCATTACTTGGCTTAGGCGCACTGTTTTTTATGAAAGAACCAGACGGACACATTACCGAAGTAAATGAAGACGGCACCGTTGAACTTATTTCAGTGACTTAAGGCATTATTGACCATGTTTGATGAAACACTCCACGCTAAAGCGCTAAAAAATGAACTCAATGTTTCATTTGGTGGGCACAGCGCTAAAGGGTTAAAAGCAGAAAACCAAGATGCGTTTGCAGCTCTTAATACCAAAGCGCAAGAAAAAGAGTCTAAAGGCGTTATTGCCTGCTTAGCCGATGGGTGTTCATCAGCAAAAAATGCTAAACAAGCGTCTCAACTTTCGGTTACTCATTTTATAAATGAGTATTTAAATACCCCCGAAAGTTGGGCGGTTAAAAAGTCAGTGTCGAAGGTGTTAGCAAGTTTAAATCAGTGGCTTTATTCGCAATCAGTTAATTACAATCACTTAGGTCAGCGCCAAGCCGATTGGATGACGACTTTTACAGCACTTATTTTAAAGTCGGCAACGGGTTATATATTTCACTTAGGTGATACGCGTATTACTCGCTTGCGAGGAAATAAAATAGAGGCAATAACACGGGATCACAAAGTAAACGATACCCTAACGCGTGCACTTGGCGCACAACTTCATCAAGAAATAGATGTATACGAAGTTGACCTAAAAGCAGACGATATTTATATATTAACCTGCGATGGCGTACACGATGTGCTCCCAAGTAGTGATATAGCTAAATTAATTAACGAGCACACTAATTTAGAAAATGCAGCTAAAGCAATTACCGAACTTGCATTAGCGCGAGGCAGTGACGACAACGTAAGTTGCTTACTGGTAAAAGTAGAAAATATTGCCGAGCAAAAGTTAGATGAACTTTATCATTCGCTAACACGACGAAAAATTCCACCTGCGCTTAATGTTGGACAAAAAATTGATGACTACACGGTTATCCGTAAATTGCATGCCAGTAGTCGCTCGCATATTTATTTAGTGCAACAAGCGCCCGATATACCGCCAGTGGTTTTAAAAGCACCTTCGGTTAATTTTGAAGACGATGTGCACTACCTTCAAGGCTTTATAAGAGAAGGCTGGGTAGGGCAACGCATAAACCATTTAAATGTGATGAAAGTACTGAGTACGCAATCGCAAAGTCGTTTTTTGTATCATATTTGTGAGTACATGGACGGACAAACACTCAGTGATTGGAAGCACGACGTGCCGCACCCAGAAATAACCCAAGTGCGCAGTATTATTGAACAAATAGTACATGCACTAAGGGCGTTTCAACGACTCGATATGGTACATCGCGATTTAAAACTCGATAATGTAATGATAGATGCGCACGGAAAAGTAACGCTAATAGATTACGGCACAGTAAGTGTTGCGGCTATGGACGAGTCGGTTAAGCAAATTGCGGATGATTGCCCGCAAGGCACTGCCGACTACACCGCACCCGAAACACTTATTACTATGCACGCCGATTTTAAAAGTGATTTGTTTTCACTTGGCGTTATTGCATACGAGTTATTGTGCTCAAAATTGCCTTATAAACCATTGCCACTTAACCACGTAGCGCCAAAAGATTACAGCCATTGGCACTACACAAGTATTCGTAAATACAGAGCCGATATTCCGTTTTGGTTAGATCAAGCCCTTATGAAGGCGCTTGCCCCTAAACCAGAGCTCAGATACCAAGCTTTTTCTGAGTTTATAAACGATATCAACAAACCTAATCCTTATTTAGAAAGTACCGCTAATAAAAGTTCAATAATGAAACGCGATCCAGTTATGGTGTGGAAATGTATTTCGCTGTGTTTATTTATTGCTTTGGTATGTGTATTAATAATTAAAACTTAGAGAACCAAAATGCTTAACTATAAGAACAACTTACCTATTATTTTTATACTGGGTTGCTTCACTGCGCCTTCAATAAGCCAAGCTTCGCAAACTGATCTTGATTTTAGACTGCGTTTTGAAAGCGTTGATCAAGAAAATGCTCTAAAAGATGCAAGCGGCTTAACACTTAGAACCCGCTTAACGCATCAAACAGATGAGGTTAATGGTTTTTCAGCCCTTATTGAAGTAGAAGATACTCGCAGCCTATTGGGCGTAGATGATTACAACAATACGGTGGGGGAAAATACTAATTACTCTGTTATTGCAGACCCAGAAAGCACTGAGATAGACCAAGGTTTTGTTAAATATGCCCGCGATGGTCTATCGCTAAAAGTAGGGCGCCAAGTAATAGCCCTTGATGGGCAGCGTTTTGTTGGGCACGTAGGTTGGCGCCAAGACAGGCAAACCTTTGATGCAGCAACCATTAATTACGCATTTAATAACATAGATTTACAGTACAGTTATTTAAATAAGCGTAACCGCATATTTGCTGACGATAAAGACATTAAATCGTCCGATCATCTAATTAATGCAAGCTTTAAAACAGACTTCGGCAAAGTGGTTTTATACAGTTACTTATTAAGTGACGATGCACTACAAGACGACAGTTTAGACACTTATGGCGTTTCTTTTAACGGTAATAAAACCCTAAACGACATAAAGTTTTATTACAAAGCGGAGTATGCAACGCAGTCTGCCTCAACAAGCGTGAGTGATTTTGATGCCGATTACTATGCACTTGAAGGCGCTGTTGATTTAAATGGTTTGGGCAATAAGACAGTAACATTAAAAGTCGGCATAGAGTCACTTGGCTCTGACAATGGCGATTACGGGTTTGCAACACCACTTGCCACGTTACATAAATTTAATGGTTGGGCAGATACGTTTTTAAATACACCCGCACAAGGCTTGGACGACACTTACATAAGTTTAAATGGTAAAGCGTTTGACGGAAAATGGCTGGTGGCTTATCACAGTTTTGATGCTAATGAGCAATCAAATGGGGTTGACGATTTGGGTACTGAACTAAACGTACAATACGTTAAACCTATTAATAAACAATACGCAGTGGGTGTTAAATATGCTGATTACTCAGCGGGCGATACTGCAGCTAATAAAGTCGATACTCAAAAATTGTGGGTATGGATGAGCGCTAAATTTTAATCCTCTTTATCTTCTAATATCCTCTTGTAATTTATAGCGACACAAGATGGTGCAGTTGCACCATCTTGTGGGGCTTTATACTTTTCACCCCTGCACCAATATAGGCAACTTGCTGATTTTAAATGCTTATATATTTGGCTTACATATTGCTATAACAATCCTATAACAAATCATTCGATTTCAATTTTAGTCAATTACTAAAGTAGATATCATTTTAAGGTGAGTAAATGCTAAGCAAGCAGCGTGTTGTAGTGGTAGGAAACGGAATGGTGGGGCACCATTTTGTGCAGCAGCTGGTTTCTCAAAATCAAGCTGATGAGCAATTTGAAATTACCGTATTGAGCGGTGAAGACCGTTTAGCGTATGACCGCGTGCAACTATCCTCTTTTTTTAAAGGCAAAACCGCAGACGACCTCGCACTTACATGCAATAAAACCTATGACGATTGGCAAGTACGCTTTCATACTCATTCTAAAGTGGTTGACATAAATCGTGATGCGCAAACTGTAACGACCGCTAAAGGGGAGTTGTTTGAATACGACAAGCTTGTGCTTGCTACAGGTTCATTTCCATTTGTACCGCCTATACCGGGTAAAGATCGTGAGCATTGCCTTGTTTATCGAACCATTAACGATTTACACGCAATAAAAAACTCAGCCCACGGTAGTAAAGTAGGCGTGGTAATTGGTGGCGGTTTACTGGGTCTTGAGGCTGCAAACGCATTAAAGCAATTGGGTTTACAGACTCACGTAATAGAATTTGCACCGCAACTTATGGGTGTACAAGTTGATGCGGGGGGCGGTCGGTTACTAAAAAACAAAATTACAGATTTGGGCGTTACTGTGCATACATCGGTAGCAACCGAGGAAATAGTAGAAGGTGAAAGTTGCCGTTACAAAATGTGTTTTAAAGGTGGTAAAACCCTTGAAACCGACATGATTGTATTTTCGGCGGGTATTCGTCCTTATGATAATTTAGCCCGCGAGTTTAATTTAGAGTTAGGTGAGCGCGGCGGTATTGTAATTAATAACCACTGTCAAACGAGCGATAAAAACATATACGCAATTGGTGAATGTGCACTGTGGAATAATTTTATTTTTGGCTTAGTGGCACCCGGTTACGCTATGGCTAAAATAGCAGTTGGGCATATTTTACAACAGACCCAGCAAGGTACTTTGCAAAGTAATGGCTTAGACAATAAAGCCGATGAATTTAGCGGTGCCGATATGAGCACTAAGCTTAAATTAATGGGTGTTGAAGTGGGCTCTATTGGCGATGCGCTTGCACGCAGCGAAGGCGCAATAAGCTATTATTTTGAGGATCAACCCAATGGCATTTATAAAAAAGTAGTTACTAATTCACAAAGTAATAAGCTGATTGGCGCAGTACTTGTTGGCGATACCAGCGATTACGATAATTTACTGCAATATCATTTAAACGACATTGAACTTACCACTGCGCCCGAAGCGCTCATTCTGCCCCTTGCTGGCGACATAGCAGAGCTAAGCGCCGACGACTTGCCTGATGACGCCATTATTTGCGCTTGTCATAAAGTAACTAAACACACCATTGAACAAACAGTCGCTAAAGGCTTTATAGACCTAGCAAGTGTGCAGCAAAGCACCAAAGCCAGTACCGGCTGTGGAGGTTGTGAAAAGCTCGTTCAAAACGTAATAAACAGCGCACTCGCTAAAGCAAGTAACACTATTAACGTAGTTACTCTTAATGAGCCTGTTAAACAGCCCGCATAAATTAAAGCACACTAAAAGAGAGCAGTATGGCAACCGTAAACACGTCACCAACTATAAATAAAACGAGTTTAAAACAAACAACATGTGCTTACTGTGGTGTAGGGTGTGGTGTTGATATTTCACTTTTTAATAATGTGCCAACCAAGCTTGAAGGCATGCGAGAGCATCCCGCAAACTTTGGTCGTTTATGTGTAAAAGGCACGCATTTGCTCGACACAACAGGCAGTGATAATCGCTTAACGTCGCCGCTTATTAATAATCAAGCTGTTACGTGGGATGAAGCCACCGACCACGTTGCCAATAAATTTAACGACATAATACAAAAGCACGGACCCGATGCTGTGGCATTTTATGTATCGGGGCAGTTACTCACTGAAGATTACTACATCGCGAATAAATTAATGAAAGGCTACATAGGCTCAGGCAATATTGATACAAATTCGCGCCTGTGTATGTCGTCTGCTGTGGCAGGTTACAAACGCGCTTTTGGTGAAGACGTAGTGCCGTGTACCTACGAGGATTTAGAGCAAACTGAGCTGCTTATTTTAATTGGTTCTAATGCCGCATGGACTCATCCGGTTTTGTATCAGCGAATGGAGCGTGCAAAGCAACTTAACCCAAATATGAAAGTGGTGGTTATTGACCCACGAAAAACCGACACCGCTGAGCTTGCCGACACATTTTTAAATATAAAACCAGGCAGTGACGCTGCGCTTTATAACGGTTTGCTTAATTATTTAAATGAGCATAACCACCTCGATACGCAATTTATTGCTCAGCACACAAACGGCTTTGAAAGCGCACTGCAAGAGGCAACAAAATGGAGCTGTGAGGCAGTTAGCGACTTTTGCGATATGGCAATTGAGCAAGTAACTGAGTTTTACGCGCTATTTGCTAACAGCCCAAGTGCGATTAGCTTTTATTCAATGGGCATAAATCAGTCAAGCTCGGGTGTAGATAAATGCAACGCCATTATTAATGCGCATTTAGCCTCAGGTAAATTACTTAAACCAGGTAGCGGTCCGTTTTCTATTACTGGGCAACCCAATGCGATGGGTGGGCGCGAAGTAGGTGGTTTGGCTAATCAGTTAGCGGCACATTTAGATATTGAAAACGCAGCGCATCAATCACTTGTACAACGTTTTTGGCTCTCGCCAACTATTGCTAAAAAAGCAGGCAGCAATGCTATCGATATGTTTGATGAAATAGCCGCAGGCAAAATAAAGGCAGTGTGGATAATGGCAACAAACCCAATGGTAAGTTTGCCTAATAACGCCGCTATTAAAAAGGCATTAGAGACCTGCGAGCTGGTGGTTGTATCTGACTGTATTGCAAAAAGTGATACGTTAAAATTTGCCGATGTTGTTTTTCCATCAACCGGATGGGGCGAAAAAAACGGCACAGTAACTAACTCAGAGCGAAGAATATCAAGGCAGCGCCCTTTAGTAGCGCCTTATTCGGGAGCTAAAAACGATTGGCAAATTATGTGCGAAGTCGCTAAAAAAATGGGCTTTGAAGGATTTGACTTTACAGATCCAAGTGGCATTTTTGAAGAATGGGCACAATTAACCGACTTTGAAAATAACGGCAGCCGATTATTAAATCTCTCTAGTTTAGTTGGGCTCACACAAAATCAGTATGATAATTTAAAACCCATTATGTGGCCTGTTGTTAAAAACGAGCCTTATAAAAATGGTCAGGTTTTTACAAATAACCAATTTAGCACCGCTGATAAAAAAGCGCGTTTTATACCTATAACGCCGCAATTACCGGTGCAAAAAACATCAAATGATTATCCGTTTGTAATGAACTCAGGGCGTATACGCGACCAATGGCATACCATGAGCCGCACGGGTAAAAGCACTGCGCTTTCATCGCATATTACACGCCCGTATATTGAAATTAATCCGCTTGATGCCAGTAAATTAGCAATTAAACAAAACGATTTAATAAGTGCAATTGCCCAAACTGGGCAGGTTACCGCGCATGCAAAAGTAACCGATTCGGTGCGAAAAGGTGAATGCTTTATGCCTATTCATTGGAATAAGCAATTTGCGTCATCAGCAACAGTAAGTGGGTTGTATCAATCGGTAGTTGACCCTCTATCTGGTCAGGCTGAGTGCAAACACGGTGCTGTTAATATAGTTAAAGCACCCTTTGTGCAATATATGCAGCTGTTTGCTAAAAACGAACTTGTTATAAACAGTGATTTTTGGCTCAAAGTTAATGCAAGTAATTGCTTTAATTACCAATTGGCGCTTAATGAGCCACAAAGTGATTTACTGTATTACTGCCAAACCTTAACTGGTTTACAAGGGCAGTGGTCGGCTATGAATACGGCAAAAGCCATGCATGTGCAGTGTATTCAAAACGATCAATTAGCGTTTGTTGGTGTTATTTCTAATGAACAAAAAGAAATATCACTTGAGTGGATAAACCATTTGTTTGCAGAGCCATTACTGACTTTTACACAGTTACAGTCTTTGCTTTATGCAACCCCCGATGAAGAATTTACCCAAGGTGTGCAAGTGTGTAGCTGCTTTAAAGTAAGAGAGCAGCCAATTATAAACGCCATTAAAAACGGTGCAAACACAGTCGAGCAATTGGGGTCTGAACTTAAATGTGGAACGAATTGCGGTTCGTGTAAAACACAATTAAGCCAATTAATAAAACAACATTACAAAGCAGGTTCTAGCAGCATTGATGTTGCGGTTGTAATGTAAAGAAAAAAGGAAGCATATGCTTAATGATCAATTTGGTCGGCAGTTTAACTATTTGCGTCTCTCAATAACCGATGTATGTAATTTTAGTTGTAGTTATTGTTTACCAAACGGGTATCAGTGCGATACGCCGCGTAATTTTTTAAATAAAAACGAAATTAGCACGCTTGTAAATGCGTTTGCAGAACTAGGTACCAAAAAAGTGCGTATTACAGGTGGCGAACCATGCTTACGAAACGACGTAACCGATATTATAAAGCTCTGTAAAAATACGCCAGGCATAGAAAAAGTAGCTATTACTACCAACGGGTTTAATTTATTAAATAAAATTGATGAATTTGCAGAAGCAGGGCTTGATGCGCTTAATGTCAGCATTGATAGTTTAAATCCGAGTATGTTTAAACTCATAACAGGGCACGATAAACTTACCCTTATTTTAAAAGGGATTGAGCGCGCGGTAGAGCTGGGCATAAAAGACATAAAAATAAATGCAGTGCTTGCCAAGCAGTTTAATAAAAACCAATTGAAGGATTTTTTAGCGTGGGTAAAACACCACAAAGTTACGGTTCGCTTTATAGAATTAATGGAAACAGGTGACGGCGCAACCTTTTTTGAAGAAAACCACTTAAGTGGGCAAACGGTTAAAGCCCAATTACTCGACCAAGGTTGGTTACAAGTCGTTAGGGGGAAACTAAACGGACCCGCTGAGGAATTTTGTCATCCTGATTACGATGGTCGTATTGGTTTAATAATGCCGTACAGTAAAGATTTTTGTAAAAGCTGTAATCGCTTAAGGGTGTCGGCGCTGGGTAAATTACACTTATGCTTGTTTGCCGAGCAAGGTATAGATTTACGCGAACTACTAAACGAGGACGATACTGCAGCGACCGTAAAGGCAATTCGAGCCGCTATGGGCAATAAAGAAATAAGCCATGAGCTAGATAAACGCTTAACAGGTGCGACAACTCACTTAGCTATGTTGGGCGGCTAATATGGAAGTAAAAGCTAATCGAGATTTTACAGGTGTTGTGCTTGCTGGTGGTAAGTCATCAAGAATGGGCACAGACAAAGCCGATTTAGTTTTAAAAAATAAAACGCTATTGCACAATGCGTGTGATTTATTAAAAGACGCAGGCGCTAAAAACATACTGATAAGCCGCAACGTTACAAATCCAATCAAATCATTGAACCATTATTCACCGAGCGATTATCCCTCAGAAAAGTACGTTAAAGATATATACCCAAACAGTGGGCCCCTTGGCGGAATTTACTCAACATTAATAGCCACTGAGCACGATTTACTTATTACTGCGGTAGATATGCCTCTACTTACGAGTAGTTTGTTAAGCACAATAGTGCTGGCTTCTCAGACAAATAACGTACAAAGTGTGAGCAATCAATTAAATCAGTCACAAATACATGCTTGGCACTTTGAAAATGAACCGCTACCGCTGTATATTCGTAATACAAGCAGTGTAAAAAATCATTTAAAACACATACTCACAAACGCAAACAGTCATAAATCAATAAAACAGTTTACCCAAAGCATTGGTGTGCAAACGCTTTTATGTAATAAAGCGCATGCATTAATAAACACCAATACACCGGCGCAATTTAAAGCTGTAAATGAGCATTTTGACCTAAGCATTAACCAATTGAGAAAAACATTATGAGCCACACAAGCGATACACAAATACCTTTAAACATTGCCGTACTTACCGTAAGCGACACGCGCGATGCGATTACCGATACTTCTGGTCATTACTTAATTAAAGCGCTAACTGAGGCGGGTCATCACTTAGCGGATAAAGAAATTGTAAAAGATGATGTTTACCAAATGCGCGCTATTGCATCGCAGTGGATAGCCGACGACACCATTCACGCTATTTTAGTGACTGGTGGTACAGGATTTACCGAACGTGATTCAACACCTGAGGCATTTGCGCCGCTGTTTGATAAAAGCGTAGACGGCTTTGGTGAGCTATTTAGACATATATCGTACGGTGAAATTGGTAACTCAACTATTCAATCTCGTGCACTTGCGGGACTTGCTAACAACACCGTTATTTTTTGTATGCCAGGCTCTACAGGCGCATGTAAAACAGCGTGGACAGGTATCATAAAAGATCAACTTAACTCAATGCATAAACCGTGTAACTTTGTACCGCATATTACCATTGGTAAAAAGTGTGAATCGCGTGAGCAATAGTATGTTAAGCCACGTTGACGAAAACGGCCAAGCTAATATGGTTGATGTATCGCTCAAAGACATAACCCTGCGCGATGCCTCAGCTGAAGCATTTATTAGCATGAGCAAGCTTGCCTTTGAACAAGTAATGCTTAATCAAAACAAAAAGGGCGATGTGTTAGGCGTGGCACGTATTGCGGGTATTCAAGGCGCTAAAAAGTGCGCCGATTTAATTCCGCTTTGTCATCCGCTTGCACTTACTAAAGTAGCTGTTGATTTTGAACTTGATGAAGCAAACAGCCAAATTAAAATAACCAGCTACTGCAAACTTGCCGGTAAAACTGGCGTAGAAATGGAAGCGCTAACGGCGGTATCTGTTGCTGCGCTTACTTTGTTTGATATGTGTAAAGCAGCCGACCCACTAATGGAAATTAGCGGCATGCGCGTTACTCAAAAAGCTGGGGGCAAAAATGGCAGTTGGCAGCGAGATTAATCCAAACGATGCTATATCTAGCGCCCAAAAAGTAGAGATATTATTTTTTGGGCAACTAAAAGAGCGCTTGAAGTGCAGTAAATTAAGCCTTGAGATTACGCAGCCGCTTACTATTTCAGAACTTAAATTAAGATTAGTTAGCCAATACCCGCACTGGCAACCGTGGCTTGAGGAGCGTGAGCTACTTGCAGCGCTTAACCAAACTATGTCATCAAGTGATGAAATAGTAAAAGCGGGGGATGAGCTTGCCTTTTTCCCGCCGGTTACAGGTGGCTAATGAGCATACATATTCAAGTACAAACCGATGATTTTAATGTAGGTGACGAGCACAATACGCTTTGTAGTAATAATAAAAGCGATGGCGCTGTTGTCACCTTTACAGGATTGGTAAGAGAGTTCAGCAGTGGCGATAACGTTATTGCACTTGAGCTTGAGCACTACCCTGGTATGACCGAGCAACTTCTTCAATCTATTGCAGAGCAAGCACAAACTCGCTGGCAACTGGCGAGAATATGCATTATTCATCGCGTTGGTTACTTAGCACTTGGCGAGCAAATTGTATTTGTAGGCGTAACTTGCCGCCATCGCCAAGCCGCGTTCGAAGGCGCACAATTTATAATGGATTTCTTAAAAAACCATGCCACGTTTTGGAAAAAAGAGCACTTTAAAGACTCATCAAACTGGGTTGAGTTTAAACAAAGTGACAAAAAGGCGATGGGCAAGTGGGAAGAGTGATACAGATATTTAATTATTTACGTTCAGTAAAGGCTTTATAGCTCGATAATAAATAACTTATGTAACTCTCAGTTTGCGTTTTTCGTGTTATAAATCAGCAATATTAGATTGTTAGCTCGACCCAAGTCTGGAAGACATATGCGCACATCAAAAATGTTATATTTTACAATATTATTACTTGTTCTACTTTCAGCTTTTCTTGCTGTATGGGTATATGATTTAAAAGAAGGTAAAGATTTACTAAGCTTTACCATATCAACAGTAAGCTTTTGTATAGCCGTATTAGCTTTATTTATTACTGTTAGAACATATACATCAATTGATAGTGTAAATAATATTAGCAAAATGGAAGGTAACATTTTAGATAATGAAAATTACGTAACCTCACTTCCAGAGTTGATTAACCAGTTTAAGTCCCAAGATGAAAATACACTAGAGAAAGAAATTTTTGACTCTATTGAGCATAAACTAAAAAAAGAGTCAGAAACCGCCGTTCTTTTTGCCGATACCCTGCAATATATAATTGACCTAATTGTTTTATTTCCAGCTGTTTTTAATGCATCAGAAACTAACAAAGTGCTTTATAAAAAGCGTATGGATACAATTTTGTCAGAAGTTGATAGGCGCTGTGAAATATTGCACTCGGTGAGTAAAGGTAATTCAATTCAAATAACGGAAACAATAAAGCTATTTAAAGCTGTTGTGTCTTACCAAAGTTTTGTAGCTGATGATAATTTTAATATTCATGCAGACTTACTTCATGTGAGAGGTCCAATTCTTCGTAATCCAGTTACAAAAACCATTTACCATAATTACCTAGGTTTGTATTACAACAAAAAAGGCATGCATTTATTACGAGAGTCGCTAAATATGAACTCTGTAGATATTTTGTCGATTGATGGTTTAGAGCTGGCTCAAAAAAACATTAATACCATAGAGCCATCAATACTTGAAGAAGTAAGTATGTATCTTAAATCTGCCGCTGAGCAGTTTGATAAAGCACTTAGAGTATCTAGCGAAGATGTTATGTGGCCTGGTTTTATTAATTACAATAAAGCTCGAACGGTGTATTTTTTAGCTTTACTATCAAGTACAGAGCTTAATTGGTTAGATATTCTCGACGAAGCAATAGATTCTCGCAGCAGGTTAAATCGACTAATTGACGAAATTTTAATGATAGACAGATCAAAATCAGCCAATATTGTTAGCACACATTTAAGAGAGTTTTTTCTGTATCAAGAAGAGTTAGCACGTACAGTAAAATTGAATATTTTACTGTCGAATAATCTAACCAGACAAAATAATGCACCTATTATATATAAAGGGATTAATATCTCTGATATATCAAACGAAAAACTAACTGACTTATTTGTTTCAATACAAAAGTTTTCTACAGTTAGTATTTACCAAGAAAAAATCATAAGTCGACTTAAGAATAACCTCGCTGTGACAAACTAACAAAGCTTCAGCGAGAAAGTAGGGGATATTCTATTTTTACGGCTTTTTTCTCATCATAAAAAAGCCACCTACCTATGCATGAAAAGTCATAGCAAGAATAAATGGCTCTTTATTAAAATGTTTTTTGGACTGAGCTTATTTTATTACACTTTTCCAATGCTCACATCAGGCATTAAATTGAGCCTGTTATGGATAGCATGATGGATGAAAGATAACTTAGTTCGCACCGCTTGAGTAAGTACAAATGGGTAGGCATCGGCAAGTCCCATGCTGCGATTTAGTGAATTTAGAATGATCGAAAATTCCATCCAAGTATCTAAAATAGCATCAATCGATGTTTGTGAATTAAAGTAATAAGCACTTTGTGGCAATCGAAGCTCGTCTGCTTCATCTAATTCAAACTCATTACCCGTTGTTGAGCCTGTAATTGAAAAGTTTTTGGCTGTTTCTAAAGTATCGATAATATGCATGTAATGCGCCCATGTTTCTGCCCAGTCTTCATAAGGGTGCATAGTAGCGTATTCACTAATAAAGGTTTCATGCCAGTTAGCTGGCGCACCTTGCTTGTAATGAGTATCGAGCGCTTGCTGGTAATCTAATTCGTCATCACCAAAATATTGCTTACATAAAGTATGTTTTTTTGGTGAATTTGCGATTAGTTGATCAAAATAATAATGACCAAGTTCATGGCGAAAATGACCAAGTAAAGTACGGTAACGCTCACCCATTGCTATTTTAGCTTGAGAGCGTGCTACGTCGTCTGCTTCAGCTAGGTTTATAGTGATATGCCCGCAATCGTGCCCTGTAAATACAACGTCCTGACCTATAATAGGGCTTACAAAGTGATCGCTTACGTTACGGTCTGCTATAAAATCGAAGCTTAATCCGCTTTCAGGTTCTTGAATCGTTGTATTTAAAGGGAGTGATAATGATTTTAATGTATACAAAGCGCGACGTTTTGCTGTCTCCATTTTTTTCCATAATGGAATATGTTCAACAATACTTAAATCGGGCACCGTTTCATTAAAGCGGCACGAAAAACACAGCACTTCGTCTTTATCGGCAACAGGTATAAATGTGTCTAAATTAACCATACCATTGCATACGTGATACTGAGCGTTGTTATCACATTTTTTATAAAAAACTTCAGGCGCTTCTGCTTTGTAAAATAACCCCGATTGCTCATCAATTTCATAGGGTTCAACTTGATCGAAATCGTCATCAATACCCACGGTTCTGCCGCAAGCCAAACAATGGCTGCTTTCAAAAAATAAAATAAGTTGATCTGTGCAATTACATTTAAATGTTTTCATATGTTACCGAATAAAAAAGAGACCGTATAAACCACTTTTACTTAGCGCTATGCTATTGGAGGATAGTGGTTAAATTCTTTTTAAAAGTTCAGACTTTTTAATATTAAATTCATCATCACTCAACGCATTAGAGTCGCGAAGTTGTGCTAACTTTTCAATTATTTGAAGCGTTTCGTCTACCGAGTATTGCCCCACAGTATTATTAGCCGGTGCTTCAACTTGGTTTGGTGTTAACGATGCAAAATTCGGCTGCGTTACTTGCTGCGTAAAGTCTTTTTGTGGTTCTGGAGGCGTTGGCGTTTGCCCGGAAATTAATGGCAGGGTATTTACATTAATTGTCCCCCACTGACTGTTAAATGTAAGAGAGGTATTATTGCCTTGCTGTTGGCTTACACCACCAATATTATGATCTAACGTGTCGTATACGCTCACTTGTCCATTTAATTCAACGGCTAAGCGATTAGGGAATATAGCGTAGCGAATATTATTTTGCGCACCACTGCTAAATGGGCTGCCTAGATTACCTGGCCACCACTGATTGCTGCCAGGCGATCCTGCAGGAATAACCGGAAATATTTGGTTATTGCTCAATATATTAGCAAGTTCGTTGCACAAGTTATCAACGGTTGATTTTAAGCCGTTGTTAAACATGTCGCCAACCATAGTCATTCCGCCACGCATCCATTGACCAGAACCACCAAGTTCTGGGCAATTAAACTGTGCCATGGAGCAACCGCCGTTATTAACGCTAACTAACATGTGAATTACTGCATCGTGACTGAGGTTATAACGAGATGCTATACCATTAACTAAGTTTTCACCGACATCTGTTAGCTTTTGCATAAGAAAATATCCTATTAGGTAGATTGGGTTGATTTAAAAAATCTGAAAATACGCCAGGGCTGCATTACCTTTAGCATTGATGATAATGAAAAATTAACAGGTTAGTGAGGTGTGTTGGTTTTTCAAATTGGACGTGTTCTGTTTTGTTTGAAATTAAAACACACCACTGCAAAACTAATCTTTAAAGTAAGCATCTATGTATTAAAAGTTGCTTTTTTTATCTCATCGAGATTGTTAGTTTTACTGTAACGTAAGCGGTTAAAAATCGATCTAGTATAGCACCGTTACTTACTTTAACAGCAGCTTTATTGTGAACTATTTCTTACTATTTAATGATTGTTTTTAATGATTTTTAAACTCTAAATAAATACTTTTAATTATAACCGTTTAGCGTTATAAATAACGGAGTAAGTATTTTTAAAAATTAACTTTATTTGTTTTATTTCAATATTTTAAATTAATTAGCTTTAATTGTAAGTTATTTTAAAGCACTATTTTGGTGCATTTTCTGCACCATTAAAAATCTAAAATTGATGGTTTAAATTACACTAAGTTTACTATTTATTGAATTGGTGTGCTTTTCCTATTAATTAGGTCAAAACCTTTATGCATAACGTTGCTTTGTGCAAGAGCCGCGAGTGGATGAACAGTACTACTTAAGCAAGTCTTTTGGTATAAAAATTGCACAAGTGAATTAGTCCAAATAATATTTTCAGCGTTATATTGTGGCCATACATTATTAAAGGGGAATTAATAGATGACAATTACAGTTGGGATTTCGCACCATACTCAGTATAAATACGATCGGTCAGTTAATATGGGGCCGCATATATTCCGATTACGTCCAGCGCCACATAGCCGTACAAAAATTAAAAGTTATTCTTTAAAAATAGTTCCAGAAGATCACTATATAAATTGGCAACAAGACCCTTTTGGTAATTACCAAGCGAGGGTGGTGTTTAACAAGCCAACTACCGAATTTAGTTTTACAGTAGATTTGGTCGCCGAACTAACGGTTATTAATCCTTTTGATTTCTTTTTAGAAGATTACGCCGAAAACTTCCCGTTTGTTTACGATGCTATTTCAAAGTCAGAACTCACTCCTTATTTAAAAAAACGTAAAGCGAGTCCAAAATTTAAAGAATTAATTGAATCTTTAAATCCTAAAGAGCCGCTTAGAAGCGTTGATTTTTTAGTGGCTGTTAATCAAGCTATTTATGAATTAGTAGGTTATGGCATTCGGCTAGAACCCGGTGTGCAAACGGCAAACGAAACAATAAGTAAAAAAACAGGTTCGTGTCGTGATTCTGCTTGGTTGTTAGTACAATTGTTTCGTCATTTAGGGTTGGCATCTCGATTTGTATCGGGTTACCTAGTACAGCTAACCTCAGATCAAAAATCACTAGATGGCCCAAGCGGTCCAGAAGAAGACTTTACCGATTTGCATGCATGGACCGAGGTGTATATTCCGGGTGCAGGTTGGATAGGGCTTGATCCTACCTCGGGTTTATTTGCTGGTGAAGGTCATATTCCATTGGCGTGTACGCCAGAGCCAAGCTCGGCAGCGCCGGTAACCGGCGGTATAGACGACTGTAAATCTGAGTTTAGCTTTTATAATAAAGTAACGCGTGTACACGAAGACCCACGTGTTACTAAGCCGTATTCTGAGGCGCAGTGGGCGGCAATTAACCGCTTAGGTCAGCACGTTGACAATGTTTACAGTGAAGAAAACATACATTTAACTATGGGTGGCGAACCTACGTTTATTTCTATTGACGATATGGAACATCCTCAGTGGAATACTGATGCCGATGGTAAAGAAAAAAGAATATTAGCTCAAAATTTATTTGTAGAAATGAATAAAGTATACACAAAAGGTGGCTTTACTCATTACGGACAAGGTAAATGGTATCCGGGTGAGCCATTACCACGTTGGCAATATGCGTGCTATTGGCGCAAAGACGGCGAGCCTTTATGGCAAGATGCTGCACTATTAGCCGATCCTAATAAAGATTATAAATTTGATTATACCGATACTAAAAAGTTTGCTGATAAACTGTGTGACTCACTTGGTCTTGAAACCAAGGCACTTACTACGGCTTATGAAGATATTTTATATCACATGTGGCAAGAAGCCTCATTACCTACCGAAATAAAGCCAGATCAACCAGAACTTCTCCATGCAATGAGCCGAAAAGGCTTTTTAGCTAAAATGGATAAAGGCATAGAAAAGCCTGTTGGCTATGTTCTACCTTTAAAATGGAACGATAGTAAAAACTGTTGGCAGTCGTGTACGTGGGAGTTTAAACGGGGTCATTGTTTTTTATTACCGGGTGAATCACCACTTGGTTATCGCCTACCTTTAGACAGCCTTGAGTGGAGCGGCAATATTATTGACCGCGACCCGTTTGATATTCCAGAAAATTTTACCAAAGCTAAAAAGCTTAAAAAGGGCTTTATTGGTAAAGAAATGGTTAAAACTGCGCTTGTAATGGAAGTGAGAGAGGGGCGTTTATATATATTTATGCCACCAACAAGTCATTTTGAACATTACATGGGTTTAATAAGTAGTATAGAGAGTGTGGCTAAAGACCTTAAAATGCCGCTTGTTATTGAAGGCTATAGCCCACCTAAAGATAGCCGCGTAGAAAAATACGCTGTAACGCCAGATCCAGGTGTTATTGAAGTAAACATTCATCCTTCAACATCGTGGGATCAATTAGTCAGTCGAACCACAACGTTATACGGTTTAGCAAAAGAATGCCGATTAGGTACTGATAAGTTTATGGCAGATGGTCGCCATACTGGTACTGGTGGTGGTAACCACGTAACGCTTGGTGGCGAAACACCTGAGCAAAGCCCATTTTTACGTAGACCCGATATTTTAAGAAGTTTTATTACCTATTGGCAGCATCATCCTGGTTTGTCGTATTTATTTTCGGGGCTTTTTATTGGTCCTACAAGCCAAGCGCCGCGAGTGGATGAAGCCCGTGATGAAGTTTTATACGAGCTAGAAATTGCCTTTTCGCATATGCCCGAAGGTGAGGTACCTGAGCCTTGGTTAGTTGATAGGTTACTGCGTAATTTATTAGTGGATTTAACGGGTAATACACACAGAGCAGAATTTTGTATAGATAAGCTCTATTCACCCGACTCAGCCACAGGTCGTTTAGGGATTGTAGAATTTAGAGGCTTTGAAATGCCTCCACATTCACAAATGAGTTTAGTGCAAATGCTACTGTTGCGTACTTTACTTGCTTGGTTTTGGAAAAAACCTTACCACAAGCCATTAATACGTTGGGGTACAGAGTTACACGACAAGTTTTTATTACCACAATATGTAGAAAACGATTTAGCTGAAGTAAGCCGCGATTTACAACAAGCAGGTTTTCAATTTCAGTTAAGTTGGTTAAATCCATTTTTTGAATTTAGGTTTCCGGTATGTGGCACGCGAGAACTTGATAACGTCACACTTGAGCTTAGAACCGCAATCGAGCCTTGGCATGTACTAGGCGAAGAGGCAAGTGCGTCGGGTACGGCGCGCTATGTAGATTCGTCATTAGAAAGAGTACAAATAAAAGTACAAGGAACAATGAGCGATCGCTATGTTGTAACGTGTAATGGTCGAAGAGTGCCGCTTAAACCGGTTAAAGGTAAAGCAAAAGATGAAATGGTCGCGGGTATACGATACCGAGCTTGGCAACCACCTACAGCGCTTCACCCAACTATTGGCGTACATGCACCATTAGTTTTTGATTTAATCGATACGTGGGAAGGACGTTCAGTTGGAGGCTTTGTATATCATGTGAGCCATGCTGGGGGTCGTAATCCTGAAACGCTACCGGTTAATGCATTTGAAGCTGAAGGGCGCAGAGTTGCAAGATTTTGGGAGCATGGGCATACACCATCGTTACTTGCATCAGCAGAACCAAGCTGGAGCCCATCGGCGGTTACGCATAGTTTTCAATCGGCGCAAAGCGCAAGTGAATACGTGGTACCTGATGAAGAAAGTAGTAATCCTGATTATCCAAATACCTTGGATTTACGCAGGCAGCCTAACTTTAAATAATAATTGATAGTTGTGTCATTCCACTTTGAAATTATTTAAAGTGGAATGACTAAATATTTTTAAAGCATCATTATGAACACGGCTATTTACTATAAATTGGAGCGCTTTCAGCTTGTATATTAACAATAACGCGATGCCGGAATTGCCTGAGTGGTTGTCTTTATACCTTGATAAATCACATGGACATGATGAACTAGCAAACCACAGTGGTTTAAACCCAGACCATTGGGATACTTTATTTAAGCGTTTAGCTAGTCTAACAGCAGATGATGTTAGTAGCCGCGCTACAGAAATTAGCCAATTGCTACAAAATGGCAATATTAAAAATGAAAGCAATAAACAGTGGCATTTCGACCCATTGCCATTTATGTTATCTAAAGCTGATTGGGCATTGCTTGAAGAGGGAATAAAACAAAGAACCCTTTTATTAAATAAAATTCAGCAAGATATTTACGGTGACCAAACATTATTAGTCGATGGTCATATTCCTGCAAAGCAGCTTTTTCAAGACCCTAATTACTTACGCGAAGGTTTTAGCTTACCTAGTAACGAATTAACACTATTTTTTACTGCATTAGATGTTTACCGCACGCCAACAGGCGAATTTAAAGTATTAAGCGATCATTGTCAGTGCCCGCTGGGCTTAGGGCTATTAATTAAAAGCCGTATTATTGCAAGGCGTGTAATGGCTGAAGAATTTGCCGAATGTAATGTTCAGCAAATTAAAGAATTTTTAAACCTATTCCAAGAGGGTATTAATGAATATACCCACTATATGGATGACCCACGAATTGTAATTCTCACCCAAGGAATTGATGACCCTAATTACAACGAGCATGCATTCCTATCTACCTACTTTGGCTACACATTAGTACAAAGCGCCGACTTAACCGTACGTGGTGGTGACGTTTGTTTAAAATCGTTACAAGGCTTGGGTAAAATTAATGTCATTTTACGCTGGGTTTCTGATCGTTGTATTGACTCTTTAGAGCAAACTGAATATTCACTTCATGGTATTCCGGGCTTATTACAATCGGTACGACAAGGGTCGGTTAAGGTTTTAAACCCGTTTGGTAGCGGTGTGCTCTCGTCACCTTCAATAAAGTGCAACTTAGAAAAGTTATCGCAGCAAATTTTAAAACAACCGCTGTTGTTAGGTGAGCCAAATTATTTAAGTGTAAAAGAAGCGCAAGCCGTTGATTGGAATAACCTCGAACTACTATCTGCTATAGACCCTACACTTAAGTTAGATGGAGTGTTAGACGAGCAAGAAATAAAGCTACTTATTAGCAAAGAACCCGATAATTACTTTTTCCAAGAAAAACCTTCTTTTAGCAGTGCACCATTTTGGCATGACGGACAATTAATCTCCAAGCCAGTGGTGTTTAGATGCTATGCATTAACCACAGAAAATGGCGTAGAAGTACTTCCTTCAGCACTGTGTTTTTCGAACGAAAAAAGTAACAATCCGAGAATATCTGGTTGGATCAAAGATACATGGATAAATACAGCCGATAGAGTTGATTTAGGCGAGCATAATCCACCGGTGCCAATTAGAAAAAGAATGGATGTAACGCTACTCGAAGGGGTTATTTCGAGCCGTACGGCTGAGCACCTTTTTTGGTTGGGTCGATACTTAGAACGCTGCGAAAACACCATACGTATATTGCGTATTTTTATAGACAAGTACACCGAGTTTTCTGTTTACCCAGATTCAATACGAAAAAGTATAGTGGCACGACTTTCTAATGCCATTAGGTCGCAATATATTGTTTATCCCTATATAGAACCTGATTTAAAACTAGATGGCATTGATGTAAATCTGTCTAAAGAAACTGCTTTTCAACTCCTTGCAGACGAGCAATGCGCTGGCAGTATTATTAATACATTAAAGTACATTGCTAATGCGTCGGTGCAAATTCAAGAATTACTATCTCATGATAGCCGCCGAATAATTGATGATATTAATGAGCAAATTAAAGTATTTAAAAATGTAAATATTAATATTCCAACGCGTGCAATGCAAAGCAGCCTAGATAGAGTTATAGGCTCAATTATGGCTTTTAATGGCTCGATTACAGATTGTATGCCAAATAGTAATGGCTGGTTTTTACTTGAAATGGGCAGAAGAGTAGAGCGTAGCTTACAAATAACATCATTAAGTGCGGCTTTATTAACCAAAGAGTTAGACGAGCCCGAAGAGCTTGGCTTACTTGAAGCAGTGCTAAGTTGCCAAGTTAGTTTAGTTACGCATAAGCGCCGATACAGAATGTATCAAACCATTGGTACAGGGCTTGAGTTATTACTTTTAGATGCTGAATACCCACGTTCTTTATTATTTCAGTTAGAGGAAATTAATAAGTTGTGTAAGCATTTACCCACAAAACGCAGACAAGGCGTAATTGCGGCACACGAAAAAGCAATTTTACTGTCTAAAACAAGTTGTTATGTAACTGAGAAAGATTACCTACAAAAAAGTGAAAATGGACAACGTAACCAGTTAATCGAATTTAACCATAATACGCGTATGAACTTAGATACATTTTGTGATGTATTATTACTACAGTATTTTTCTCATACCCAAACGGCAAATAAATTGAACTGGACTAATATTGAGCAAGCTCAATCGTGAAATATAAAATAAAGCACTCGACTACATACAACTATTCAGACTTTGTTAGTTTGTGTCAAAACCAAGCGCGATTAACGCCAAAAACGAATCGCGGGCAAATATGCCACAGTAGCCGTGTAGAAATTGAACCTACACCGACTTACTTACAAACATTTACTGATTATTTTAATAATCAGGTAACAGCGTTTGAAATAGCAATACAGCATAAAAAACTTAAAGTAACGATGATCAGCGAGGTAGAACTGTTAGTCGGCGCTAATAGCAATTTAGAGAGTGTTGATATTGCTTGGCGAAAAGTACGTGATTTATTGGTTAAACCAAATACAGCGGAATTATTAAAAACGTCTGAATTTGTACTACCTTCACAACTTATTCCAATAGATAAAGGAATTAAGGAATACGCATTAATTTCGTTTGATGCACACAAAAATATAATTTCTGCATGCAAAGATTTAATGGCACGGATTTTTCATGAATTTCATTATGATCCTGGTTTTACAACAATTAGTACGCCTTTGAGCACTGTTTTTGCACAAAAAAGGGGCGTTTGCCAAGACTTTGCACACTTTGCGCTTGCATGCTTACGCAGCGTAGGGTTAGCAGGTCGATACGTAAGTGGGTACATAGAAACCATGCCGCCAGAAGGCGAAGAAAAGCTAGAAGGTGCAGATGCAACTCATGCATGGTTTGCGGTATTTGTGCCAAACTTTGGTTGGGTTGATTTTGATCCAACAAATAATGTTTTACCACGCGATCAGCATATTACTCTAGCCGTAGGGCGAGACTTTTCTGACGTAACTCCTTTAAAAGGAGTGGTATTTGGTGGCGGTAGTCAACTGCTTGATGTAGCGGTTGATATGATTCGAATGGAATAGCAGTTTAACTACGTCATATATGATGATGGATAAGGTGAAAGAGTGTATGAAAATTGATTGGAAAGCGTACCAAACAAAAGGTTTCTTTGATGAATTAATTGATGCACAAGGAAACGTTAGATCGCATGGAACACAATTAGCACAATTTTTTGCTAATTTATCAGCAGAAGAATTAGTAAAAGCCAGAGCGGTTGCTGATTTAGCAATTAAAGAAATGGGGATTACTTTCACGGTTTACAACGAAGGTAATATGATAGATAGAGCCTGGCCGTTTGATATTATTCCTCGAACTATTGGTAAAAAAGAATGGCAAAGCGTAGAGGTTGGTTTAAAGCAACGTGTTGAAGCGCTTAACCTTTTTATAGATGATTTATACCACGACCAAAAAATAATAAAAGATGGTGTTTTTCCAAAAGGGTTACTAGAAAAATCAGTTAACTTTCGCCAGCAATGCGTGGGAATAAACCCGCCAAATAAAATATGGGCGCATATTTGTGGCTCAGATTTAGTACGCGATGGTAGCGGTACAATGTATGTGCTTGAGGATAACCTGCGTGTTCCTTCTGGTGTATCTTATATGCTTGAAAATCGCTCTGTAATGAAGCGTGTATTCCCTGAATTATTTGAGCAAGTATCGATTTTACCTGTTGATGATTACCCTTCACAATTATTTGATATGCTAGCGGCAATGTCGCCTCGTCCACAAGATAAACCAGAAGTCGTGGTACTTACTCCAGGGGTGTTTAACTCCGCTTATTTTGAACATTGTTACCTTGCCCAAGAAATGGGTTGCGAACTGGTAGAAGGGCGCGATTTAGTTGTTGAAAAAGATGACTGTGTATACATGAGAACAATCACAGGGCTACAACGAGTTGATGTTATTTATCGTCGTATAGATGATTTGTTTTTAGACCCAGAAGCCTTTTTACCAGAATCTCAACTTGGCGTTCCTGGATTAATGCGTGCTTGGTCTAAAGGTAATGTTGCTTTGGTTAATGCACCAGGCGCAGGTGTTGCTGATGACAAAGTAGTTTACGCCTATGTACCTGAGATGATTAAGTACTACTTAGGCGAGGAAGCTAAGCTTGCTAATGTCCCAACGTTCAAATGTTTAGACCCGAAAGAATGCGACCATGTGATTAAAAATATCGATAAGCTTGTTGTTAAACCAGCAAATGAATCTGGCGGATATGGCTTATTAATTGGTCCTAAATCGACTAAAAAAGAACAAGAAGCGTGTATTGCTCAAATTAAAGCGGACCCACGAAACTGGGTAGCTCAACCAACATTAGATTTATCAACAGTACCAACATTTGATGGTAATAAACCAGATGGTCGACATACCGATTTAAGACCGTTTATTTTATCATCAGGTAAAGATACGCAAGTTACCACTGGTGGATTAACGCGTGTTGCTATGGTTAAAGGCTCTTTGGTGGTTAATTCATCACAAGGTGGTGGCAGTAAAGATACTTGGATTGTTGACGAAGAGGCTAAATAATATGTTATCAAGAGTAGGCGAAACTTTATATTGGGTATCTCGATACATTGAGCGCGCGGAAAATGTGGCTCGTTTAATCAACGTTAACAATTTACTGATGATGGACTTACCCAAAGGCGTATGTACCGGCTGGGAGCCATTAATTGATATTATTGGTGTACGTAAAGCGTATTCAGAAAACCATACTGATTTTACTGAACAAAAAGCATTAAGGTATTTACTTGTTGGTAGTGATAACAGCTCGTCAATTTTAAACTCTATTACTTCGGCACGAGAAAGCGCGCGTACAATCCGCGATGTAATTCCTCGAGATGTATGGGAAGAAATTAACTCTCTTTATTATTATGTAAAAGATAATCAAAAAGAAGGGATAACAAAGCGCGGACGTTTTGATTATTTAAAAAAGATTATAGATTCAGCCCATCAAATATTTGGGGCGTTAGATGCCACAATTAATCATGATCAGGGCTATGTTTTTATCCGCTTTGGTTCGATTATAGAGCGCGCAGATATGACATCGCGAATTTTAGATATTCGCTCTGCTACGTTAATTACTAATGAAGAAGAAGTGAAGCCGTTTGATAATATTCAGTGGATCAGCTTATTGCGCTCATTAAGTGCTTATCAAATGTATCGCCAAGAAATGGGCGTTAGAGTACAGCGTGCAGATGTAATAGAATTTGTGATGCACAGCAAAGTATTTCCGCGATCTATTTTATTTTGTATGAATGAATTAAAAGCATTGGTTTTACCTTTGCCAAACTCAACAGAAATTATTAAATCAATTGACGATGCAATTATTGAGTTAGAAAATAAAGACGTACGAGTACTTAAAAATGGTCTGTTGCATGACTTTATCGATGAAATACAAATAGACTTAGCTGGAATACATAATGGACTAGCCGAGACGTATTTTTTAAAACAAGCAGAATAATAAAAACTGTATATTGTGAAATGACTGCTTAGGGCGTGTTGAACTTTGGCGGTTGAATTTACAGCAGACTGTTTGGTTTTTAGGCAAGGCAGAGCCTATGTAGTGTGGTTATTCCCCATTAATGGGCGATAATGCAGCATAAATACCAAACATGCGCTGCCCTCTGAGTTCTTTCTAGGGACGATTAACTCTTTGTTGCTCGGTTTTTACTTAGCCCACTAGGTTACAAACCTAGCGCCGCGATTTAATCGCCCCTAGATTGAATAAATTTCAATCCACAAAGATAAACACGCCCTAGTCTTGAGGGGTCATTTTTTTGCTTAAATTTATTTATAATAATTTTAAAACCTGCATAATTAATCTTTACTTCCTCATCCGTTGGTATCGCAATGAAAATCATCTCGACTAATATCTCTAAAATTAAAACTCTTATTCATAATGGTAAAGAGGTGAAAACGGGAATATTCAAAACCCCAACTAACGAACCTGTTGTTATTGAAAAACTAAACATTATAGGTGACGAGCAAGCTGATTTAGTTAATCACGGCGGTGTAGATAAAGCGGTATATGCTTTTTCGCACAATCATTATGAGTATTGGAAACAAACCCTCGAGAATGATGATTTAGCAGTAGGTGCCTTTGGCGAAAACTTCACGATTTCTGACCTTAATGAAGCGAATATACACATAGGTGACCATATTCGAATTGGTACTGCACTGCTTGAAGTAAGCCAGCCTCGTGTACCCTGTTTTAAACTCGCTATCGCCCTTAATAATAAAAACAGCCTTAAATTGTTTACGCAGCATTACTGCACTGGCGTTTATTTTAGGGTACTAGAGCAAGGCGTTGCAAAAACGGGTGATAGTGTTGTTATCGAGAAGAAAGCCTCGCACGACATATCAGTTAAAAAACTGTTCCAGGCATTTTTTGATAAAAAATACGTAGGTTATGAAGACATACTTTTAGAAGCATTAACTTTGCCAGAGCTTGCTGTAGAGTGGCAAGAAAAGCTAAAGAAGAAGCTTGCTATTAAAAGTGAATAAAGCAGTTTAAAACTGTTTTATTCCCGCGCTATCATTCTTTAAAAAGTGTTCCTGCAACCTATTTATTAAACTTTGAAGAACAGGTCCTGTTGATTGGCTTCTTGAAACAACGCATCCCACAGGAGTAAGCCAACCGCCTTGTTCATGAGTAACGGGTAGCGTTACCACTTCAGCTTGGTTTATATACCTCTTAATAGCAAGCTCGGGTACAAGCGCCCAACCAATACCCTGAACTACTAAGTCGATAAGGGTTTGATGTGTATTTGCGTACCAAATTCTAGAGCTAATTGCGTAGCTAAACCATAACTCTTTTTGGCTAAGGCTGCGATGAACACATTGCCTATGGGCTTTTAAGTCATTGCTTGTTACAGCCTTTAGCTTTGCAAGCGGGTGTTCTGGTGATGAAATCGTTAAAAATCGAGCTTGACCTAATAGAAAAAAATCCATATCAACTTTTAGTTCCCCATCACTATAAATGATACCTACTTGTGCTTTTCCTATTTTTACTAAGTTTTCTACATCGTCAGTTGTTGTCGATATTATTTCGAAATTAGTAATCGGGAACTGATCAGCAAGTGGGGCAATCACTTTTAAAATATCTTGATTATTTAGGCTTTCATCAATAGCTATAATTACCTCATGCTCATAATTTTTTGCTAATGCATCCACTTTTTGGTCAAAATATTTTTGCTGATGAAGTATAGAGTATGCGACAGGTAACAATGCCTTACCGCTAATCGTTAAGCTGGGTATATTTTTATTACGCGTAAACAATGTTTGATTAATCGCTATTTCAAGATTAGAAATAGCTTGGCTAATTCCCGATTGTGCACGGTTAAGCTTTCGGGCTGTTGCCGAAAAAGATCCTGTTTCTACTACGGTTACAAAAATTTTTAGTTGCTCAAAACTATACATATCATTCAACTTAAAGGTGAGTACTTATTTGCTCATCTTATCACTAAAGGTGATGGCTACTAACTTTGCAAATAATTAAATTATGTCACTATTATTTTCTTTAATTATTTGGCGTAAAAGGGGGGTAATTATGGATGCAAAAATGGGGTCGCTAGAGAGGATATTTCAGGCTGTTTTGTTTGAAGTATTAGCGGTAACGCTGTCGATTATTGGTTTGGCTGTATTTACAGAGCATGCAATATCGGCTTTATCGGGCACTATGATTATAATTGCAACGATTGCGATGTGTTGGAATTTTGTTTTTAATTGGTTTTTTGACAAAGTAGCTACCGGTGCAAAAGAGCAACGTTCTGTATTATTCCGTATTTTTCACGTGATTTTATTTCAAGGCGGGTTACTTGTTTTTACTATTCCCGTAATGGCGAGCATTTTAAACGTAGGCTTATGGGAAGCATTAATAATGGATATCGGCGTAACTTTTTTTATAACCCTTTACGCTTTTACTTTTAACCTAGTGTACGACCACACACGAGCCTATATTTTTCATTCAAAAAATGCTGCATGTTAATACACTTTTTAAATATGGTATGACTTAACAAAGTTTTGTATTTAGCTACTGGTGTATTTGCCAATGCACCAGTACTTTTAGAGGCGTAATATTACCCAAGTTTGCTTTATAGTGGCAAAAAACTAATAAAGGATCTTTTTATTAAAAGTGAATAAAGCTAAATATCAACTGTTATTCATAGAGGAGCTAGTAAAAAAGATAAAATCTGCTATACCTAAGGTTATAAATACTATAATTATTATAGTGTTATTTAAAGATTTTTGGGTTAGTAGCTAAAATAGGTGTCGTATATGAATATCTCAAGAAAACTGATGCTTATTGTAATATTAACTGCAGCAGAGATAAGTATTACTGTCTACTCAGCTTTTGAAATAGCTAAAGGGGCTAAGTTTCATCAACTTAACTTTCTTCATTTAAAGTATACACATCAACTTACCAAGTCAGTTAAAAAAATAGAAAATGATATCCCCATAGATATAAATGCCATTGAGTCGGATATATTGTTAATTAGGCAGCAACCTATTGAATGTATTGAACAAATAAACCCGTTAAATTATGCTGTTATGAAAGTTATTAACACAGATCATACATTAACAATCTGTGAAAACGATATTGAAATTGCTGATAAAGCCTTATTGTCAGTTAATCAGTATAAAAAGGGGGAACTTAGTAGAGACGCTTTTTTACTAAATCTTAATACTTCGCTAAGTGGCTTTAATAAAAATACGGAGCTGTTTGAGGAACCAATTAGAAAAACAGTATCGTTTATACTAATGACGTTAATTCCACTTGTTATAATCATATCTTTTTTTAATATTCTTTTTATAAGTTATCTTTCTCGCACAATATCGAGCTCTATTCGAAATCTAACTCTACTTTTATCAAGTAAGCCCGAAAACAATATTAATCTGGACGATGAACTTGATATAAAAACGTCGGGTGAATTAAAAGCACTCGTTATCGCGGCCAGACAGCGAATTAAAAATGATCTTTTAAATATTGAAAACAGTATTGAACTCAAAGAGATTATAAACAGCCAGACAGCTTCCCTGCAGCAAGCAAATGATGAGCTTGCCCAGTTTGCTTATCGGGCTTCCCATGACCTGAAGTCACCGCTGTCAGGGGCTAAATCCCTAGCGCATTTTGTTATCGAAGATATAAAAGCGGGAGACACAGAGGAGGCAAGCCGAAATGCACTGGTTATTTATCAACAAATGGAAAAGTTAGAAACACTTGTTGTTGATATTTTATTGTTAGCCAAAGCTGAAATTGGTAATGAGGATAAAGATTTAATTGACTTTAATCAGTTAATTATTGATATGAAAGAACGACTGTCTTGGCTCATGAAAGATAATCCTTGTACGCTCGAAACAACAATTAATCTATCAGTACCTATAAGGTCGGAAAAAGCGCGTTTTGCTCAAATTATTGAAAATTTGATATCAAATGGGTTGAAGTATTACGACAGAAATAAAGACTCGCCTTATGTCCGCTGTGACATTTTTAATGAGCAAGAGACGTTTTTTATTACTGTTACAGATAACGGAATGGGAATACCACAAAAGCATCAAAGTGAAGTGTTTGATATGTTTAAGCGATTTCATGCACAGACGAGCACAGGCTCTGGTTTAGGGATGGCGCTGGTTAAAAAACATATTGAGTATTTAAATGGTGAAGTATCACTGCAAAGCTCTGATGAAGGTACGACGTTTAAAATAATAATACCAATGGATAAGCTAACATGACAAAAATTAAACCCCCTATATTAATTGTCGATGACAATGAAGTTGACCGGTATATTCTTAAAAGATTAATTAAAGAGGCTGAATTAGATCTTACAATTTTTGAAAAAAAAGATGGTCAGGAAGCATTAGAATTTCTAGAAAATTATGAAGCTAACAGAAAAGAGTACCCTGATGGATTTCCTCCAATACTCATATTTTTGGACATCAATATGCCAAGAGTCAATGGTATTCAGTTTTTAGAAGAGTTTTCTAAACTGAGGAAGATGATAGAAATCAGCTCGTGTGTGGTTATGATGTTTAGCTCATCAGAAAGAGAAGAAGAAAAAAAGATTATAATGTCACACGATTTTGTTAAAGGTTACCTTGTAAAAGGAAGTTTTCAGGCAGCAGAGTTAAAAGAAAAAGTATTGGCTGTCATCGGTCAGCATTTGGAAAAACACAGCTGATTTGCATGTGTTTTAGGTTTTAACCCGCTAGGCGGTGCAAATTGGAGAACCTTTAGTTTGAGTATGTGGCACAAACCAAAGGTTTTTAGCTTAAGGTTACACAGATGTTTGATTTAAGCTTCAATTTTATTTTACAAAGGCTCAAAATAACCTATTTATTAAAGTTTTATTTTTTTACTATAGTCATCGAGCAGCAAATTAATTTCGTTTACAGGCATAGGCTTTGAAAAGAGAAAACCTTGCAAGTAGTCTATATTTAATTTTTTACACAGCTGATGCTGGGTTTCAGTTTCGATTCCTTCAGCTACCACAGAAAAATCTAGTTTCTTCAGCATTAAAGATAAGCTCTCGATTATTTTTAATCGTTTATTATTTTCTCCACCTAACGATTGCATGCTTTTGTCTAATTTTACTATATCAATAGGGTAGGAAATAAGGTGAGATATGGATGAATAACCCATACCAAAATCGTCCAAAGCAATCCTAAACCCTTTATTAGACAAAGAAGTTAATATTTCAATCACTTCTTTACTGTTTTCCATAAAAGCTGTTTCTGTTATTTCCAGAATAATACTACTGGTTTTTAAATTGTATTTTTCGACCGTCTCTAATAGATACGTTTGTAAAACTTCTCTTTGCAGTTGTATCGGTGAAATATTAATAGATAGAGTTAACGGCGTTTGATAGTCTTTCTGCCACAAAGATAACTGCTTTAAAGCGCTCGCAATTATCCATTTTCCAAGAGGGGCTATTAATCGGCACTCTTCAGCAATAGGAATAAACTCATCGGGGGTATAATTAACGGTTGTATCTGGCCAACGGATAAGGGCTTCGACACCTGTCATTATTTGTGTTTTTGAACAGTAAACAGGTTGATAAAATAGCCTAAAGTTTTTTTCCTCTATATGCTCTTTTATACTATTTTGAATATCTACCCGACGACTAAATTCATATTGATATTGCTCTTTGTAAAAGCTTATTCTACTTTTACCACTTTGTTTTGAGCGATACATTGCAATATCAGCACATTTTAGCAGTTCATGAGATTCAGTAGCATCATTTGGGTATATGGCGCTTCCAATGCTAACACTGCAATTTAAAGTTCTGCCTTCATGCAAAAAGGGTTTAGAAACTTCAGCTAAAATTCTATTTGCTATCATACCTATTTGATTAATATTGCAAATTCCACCTATTATAACTGCAAATTCATCGCCTCCTAAGCGTGCAAATCCTTCATTTTGCCTCAGGCAACTATGAATCCTTTCTACTGTTTGTATTAAAATTTCGTCGCCGACACTATGCCCAAGCGTATCATTAATATTTTTGAAGTTATCTAAATCTAAAGCAAGTAACGCCACGCAGTTTTTAGCACGTTTATTGTTAGCTATCATTACTTTTAGTATTTCTTCAAAATGATATCGATTAGACAAACCAGTAAGCTGATCCCGTTCTGCCATATGCTTTACAGCAAGATAACTGTTGTGCATACGTTGTTCTGCCTCGAAGCGTTTTTTGGCATATATAAGCGCTTTATTTAAACTATCCCTCGTTATATCACCTTTTGGTAAAAAGTCTTGAGCGCCGGCTTCTATACACTCAATAGCCAAAGCTGAATTTTCTGAGGAGCTAATCATGATAATTGCGGTGTTACCGAGTTTAGGCTTTGCACGCATTTCAATTAGCATTTCAATGCCATCTTCTTTAGGCATATTATAATCGAGTAGTATTATATCAAAGTGCGTGTCTTCAATGGCTTTCAAGCCCTCGGATACGCACGTTACCTCGGTAATGTCATGATGATGAGAGCCATCAGAAATAAGCATTTTTTTAATTAATTTGCGATCAACTAAGTCATCATCAACAATTAAAATATTCATAAGTTCCTTCTAAGAGCAGCATCTACATGATGCTCGTTTATAATTGATAATTTCATAGTTAAACTTTGGGCCAATAAATAGTGAATGTACTGCCAAGTTCCACATCGGAGGCTACTTCAATTTTGCCCCCATAATTAATAATGAGCTTATTGGCAATACAGAGTCCAATGCCGCTCCCTTCAACATCATCTCGAGATTGCAATGTCTGAAATAACTTAAATATGAGTGAAAAATATTTAGGGTCAATTCCAGGGCCATTATCTGTTATCTCAATAATGTAATATTGATTAGAGGGGATAAGTGAAATATCGATAACCGGGTGCTCTTTATTGTTATGTTTTATTGCATTACTAATAAGATTTTGAAAAACAGTTTTAAAAGGGATCAGCGGTATATCGAGTACTTCGTTATTGGCGTGTATATCAACAGTGACAGCTTGTGGAACTTCTAAAATTTGTTCTATATCTTGGTAAATACTTTCTAAAGATATGTTTGCATGAGTTGGATCACAGCTATTTATTCTCGAGTAGCTTAGTAAATCTTCTAGCAGTACTTGCATTCTATTAGCCCGGCTGAGCACAAGCTGAAAGTTTTCTAGGTGCTCTTGAGGGAGTAAATCTTTACAGTCATCATAAATCCACTCTAATAAACGTTTTATAGCATTTAATGGTGACTTTAGATCGTGTGAAGCAATACTGGTAAATTCATCTAGTTCATCGCTCATTTTTTGTAATTTTTTGATTAGGCGATCTTTTTCAGTTTCGTCTTTTTTTAGCTCGCTAATTGTTGAGTGAAACTTAGAACTGTTTATTTTATCTAATGAATTTTTACGTTGGACTAACTGATTAACAAAGTTTTTTTGTAAACTATTTAAGATTAATTTTTCTTTTTCGGTAAGTAGTGAATCACTTGCTCGGTCAAATATAAACCATCCAAATTTAAGGTTTGAGGGCAAAATAATAGGTGATACCACTCTAAATATTTTAGGAGCATGCTCGATAATCGATTCATTAAAAACGTCATCAGATAGTTGCTCTTTAGCTACTGTTATTTTTGAACCTGATTTATATAGCTCGACAGCACGTTGAGGCAGGTTAGCAACAATAGAGAATGAGCTCGTATCAAAAATGTTTAAAATTAGCTCAGCAAAGCTTTCTAAGCTTGTTTGAATGTCATTATCAAGAGAAGTCGTTAATTGCTGCTCATCTATTAATGATACACCTTCTAAATAACTCTCTACATTGGGCATTCAAACTCCTACAACAGTATTAAATAAATATGCCTCATTAAAATGAGATGCAACAAATGATTAACTTATTGTAGTTGATTATTTTGAATGTGTTGAATTATTCACTTTATAAATTAACGCCAAATTAAAGCCTTACCTTATTATAGTCAGTAGCTTATGAATCTATTTTCTAATAAGGTAAAACTAAGTCTGATCGTGAAATTTATAACTGAATAAATAAGTATTATGTAGGGTAGTGTTCTTACTAAAGATCAACATGCCCAAGTAAAAACAGCATATTTAATCGCTCATTTGTACAATTGTTTGCGCTACGCTAAATAAGGTTTTATGTGTATCCATTGCTTGTTTTTGTAGCTGTTTATGGGCTTGCTCTTCAGTGAGCTTTAACTGCTCAATAAGTATGTACTTGGCTTGGTGAATTACCTTTTGCTCACTAATTACTTTTTTAGCGTCAAGTAACGCTTGGTTTATTTGTTTAATATGCTGGCTTTGCTCGATAATTAAATCGTACATACTTTTATTACTATTGAGCTTATCGGCCGCTATGTTTTGGCTCACTTCTGGCTCTGGTTGCTTAACGGCTAATTGGCCAAAAGTAGGGGCTATGTGTTGCTCTACCATATTGTTAAGTACCTGCTTATTTGTATTTAAGCTACGTTGAGCACAGGCTATTTGCATTGCTGCGGTATCAATTAACTGATCTGCTATATTTTGTTCAATTTTGTGCATTATATCTATGCGCGTAGTGGTTACTTCGTACCATACTTCGCTAAGTTGTGAGAGCGGTTGAGCGTTCTCGTCATCGAGCTTTTGCAGTAAACTTCTAAGTTGCTCTACCTGATTATTAACCTGATGCGTTGTTAGTGTGCCAAAATATTTTAAAAGGTGCGCATCGGCGTACTCATTAAAAAAGTCAAAGCTGTGGTTTTGCTCTTGTACAAAATGCGCGAGTTGTTGTTTTTGTTCTGTGGTAAATTTACTCGCTGCAAATGCTTGTGCACCACAGGCACGCTCTTGTCCTGCGTATTCTTTACCTTGCATAAAATTAAAAAATGCGACTAATAAGCGCGTTATTTTGGGATCGCTTGCGCCATCAGCTGCCTCTAAAATAATATTGAGTAAACTAGCAATTAACTGAGTGAATGACTGCGTAGCATGTACCGCACTAATGTTTTGTTGTGCTATTTGCTTGCGCAATACCGGTAATGCATCGAGTGCTTGTAAGCTATAGGTAATTAAATTAAATAACCGAGTATGGCCAGTATCGGCGTTGTCGTTTATAAATGTTTGTTTAAGAGAATCATAAAATGCAGTTTGTGCGCTGTCGCTTAAAGGGATTTGTTCTTGTAATTGGGTTTTAAATCGCTCTCGATTTGAGGCCAAAAATATATTACTCATTGCGCGTTCTTTTTGTAACTGATGTACAAAATCGCCTAATTTAGTAAGCGAGGCACAACTGTTTTGTAATTGCTTTAGCGCGTGTATTTCTTGATACTTTGCTGCTAATAAAAACTGTTTTGTGAGAGGATTGCTTGTCGCCATTGGTATTATTCCACACTTTTTTGTTTTTAAAGTGCAACCATTGTTCCAATCATTAATAAATTTCATCATTGAATTTAAAATCAAGCTAATACAATTGCTTAAAGTGTTGTTTTTGTTTGCCACTGTTTTTCTATAATTTAAATTACCATTACTTTTAACTTATTTGGTGCATTTAAACATGTTATTGCACACAACTTGAACCCAAATTAAAAACAAAAAAAGCGCCTACTCCTGGGGAGGTGGTAAGCGCGAAAAGTGCATTATTCATTTTGTATCATGCGTTAACATTTATACTGTTTAATAACTCAGGGCTAATTGCCATTTTATGATTTATTACTTCACCAATCATAATAAGGGTAGGACCTTGAAGGTTGTGTTTAGCATGCTCATTTACTATCAGTTCAAGCGTACTGGTAATTACTTTTTGCTTAGTGGTAGTGGCATTCTCTATTAGTGCAATGGGTGTATTACTTGGCCAGCCCACTGATTGCAAACCGTTGCTTAGCGTTTGTAAGCGCGAAAGCCCCATATAAACCACTAAAGTGGGGTTGTTGTTTGCAGGCATAAACGCGTAATTTTGCCAATGAGGTTGCTTGTTAGGATCGGCAAACTGCGCCGTTAAAAATGTAACACTACGCGCTACATCGCGTGCAGTGAGCGGAATACCCGTATAAGCGGACGTAGCACAAGCCGTTGTAACACCCGGAATAATAGCAAAATTAATATTATGCTTGGTAAGTGCATCGGCTTCTTCGTTAATTCGTGCAAATATACTCGGATCACCGCCTTTTAAACGCACTACGTTTAAGCCTTGTTGCGCGTATTTAACCAGTAGTTCGCAAATGTTAGCTTGGGTCATCGAATGCTTACCAGCACGTTTACCTACAAATACACGCTGCGCTTTTTTAGGAAGCGTTTTTAATAAATCATCGCTTACTAACCAATCGTATAAAACAACATCGGCGGTATTAATTAAACGCTGCGCTTTTACCGTAATTAGCTCTGCGTCTCCTGGGCCCGCACCAATTATATAAACGTTGCCGCTTTTAGCACTGCGATCATTTGAGCTTGTTAGCTTAGTAACAAGCTTATTTAGCCACACGTTTTCAATACCCGAAAAATAAGACAGTACACTCATAATATTCCCCTAAGCCACAGCTGTTGTAACTTTTGGTTCAGAGCTTATAAATACACTGCCGTCTTCAATTTTTGCATTAAAAACCGGTAAGTGTATTGCTTCTGCTTCTAAACATTCGCCTGTTTCTAGGCAAAAGTGTTGCTTATATAAAGGCGATGCGACAACTAATTTATTGTCGATTGAGCCAATAATGCCACGCGATAATACATTGGCTTTGCCAATAGGGTCGTAGTTGCTAATGGCAAACACAGCCGTTGGGTTTTGCGGAATATAAAAAATAGCCACTTGCTGATTATTAACTAATGCGCATACGCCGCTATTAGCCACTAGGTTATCGATTGTTCCAATATTATGCCAAGACATCAGCTTGCTCCTCTTCAACTTCCATTACTGGAATACGGTTTTGTGTATTACGTTGCTCACGTTTTTCGGCTTCTGTAGCAGGGCGAATTTGGTTACGCTCTTGCACAAACAAAATGTTGTCGTCGGTTTCGGGGCTATTAACAAACTGGCGGAATCGTTTGGCAGCATCTGGGCTTTCAATCGCTTTTTTCCACTCACACGCATAAGTTTGTGTAATTAACTCCATTTGCGCTTCTAGCTCGTCGCAAATGCCTAAGCTGTCGTCAATTACTACGCTTTTAAGGTAGTCTAAACCGCCTTCAAGATTTTCCATCCATACCGACGTACGCTGTAATTTGTCAGCCGTTTTAATGTAAAACATAATTACGCGGTCAATATATTTAATAAGTGTTGGCGTGTCTAAATCGGTCGCAAATAAATCAGCATGGCGAGGGCGCATACCGCCATTACCACAGACGTATAAGTTCCAGCCGTTTTCGGTGGCTATAATGCCAATATCTTTACTTTGTGCTTCGGCGCATTCGCGGGTACAACCCGATACCGCCATTTTAAATTTATGCGGCGCACGTAACCCTTTGTAGCGGTTTTCTATTTCTATTGCGTGTCCAACGCTATCTTGCACACCATAACGACACCACGTACTACCCACACACGATTTAACGGTTCTAAGAGACTTACCATAGGCATGACCTGTCTCAAATCCAGCTTCTATAAGTCGCTCCCAAATAACAGGAAGCTCTTCTAAGCGCGCACCAAATAAATCAATACGCTGACCGCCAGTGACTTTACAGTACAGGTTAAAGTCTTTGGCTACTTGTCCAATTACAATGAGTTTGTCGGGCGTTATTTCGCCACCAGCAATACGGGGTACTACAGAGTACGAACCATCTTTTTGCATGTTTGCTAGGTACGTATCGTTAGTGTCTTGTAAGCCAACATGAGCGGGTTCTAAAATAAAGTCGTTCCATGTTGAAGCTAAAATAGAGCCAATGGCAGGTTTACATATTTCACAGCCATGACCGCTGCCGTGTTTAGTTAGTAAGTCATCAAAGCTTTTAATGCTTTCTACTTTTACCATGTGCAGTAGTTCTTGGCGTGAATACGCAAAGTGCTCACATACATGGTTGTTTACTTCAACACCGCGACTTGCTAATTCGTTATCAACAACTGATTTTAATAACGCAGCACAACCGCCACAGCCGCTTGCTGCTTTAGTGCATGATTTTACCGAGGCTAAATCGCATGAGCCGCCATCAATTGCACCTACAATGTCGCCTTTACTCACATTGTGACACGAACAAATAGTGGCTGTGTCGGGTAGGGCACTGCTAGATAACGACTGCGCGCCGCCGCTGTCTGGTAAAATTAAACACTCAGGGTTTTCTGGTAAGTCCATGTCGTTAAGCATGTACTGCAATAAAGTATCGTAGTCGCTGGTATCGCCAACTAGTACAGCGCCCAGTAATTTATCGCCTTTTTCACTTAGTATGATTTTTTTATAACAGCCGCGAATAGCGTCTTGATATATAAGCTCTTTACAGTCTGGCGTTTTTGCATGAGCGTCGCCAATTGAGCCTACTTCTACGCCTAATAGCTTAAGTTTGGTGCTCATATCGGCACCTAAAAACTCAAGCTCGCCACCACTTAATTGACTCGCTGCAACGCGCGCCATGTTGTAACCCGGTGCTACTAAACCAAATAGTTTTTTGTCCCACAGGGCACATTCACCAATGGCTAAAATATCAGGATCTGACGTTTGGCATTGGTTATTAATAATAATACCGCCGCGTTCACCGAGTTCTAAATCAGCAATTTTACCTAGCTGATCATACGGACGAATACCGGCAGAGAACAAAATTAGATCTGTTTCTAAAAATGACTCGTCCGAAAAATTTAATCTAAATCGACTGGTTGCGCCTTTTACTATTTCGCTGGTTGCTTTTGATGTATGTACTGTTACGCCGAGTTTTTCTATTTTATTTTTTAGTAGCGTACCGCCTTGTCCATCAAGTTGAACAGCCATAAGTTGTGGCGCAAATTCAACTACGTGGGTATCAAGCCCTAGTTGCTTAATGGCGTTTGCGGCTTCAAGCCCCAACAAACCACCACCAATAACTACACCGCTTTTACTTACAGCGGCACTGGCTTTTATTTGTTCTAAATCTTCTAATGTGCGATACACCAAACAATGGGGTTGGTTGTTACCTTTTATAGGCGGCACAAACGGAAACGAACCTGTCGCGAGTATCAGTTTGTCGTACGGGTATTGCTCACCGGTTAATGTGGTCACTATTTTTGCTGATCTATCAATGCCCTCAACCCACTGGCTGGTATGCACATTAATATTAAGCTGTTTGTAGTTGTCGTGAGTGGTAAGTGCTAAATCGGCGGCGGTTTTGCCATCAAATACACTTGATAAGTACACGCGATCGTATGCAAGATTTGCTTCTCCGCAAAGTACAGTAATGTCTGCGTTGGCATCGCTTTGGCGCATTTGCTCAACAAAGTGGTGTCCGACCATACCATTACCAATAATGAGTATTTTTTGCGAGGTTTGCATAGGGCATTCCTTAAAGTGACGGTTTAAATACAAATAACAAAAAAGCCCGCCACAAATACGCAATATGCATAACTGTGTGCGGGCTTCTTTGCCGATGGTTGCTAATAGCTATTGTGCTCACAACCTAAATTTTTGCCGTAAGTAAAATGGGCTTGTTAATAGAATGTTTGCAAAAATACAGCCAGTTTTTTAAGTTATTGTTTAAATAGTATTTAATGTGTTTTTAGAGTGAGGATAAAACCTATTTTGTTATATGTTGGTGCGCGCCTGGCACTAAGAGGGTGCAAGTATTGTCATTGTTTTGTGCATTATCAGTCAATAAAACACCCATTATCATTCATTGTGTATTGGGTTAAATTTATCCCATGAAATACGCACACGAATTACGAGCAAAATGATAAATACAAACTCAATAGATGCTTCACCTTTTCACGAAGGCGAGCTGGCAATACAAGACAAACTCGGTAAACGAGAAATAATGGAAACATTTGGCAAACGTGCCGTGCGCTCATTTATGCCAAAGCAGCATCAAGCCTTTTTTGAGCAGTTACCATTTGTGGTTGCAGGCAGTGTTGATGAAAATGCTAATCCGTGGGTATCTATTGTTTCAGGACAGTCAGGCTTTTTAAGCACCCCAACTCCTACGTCGTTATTAATGAAGCACGCGGTTGATAAAAACGACCCCTTACATAACACGTTAAATATTGTCGGCTCGCCAATTGGTTTATTAGGCATTGAGCTGGGCACGCGTAGGCGTAACCGTTTAAATGTGCGCGTAGGTGAGGCAATTGACGATAATCAGGTGAGTTTTAATGTTGATCAATCCTTTGGAAATTGCCCACAGTATATTCAAACGCGCGACTTAACGTTTAATAGAGATCCTTTACTTAAAAGTAATGCGGTACAAAAAGTTGAATTTAATACACTTGATAACGCAGCCAGTATGTTAATTGACACAACCGATACATTTTTTGTTTCAAGCTTTATAACCGCCAAAAACAATCCAAAAATTGAAGGTGTTGATGTTTCTCACCGTGGTGGATTGCCGGGTTTTGTAAAGCGAGAAGGTAACACATTAACGATTCCTGATTACGCAGGTAATAATTTTTTTAATACCTTGGGTAACTTTTTATTAAACCCAAAAGCAGGTTTGTTATTTCCTGATTTTGACACGGGTAATGTATTAATGCTTACCGGCAGTGTTGAAATTTTATGGGACGGGCACCCAGAGCTTGAAGGCTTTATTGGTGCAGACCGAGGCTGGAAATTCACCCTCACTAAAGGAATGTGGCTTAAAAACTTACTCCCGTTTAGTGCTAAATTTGATGCTTATTCCCCTAACACTAAAATGACGGGCACGTGGCTTGAGGCTGATAAAAACAAACAAGCCGAAAAACTAAAACATACTTGGCAGCCTTTAAAAGTAACCAAAATAATTAAAGAAAGTAATGTAATTACCTCCTTTTATTTAGAAGGGCATAACAATACAACCTTGTTACCGTTTAAAGCTGGGCAGCATTTAACTGTACAAATACCGTGTAAAAATAGTAGCAATAACAGTAATAGCAAACCTGTTATTAGAACCTACACCGTGTCATCAAGCCCTCATGAACTATTTTATAGGTTATCGATTAAAAAAGAGCTCAGTGGCGAGGTATCTAACTACTTTCATAATAACGTAAAAGTAGGCGACGTTATTTTAGCTAAATACCCACAAGGGCAGTTTTTTATTGACCCAACCAGCATTAAACCTGCGGTGCTAATTGGTGGCGGAATAGGCATTACACCTATGATCTCAATGGCTAAACACATTGCACACGAAGGGTTAAGAACCCGTTATACTCGCCCGTTGCATATTTTTCACAGTGCTAAAAACACCCAACAGCGTGCGTTTTATAACGAGCTAAAAACACTTGCAGATACGAGTGGCGGGGCGATAGATTACTACTCACTTTTATCGCAGCCTGAGCTTAGTGAAAAACAAGGCGATGGCTTTAACGTAAAAGATGAGAGCTTTAATTTAAAAGACAAAAGCTTTGATTTAAAAGGGCGCATAAATGCGGATGTATTTAGATACTATTTACCACTTGATGATTACGAGTTCTTTTTATGCGGACCAGAAGCGTTTATGCAGCACGTATATAACGAGCTGTTATTGCTCGGTGTGCAGGATAAAAATATATTTGCTGAAGCATTTGGGCCCTCCAGTATTAAGCGCCAAGTGCTTAACACAAAAGAAGCACCTAATAAAAGCAAAGAGATTAGCACTGAGGAAGCCGACAACACCGTAATTAAATTTAGCAAATCAGGCTTTGAACAACGCTGGAATAAAGGCGATAACACTATACTTAATGTAGCCGAATCTCATGGTTTAGAACCTGAATTTGGCTGTCGAAACGGCAGCTGCGGCAGTTGCGCTGTAAAAATAAACGCAGGCGCTGTGGTTTATCGCAATACCGTAAGTTACCCAGTAGAGACAGGGCAGGCGCTAATTTGCTGCGCCGTACCTGCTAAAGGCGTTGATGAGCTTGATATAGAGCTGTAGTGTTTTGCAAGAAAACACTAAGTTTTAATTTAATTTGGAATGTAAAACTTGTGAAGCAAAAGTACTGGGGTGGCTTAATGTCATTAAGAGATGTTGATAAATACTCTTTATGAGAGGCGAGTTACCCGTTTGTACTCCTATTAATAATAAGCGCAGAGATGGAAGGTATAATGCCTTCCAACCTGATATGTAAACTCTACCTAAGGTACTTATCTCACTAAGTTGTGATACAGTGGCACACCTATTGCAAATATAAGCCCTAAGAAAAAACCGACTAAAGCAGCCGTTACACTCCAAAATGACCACTTGCTCTGAACAACTTGAAAGTGTTCAATACTATCCCATCTCTTATTTCTCCATGCCCATTCTCGTCCTTTAAAACCTAAAACAAATGCCATGATAAAACCAATATAAGGTACAAGAACAAGTAGGCCAATCCATGTGCGATTATTTACCGCCCATATCCAATTGCATAAAAAGGCTCCCCAACTCCATCCTTTTATTCCTTCGGGTAGATTATGATCTTTTCCCATACCTGATGTATTAGCATCACTCTTTATATTTCTACCAAGCTTGGGTTTTGAACGTTTTGCACTCACTTACTCTCTCCTTGAATATATACAACGGCCCTGCAAATTAAATAATTTTTAATTTGTTATAAAAAATAATAACTTGAATCCTATTTGCATTCAATAGTTTACTGTATTTTATGCAGGAAATGATAAAGAGTTTTTCTTTGTCACTATTACTTATTTACACTGTTTCAAAATCATATTTATGTGTAATTGCTTTACCAGAAAGTATTTTCCTTGTTTTATATAAAAATGTCTGCACATTTTAAGAAACCATTCGCAGGATATATTTTAACTTATTGTAAAATAAAAATATTATTCACTAAATTCAGATTTCACTTAAACAAACACAAAAAAAGAGGCTTAATAGCCTCTTATAAAACACTTTTAAAAACTTAAAACTAAGCGAGTAAACCCGCTTTTGTTTCAGGCATTGCTATAAAACCATCAAGTTTACGAACGTTGCTTAGCCATCTTAAAATATTGGGATATTGCTCAAGTGATACGCCACCCTCTGGTGCGTGTGCTATGTACGAAAAATTGGCAATGTCGGCAATAGTTGGCTGAGTGCCTACTAAGTACTCGCGATTTTGTAAGTATGCATCCATTGTTTTAAATAATGTATGGGCAATGTTTATCGCGTTTTGATGATCAAGCTCTGCGCCAAATACAGTAACTAAACGCGCCGAACACGGACCTGAAGCCACAAGCCCTGCAGCAACGCTCAACCAGCGCTGAATGTGTGCTTGAACAGTTACATCTTCAGGGTACCAGGTTCTGTTAGCATCAAATTTTTGTGCCAAGTACAGCAAAATAGCGTTTGAATCGTTAATAACGTCATCGTTATGTTTAAGTACGGGTACTTGTCCAAAAATATTCATATTTAAAAAGTCAGCGTGCTTTTGTGCGCCGTTTTGCAATGCAACATCAACCATATTTACATCAAGCTTTAAAAGCGATGTAAATAGCTCTGCACGATGTGAATGACCAGATAAAGTAAAACGGTATAGCGTTAGATTGCTCATGGGTTGTCCTGTTTTTTTAATTTGAATAGTGATTTTTAATAACGCTATTCTTTCATCATTATGGGTTTTGAAAAACCGAGCTAGTAAGGAATAAATGTCAATGCTATATTGACAATCATGGATACTATTATTGGCATTAAAACAATCATCGCGGTTGTTGAAACAGGCTCTTTTACAGCCGCAGGCGACAGGCTAGGGCTTTCAAAGGCACTGGTAAGTAAATATGTGGGCATTGTAGAGGAAGACTTAGGGGTTAGATTATTTAACCGCTCCACGCGCAGAATTTCAATTACCGAAGCGGGGCAAAGTTATTACACAAGCGTAGTGCCTGTAATTGAAAGCTACAGCGAAATGCTCGATAACTTATCGGGTCAAACAGCACTTGCCAGCGGCAAACTTCGGGTGAGTGCGCCGGTGTCGTTTGGCGAATCAAATCTTGCGCCGTTAATGCCTGAGTTACTGAGCCGTTATCCTGATTTAAGTATTGATTTAGTGCTTTCAGATAAAACAATTGATTTGTTAGAAGAGGGGGTTGATTTAGCAATTAGAATTGGCAGTGTGTCTGACTCTAATTTAATCGCGAGGCAAATTACCAGTTACCCTTTAATTTTATGTGCATCAGCCGAATACATTCAGCGCTTTGGCGCACCAGCGAGTGTTAACGAGCTTGAGCAACATGCTACGGTGATTGATAGTAACTTTAAAATAGGTCGCCATTGGCCTCTAGTTTCACCTAGTGGTGAGGCATTAACGGCAAGCGTAAACTCGCGTGTTTCGGTTAATAATCCGCAAGCAGTAAAAGAGGTGGTTGTGGCGGGTGGCGGTATTGGCTTAATTCCTGAAATAGTGGTGAGAGACGATATTGCATCGGGTAAGCTTGTACAGGTTATGCGGGACTATAAAACCTTTGAGTTTGGCTTATTTGCTATTTATCCGCATAGAAAATTTGTGGCTCAAAAGGTTACGTCGTTTATTCAGTTTTTATTTGAAAAGTTTGAAGCTAAGCCAAAAACAAAAAAGCCTAAAATCAGTTAAGTGATTTTAGGCTTTTTAAAGTAGGTCATTTAAAACAGTTGCTTACTTAAAAATGGCGCTTACTTAAAACAACCACTTACTTTAATATAATAACTGGCACATCGTTGTTTTCGAGCATTTTAATGGTATTACTGCCCACAAAAAACTGCCTTAACTTAGAATGCCCAAAAGCCCCCATAACAATTAAATCAATGTTATTTTGTTCTTTGTATTGCATTAACGAGTCAAAAACATTGCCCTCTAAAAAGCTTGCAGACACTTCAAAACCCATACTACTGAGTTTAAATTGAGCGTTAAGAAACTTCTCTTCTAAGTTCTTCTCATTATTATTAATACTCACTAAATGACAATGAAGCCCATGTAATAAACCGCCATCAATGACTTGTTGCAGTGCTTTGTCGGCTGTTTCGCGGCCATCGTACGCAATCATAAATGATTTAGGTTGCTTAAACTTTCTAGAAATAAGCAATATTGGTTGCGAGGCGCTACGCACGAGCGTTTCGATGTGTGAACCAAGTGCATTTAAATCAACACGATGATCAACACCATTTCGACCAATAACGATTAAGCGAGTATCATCTTTAAAATCAATAATAGCGTCGATTACATCACCGTGACGTTTAATTAATTCATAGTTTTGAATATGAGCAATTTTTGCTTGTACAGCAACCGAGTCGAGTAATTCATCTGCTAGTTTTAAAGAAACTTTACTACGGTGTTCATCGAGTTTTGTCATTTCTTCAAGCAAAGCCGATTGGGCACCTAAACCAATTGTACCGGTGTAGTTACCTACATTAGTTTGTTGTATTTTTTCAAGAATATGTATAAAGCTAATTGATTTATCTAGCTTTTTTGAAGCCCAAATAGCAGCTTCGGTTACAGCGTGTGTAATGACAGAGCCATCGATACAGGTAATTATTTTTTCCATTACATTCTCCTTAATGACCGCCAAGTAGTTTATCGACTTCTTTGGGGTCGTTATGTACGCCAAACTTATCAACAACTGTTTCGGTTGCGCTATTCATACCAACAATATTAACTGTTGCGCCTTCGCGTCTAAACTTAATAACCACCTTATCGAGTGACGATACACCGGTTATATCCCAAAAGTGGGCATGGGTTAAATCAATTACTACGTTAGAAACCGCATTTTTAAAATCGAACGACGCTATAAACTGCTCAGCTGAGGCAAAAAATACCTGGCCTACAACTTCATAAGTTACTAGGTTTTTAGTTTCATCGTGCTTAGTTGTAACAACCATAAAGCGACCAATTTTGTTCGCAAAAAACAACGTAGCTAGCAATACGCCAACTAAAACACCAATGGCTAGATTATGCGTGGCAACAACCACAATAACGGTTGAAATCATCACTACGTTTGATGAAAGAGGGTTCTTTTTTAAATCTTTAACTGATGCCCACGAAAACGTACCAATCGATACCATAATCATTACTGCAACTAATGCAGCCATAGGAATTAAACGCAGCCACTCATCTAAAAACACCACCATGATGATTAAAAATAAACCAGCAATAAAGGTTGAAAGTCGTCCACGACCGCCCGATTTAACGTTGATGATTGACTGTCCAATCATGGCGCAACCCGCCATACCACCAAATAAACCTGCGCCAATATTAGCAATACCTTGGCCCTTACATTCTTTATTACGATCGCTCGTTGTATCAGTTAAGTCATCAACAATGGTGGCGGTCATCATTGATTCAAGTAAGCCCACAACCGCAAGACCAATTGAATACGGTAAAACAATTTGCAGTGTTTCGAGTGTTAGTGGTACATCGGGCCATAAAAATATAGGTAGGGTGTCTGGCAGTTCGCCCATGTCGCCAACGGTTCTTATATCAAGACCCAAAAACAGTGAAACCAGTGTAATAACAACAATACACACTAAAGGAGAGGGAAGTATTTTGCCAATAGTTGGAATGTATGGGAATAAGTAAATAATACCTAAGCCTGCAGCAGTCATGGCGTAAACATGCCAAGTAACATTGGTAAGCTCAGGTAACTGTGCCATAAATATTAAAATCGCTAATGCGTTTACAAACCCTGTAACAACAGAGCGCGATACAAACCGCATTAACTCACCAAGCTTTAAAAAGCCTGCAAATATTTGCAGTACACCGGTAAGTAAGGTAGCAACCAGTAAGTATTCCAGACCATGATCTTTAACCAGCGTTACCATTAACAGCGCCATTGCACCGGTAGCCGCCGATATCATGCCTGGGCGACCGCCTACAAAGGCAATAATAACCGCAATACAAAATGAGGCGTATAAACCCACTTTAGGATCAACACCCGCAATAATAGAAAAGGCAATAGCTTCCGGTATTAGGGCAAGCGCCACAACAATACCAGCAAGCACATCACCACGAACATTAGAGAGCCAATCTCTTTTTACGTGATCAAACATGTAATAAACCTAATTAGTTAGTTTCCCAAAGTATAGGGGAGTATTTTATTTAAATAACAATGATTCTCGCGCAGATGGCGATTAAGGGTGCACGCAACGTGCTGATGAAAAAGGGAGTGGTTGCCTAGGGCGGCGTAAGTTTCAAGTAAAAAGCTCCTTTTTGATTAATTAATTTACTAGCTACGTGAAAATAACATAAGAAAAAGTTTGTTTCTAGCGAATAGAAAAATAGAAGGTTACGGCTGATGAATAAAAGCCTAGTTACATTTTAGAAACATATACAATAAATAAGTTATTAATTATATAAAATAACTTAGTATATTAACAGTGAGCTATTAAGGTAATTATAATACTATGTTATTTAAAACACTCGTTATTTGCACTGTTTTAGTGCACTCAAACGTTTTTTTATTTAATCTGGTGCGTAACTGGAGTTAAATAAATGCTTCTGTATATTCTAACGTTATATTGTTGACAAGATGTAACTTGTCGCTATTATACATTCTTCAAAAAACTCCAAATTACTTTTTATTTTACGTAAAAATAAAACATGTTTGATATAAATAATGGAAATTAAATAAGTGAAAACGGAGCAATTAAGGATACCTTACGGTTTTACCCTTATTGAATTAATGATAGTAATTGCTATTATCGGGATTTTATATGCAATTGCACTTCCAAGTTATACGAGTTACATACAACAAAGTCGAAGAGCTGATATCCAACAGGTTTTACTACAGCAAACAGCTGTTTTAGAAAGGCAATACACTCGTGTTGGTGGTTACCCAAATACATTTACTTTTCCTACCTCAGATTATTACTCCTTTAGCTATACAACCGATGCAACTACAGGCGCTTCAAATGGGTCTGAATTTACAATACAAGTTACACCTAAAGGTGCTCAGAAAAGTGATGAGTGTGGCAAGTTGTCTGTAAATCAAAGTGGTACTAAGTCAGCAGATAAATCTAAATGCTGGTAAAAAAAAGCCTTGGTTTTACTTTACTCGAAGTTTTAATCACGATGACCATTATTGGTATTTTAACTGCAGTTGCGACTCCTTCGTTTATTACTTTTATAAAGCGGGATAGATTAGTTACAAATTCGAATCAACTGCACAGTGTTTTTAAATTTGCGCGTAGTGAAGCCATTAAAAGAGATCAAAGTGTTTCTATCAAAACGTTGAATAAACAATGGCTAGTAAAAACTGCTATTAATTCGACGCAAACCACGTTAAATATTTTTGAAACTACACATAGCAGCATTTCTGTAGATTTAAAGAATATTAATATTTCAAGTACGGGTGAATTAGGCCAAATGTATCAAATCTTGGTGAGCGATAAGGACAGTACAACTGGCGACTTTACTTTATGTATTTTACAAAGTGGACAAAGTTGGTTAGTTGAGGCCCCAGAGACATGCTAATAAATTACAGCAAAGGGTTTTCTCTTTTAGAAGTTATGGTTGCTTTAATTGTCGCGACGGTTGCATTGTTAGGGCTTGCTTCAGGTCAACTAAAATCATTGCAATATATTACAAACAGCTTTAATTATACGGTGTCAATAATTGAGGCTAATAATGTTTTAGAGCGTATTTGGCCTCATTTATGCGAGCTACAACAAACAGATCCAAGTTTGTACAACGATACTGACTTTAGAAATTATTTATCCCCACAAATTGATGCATATACACTCACTCTACCTGCTAACTTTTCAAATGATTTATCGGTTGAAGTAACCTGGCAAGATAAGCGTTTGACTGACAACTTAGAAAATCGCGTTGTAATTACAGGAAGCTTCCCAACACTACCTGATGGTTGCACGCCATGAAACATCTAATAAATAAACATAAAGGCTTTACTTTAATAGAGCTTATGGTTGCACTTGCTGCAGGTATGTTTCTATTAGGCGGTGTGAGTCTGGCTTATTCTTCAATTAATAGCAGTACCAGCACAGCAAAAGATTTAGAAAATGCATTAGATGTAATCCGATTTAGCAGTAAAGTATTTACACGAAGTCTAAAACAAACCAACTCAGTCCCTACTTACACAAATAATATTCTAAGTGTTGAGCAAGAGATGGGGTCATCTGCTTGTACTGGCTTAACTATTAGTGCGCCATTTATCGAAAAATATAGCCATGAAGATGACTCATTATTTTGTGATGTAGGGAATGGGAAAGTAAAAATATTAAAAGGTGTTAATGCAATTAGCTACGTAATTGATAACAACGTAGTGAGTGTCCTTGTAGAACCTACAAACTTACCAAGCCAATTCAATAACAGCTTAGTGATTGATATATCTTTGTCGCAAATGGTAATGAATAAGGCATTTCAATAAATGAAAAATACATCTGGTTTTACACTTGTTACTGTACTTATTTTAACATCTATGGCTTCAATTGTTGTACTTAGTACTCTTAGAGATAGTGTGATCCAGGAGCGCTTGAGTGGTAATTTTCAGAAAAAATTGAACGCAAGGCTGATGTCTGAGAAAGGGGTATTTTCAAGTATTGAAAAACTAGAAACAGCAATGCTTGCAGACCCGACTATAAATATTAACGATTTAATAGCCCATAATAGTGAAGTTTCTGGTACAAGTTCGCTTGAATCTAGTATATACAATGCAACCATTGAGATTGACAGTAATGGCGATATTTTAATTTCTAGCGAAGGTACTCGCTTTGAAGGTGAAAATCAAATGCAAGCTATATTCGAATATGTAGCTGGTGGGGGCGGAACGACCAGCAGTGCCTCAGCTTTTTCGAATGGAATTACAGGATGTTCTGGTGTTGCAATTAGTGGAAGTGGCTTAATTGATAGCTATGATTCGTCTTTAGGGGATTATAACGACACACTAGCTGATGGTAACAAAAATACATCAGAAGAATCTTTTGTTAATACAGTTAACGACTCTGGTGATATTACGCTCAATGGTAGCGGTACAATTGAAGGTAATGTTCTATCCTCTAGTAATTTATCAATTGTTCAAGGTGCTGATATTACAGGCAATATTCATAGTAATGGAAATTTAATACTCTCTGGTGGCGTGGTCGTTGGAGGGGATGCATCGGCATATTTAAGTTTCACACAAAGTAGTGGTACTGTTTCAGGTAGTATTTCAGCAAACCAATCTGTATCAGTAAAGCAAACTCCAGTTGGTGGTGATATTAGTTCATCAGGTCCAATTTCTATTACAGGTAAAGCAGTCCAAGGAACAATTCGTTCATATGATTTAGTCGCTCTTAATCAAACAACAATATGGCACGGGGTGTATACCTCCGGTAATTATGAGCAAACAGGGGGAAGTGTATACGGTGGAGTACGTGTTCAAGGTAATGTGACGCTTAAACAGTGGGGCAGTACTATTGATAGTAAAGACCTTAGATACGCAGGTAATGGCTCTTTTAAGGGCGACACACTAGAGTATGCTCTTTCACCTTATAAAGTATCAAGTACAGCCATATCAATACCAACTATTGAGCCAGTTGAAAAAATAACACCAGAAAGTGAAAATAATAGAGGGTTAACTGCGTGTGATCCACTTGATATTGCAACAGCAATTGATAGCGTGTCAGTTAATACGACAAGCCCTGACCTTTTTATAAATAACAATAGCAGAGCTGGTGACTTACTCGAGTTAGAAACTAACACGGCTAACTTTTTAGTAGACTTTGGAAGCACTCCAGATGGTACCATCACTGCTAAAGCTGCAACTTTCCTTGATTCAGAAACTCAAATATTTTATTTTGATGATGTAACAATTAAAGGCCGAATGCAGGTAAAAAGTAATCATAATGCAGTTATGTTTGTAGATGGTGATTTTACAATGAATGGCGCAAGTTCGCTAACAATCCCTGATAACAGCAGCTTAACTATCATAATTAAAGGAAAGCTTAAGATAGGAAATGGGGCACAAGTTTACGCACCTGACAATGGGATTACAAATGAAGGCAGGCCCGTTTTTAGTATTTATAGTTCTTACAGTGGAAATGATACTGGAATAGAGTTTTCAGGTGGTACACGAGAGCTTTATGCTGTTATATACGCACCACTTTCACAAGTTAAAGTTACTTCAGCAGTTGGTTTTAAAGGGTCTATTTTAGGAGATACTGTTATTGTAAGCGGCGCCGGTGGTATTCACTTTGACACGGCATTAAATGAAGCCAGTTTTGGTGGTTCTTCATCTGGTGGTAATGGATCTGCAAGCAAATTAGTTTTCAAAGGATGGCGCTTTACCCCCGTTGAAAAAAGCAATGAATAACAAAGCTATTAGGTCATTATTCAAAGCCCAATTCTATAAGGGAATCTATCAGGATTATTAAATTAATTACTTTGCTCAAGATTTGCTTATTTAAAACTCAAACGTAAAACCAAACTCTCTTAATTTTTCGTACACGTTTATGTCAAAACGGTACAAAGTCGCGGCTCTGTGAGCTACATTTGTTTGTTTTTCTTTGCAGTTTATTAGTAAGTTCATTTTTTGAAACTTACGTCTAAAGTTAGGTTTATCGAGTGATTTATTTAAAATCGACTCGTAAATTCCTTGTAGCTCAAGCAGGGTAAATTTTTCAGGGAGTAAGCTAAAACCAATAGGCTCGTGCCTTACTTTATAGCGTAAGTAGTCTAAGCCACTTTTTAAAATATCGGCATGGTCAAACATTAAAGCCGGTACACTATTTACATCAAACCATTCACATTCTAAAGCATTATCGCCGCTCACAAGGTTGGTTTCTTCAAAGCGAACGAGCGAATAATAAACAATAGTAATAATGCGTCTAGCAGGGTAGCGGTCTACGTTACCAAAAGCACCTAACTGATCTAAGTACAGGTTTTCAACACCGGTCGTACTTTTAACAACACGTAAAGCTGCAAGGTCTAAGTTTTCATCTTTACGAACCCAATGACCAATTAAACCCCACTGGCTTGTTGCAAGGCCGCGGTTATATTTAACCAGCAACACCTTTAACTTACCTTCATGAATAGCAAATACAATATTATCTACGGTTAGATTACTAATGCAGTCATCAGGAATCGATTCTTCGTCGATGTTGTTAGAAATGTTTGATGTTTTATAGTGCATAAATTACTCAGCCAAAGCTATACGAAGATATTGTTATAAAGACTATTAAGGGTATATAAAAGGTGGGTAAAGCGCAAATAAAAAGCTTTTATAATTCCTATTTAAAACAATCACATCTATTTAATTAATCACTTTATACACTGTACCTGTTTTTACGCGTTAACGCCGATATTCGACTTTGGTTTGGTATTGGTTTTTTATTGAACGAATAATACCTTTGTATGTTAGTAAATTTAACGCTTAATTAGCGCCATGTATTAAATAAATTACTGGCTGATTAAAAATGTAACATAAATGTTTACATGCGCTAAAAATGCATATAGTATTTTTGACTATATCGATTTGCATTGAAAATTGAGCACACATGAACAACACAAAACACACACTCACAATTAAAGAAAAAATAGGGTACGGCCTTGGTGATACAGCCAGTAATATTGTATTTCAAATGGTCGCTAACTTTATGTTGATATTTTATACCGATGTTTACGGTTTATCTGCAGCCGCTGCGGGTACCTTATTATTAGCGGTTCGTTTATTTGATGGTATTACCGACCCTATAATGGGCAGCATTGCCGATAGAACGCGCAGCCGTTGGGGCTCTTACCGCCCATATATATTATTTTTAGCCGTGCCTTACGGTGTGTTTGCTTGCTTAGCATTCATAACTCCAGATTTTGATTCTACGGGCAAGCTTATATATGCCTACTTTACTTACGGGCTATTAATGACGTGTTATACCGCCATTAATATACCGTACGGCGCACTTGGCGCAGTAATGACAAACGACCCTAAAGAGCGTGCATCGCTTCAGTCATACCGCTTTGCAATGGCAATGGCTGCACTGCTTGTAATTGTATGGGCACTGCCTAAGCTAGTTGCTTTTTTTGGCGACGGCGACGATGTAGTTGGTTACCCGCTAGCCATGGTGTTTTTAGGCGGACTTGCAGCGGCTTGTTTTTTACTGTGTTTTAAAATGACCAAAGAAACCAAACAAGTTAAACCCGCGCAAAGTAAAAAGAATGCCTTCCTTGAATTTTTAAGCTTATTTAAAAACGATCAATGGGTTGTTATAGCCGTTATAAGCCTAGCAACATTAATATTAATTGGCGTTAGAGCTTCAGTAGCACCGCATTATATTAAGTACTACGTAGGAGAAGCCTCACTTACTTCTAACTTTTTAACACTCTCAGCAATTGGCTCAGTACTAGGCGCTGTGTCTACCAACTTTTTAACCAAATTTATTGAAAAGAAAACACTATTTATAGTCGCTTTAGTGGTCGTAATTATTTCTCACAGCATGTTTTACGTACTTGAGAGCGACGCCATAGTCACAATTTTTATCGTCTACTTTATTGCTAACTTTGCCCACATGATAATTACCCCAATTATGTTTTCGATGGTGGCAGATACGGTTGACTACGGCGCATTAAAAATTGGTCGCAGGTTAACCGCTGTTACGTTTTCGGGTCATTTATTGGCAATAAAACTAGGCTTTGCAATTGGCGGTGCTATTGCAGGGTGGATATTATCTGGCTATGCATACGTGCCTAATCAAGAGCAATCAGAACACACGTTATCAGGCATTTTACTCGCCTTTGCTGGTATTCCAGTAATTTGTACCGTGGCATGTTTAATTTTTATAACACGTTACAAACTTACCGAGCCTGAGGTAAAGCGCATTCAAACGCAGCTGGCTGATAACAAAACCATAAACTAATTTAGCAGCCCATTTTACACCTTTTAAAAGTGCAAAGTGGGCAGGCAATACTAGGAGTAAAAATGCAAAATACAGCACAAGCAGCACCGCCATCTAATGGATTAAGTGACGCTGAACTTAAACAGTTAAAAGACTTACAACGAGCCAACTCGTTAATACAAAATCATAATGTATTAGTTGATCACATGTATACCGCCGATCCGTCTGCGCATGTGTTTAACGGCAAAGTGTATATTTATCCATCGCACGACATTGAATCGAAAAATGAAATTAATGATAACGGCGACCACTTTGCAATGCGCGACTACCATGTGTTTTCCCTTGACGAAAGCTCAGGCAAAGCCATAGACCATGGCGTAGCACTTTGTGTAGACGACGTAAAATGGGCAAGCAAGCAAATGTGGGCACCCGATGCTGCGCATAAACTTGGTCAGTATTACCTTTATTTTCCGGCGCGCGATCAGCAAGGTATTTTTAGAATTGGCGTTGCAAAAAGTGATAGTCCAACAGGTCCATTTAAAGCCGAAGATGATTACATTCAAGGGACGTTTAGTATTGACCCTGCTGTATTTGAAGATGATGACTCAAGCCATTATTTATATTTTGGCGGTTTGTGGGGCGGCCAATTACAAAATTGGCAAACCAGCGAATTTAATGAACAAAGCACGTATCCAAAAAATGGTGAACCTGCAATTCCTGCGCGCGTTGCAAAATTATCGGAAGATATGATCAGCCTAAGCGAAGACGTAAAAGAGGTTGTTGTACTAGATGAAAGCGGCTCGCCAATTACAGTATGCGATAACAACCGCCGCTTTTTTGAAGGCCCTTGGGTACACAAACACAACGGTGTTTATTACTTTTCGTACTCAACGGGCGATACACACAAAATTGTATACGCAACGGGCGATAATCCATACGGACCATTTACCTATCAGGGCGTTATTTTAAACCCAGTACTTGGTTGGACTACGCATCACTCAATTGTTAAGCACAATGATGGTTGGTTTTTATTTTATCACGACAGTACGTTGTCGGGCGGGCAAACCCATTTACGCAGTATGAAAATGGCTAAGCTCGAACACGACTCAAACGGAAAAATTCAAACAATAAGCCCATATGAACACGCTTAACAAAAATAGTTATAAACAATGCAAATTATCTGCATAAGCACCGCTACAGCTTTTATTTGCACAAAAAAGATATAGTCAATATGACCATTAATTTATTTTGTTAATGGTCTAAATAAGAGGAAGCTGAGGACATATGACAAAATGAAAATATTTTAAAGCAAAAAATTAGCACAAAGAATTAGCATAAACATCCTGTTACTTAATGGTTTCTAGTTGAGTAGCACATGTTTAAAACTGGTTGTGGTCTTTGTAAAACGTTTAAAACATACACACACAATAATTATTTATTGACCGTAAAATGAAACAAATAGTTTACAATTATGTTTCGAGTAATTCTTAAAGTCTTGCAGTACGTCAATAATAATTAAATAAGAAAAAGGCATCATGATGTTTAAGAAAAAGATAATTTCAACAGCCATACTCGCTGCAATGGGTACCGTTACGCTTCCTCACCAAAGCTACGCTGCAGAAACCATTGTTGACGAAGATGTAGAAATAATACAAGTAACAGGCATTAGAGGTTCATTGCAGCGCTCTATGGATGTTAAACGCGATTCTTCTGGTATTGTCGATGCAATTTCGGCTGAGGATATGGGGAAATTTCCTGATACCAATCTTGCTGAATCGCTACAACGTATTACCGGCGTATCAATTGATAGAGCGGGCGGTGAAGGTAGCCGCGTAACAGTACGTGGATTTGGACCTGCTAATAACTTAATTACTATTAATGGCCGCCAACTTCCAAATACAACAGGTGACCGTACATTTGATTTTGCAAATGTTGCATCTGAAAGCGTATCGGGCGTGCAAGTTTATAAAACATCAGACGCAAGTGTTACCTCAGGTGGCATTGGTGCAACTATAAACTTAACAACAAACAGACCTTTAAATAGCCCAGGTATAAAAGCATCGTTTGGCGTAAAAGCTGTAGACGATCAATCAACCGACGAGGGCAGCATTACACCAGAGGTAAGCGGTTTATATTCGCAAACATTTGGGGATGACAAGTTTGGTATTTCGATTTCAGGTAGCTACCAAGACCGTGAAAGCGGTATGCAGCAGTTTATTCAAGATCAAGGCTACAGAGCATCTGATTACACAAATACAGGATGGGGCGGTGTACCAGCAGGCGCAGAAGGCGGAGCAAACAGACCTACATCAGGCATTTACTCAAACCCGCAACAACCACGTTATGTGTTTGAAGAACGTCAACGTGAACGTGTAAATGGTCAGTTGGTATTTCAATATCAACCTGTTGAAAATATTACAGCAACCCTTGATTACACGGGCTTTCAAACAACCGTTGAAGAGCAGCACACTGATGCCTCAGTTTGGTTTAACTACGCTGGCGACAGAAGTGAATCTGTTTGGGCGGGCGAGCCTAACGCGTACCCACTCATTTACTCAGAAATTTATGACATTCAAAGTGATGCCGATTACCGCGATACGTCGCTTACGGTAGGTTCTTGGGGTCGCGAAGAAAAAACAGATTCATTAGGCTTTAATCTAGAATGGGCGGTGTCTGATCAGCTTAACCTAGAATTTGATCACCACAGTTCAAAAGCATCAATGAAAGCAACTGATCCACGCCACGGTACACGTAATAATATTCAGTTACCGTCGTACACACGTTCGCGCTCAGGGCTTGATTTAACAGGCGACTTACCAGGTATTGCTATTGGTAATATTGAAAACTTTAACCCAAGTACTATGCGTTTATCGGGTAGCTGGTTTGCAAACGATAAATACGATTCAGAAATCGATCAAACGCAAATTTCGGGCGACTACTACATTGACGACAACCTAAGCATTGACTTTGGTGTTGCGGTTAATAAAGTAAATAACCATTACCGTCATACACAAGTACAGCGCCCAGATTGGGGTGGTGTTGGTGTTGAGGGTGACTTTGCTGATATTGATTGGCGCCAAGATACTATTTTAGATAAGTTTCAAGCTAAGGCGGGCAATTTTGAAGGCACTGCAACACAAGGCGAATACGATTTATTTAATACAATCTTTTTTGCCGACTTTGATGCGATTGTAAATGCAGCAGAGTACGCAGATCCTATTGCTAACGTAGATAACCTTTATGGTGATTGTAAAGCAGCCGACGGCGCAGCTGCAGGACCAAACGGCGAAGGACAATTTTGTGCCTCAACCGACTGGGATGCAGCAACAAACCGCTTTACTGAAGAAAAAACGCAGTCTGCTTTTGCACAAGTAAATTACAAAGGCGAATTGAGTGGCATGTTCTTCGACCTGCAAATTGGCTTACGCTACGAAAAAACAGACGTATTTTCTAAAGCAACTGCACCAGGTTACAGCCGCGTAGAGTGGAACGAAGATACAGCTACATCAGTAACCGGTGTTACCGGTATTGAAACGCTAAGCCAATCGGCAGATTACAGCCAGTTCCTGCCAAATATTAACTTTAATATTGAAGTTGTTGAAGATGTAATGATTCGCGCAGCAGCGAGCAAAACTATTTCAAGAGCAGGTTATGGTCAACTGCAAGGCGGTACAACTATTAATACCGGCGGTAGCTTAAGTGGTTATTCGGGTGGCTCTGGTAACCCAGGACTTAAACCGCTTGAATCAATTAACTATGACTTATCAAGTGAATGGTATTACGGCGAAGGTAGCTATATTTCGTTTGGTTACTTTAAAAAAGACGTAACAAATTGGATCACTACAGGTACTATCGACTCAAATATATTTAACTTAGCGGATCCATTAAATGGTGAAAAGTTTAGAGCTGCTACAGCGGCACTTGGCGCTAATGCATCTAACGAAGATATCAGAACCTATATATTTGAAAACTTTGCTGATGATCCAAATGTACAACCTAAATTTGATGAAGATGGCGAGTTAGACGGCGGCACAATTGTTGGTGATCCAGACTCAGATGATCCAATTAACTTTAGAATAAACGTGCCTGTAAATGGCGACCAAGAATACACCATTGATGGTTTTGAATTTAATATTCAGCACTTATTTGGTGAGTCAGGCTTTGGCGGTATTTTTAACTACACCATGGTTGACTCGGGTCTTGAATACGACAACGATTCGCTAGAGGATACAGAAGCACTTGTAGGGTTAAGTGATACTGCAAACGTGGTGTTCTTTTACGATAAAGAAGGCTTACAAGCACGTATTGCGTATAACTGGCGCGACTCGTTTTTAAATGAACGTCGTGTAAATGGCGATTTAACCGCACCAATTTACACCGATGAGTATTACCAAATAGACTTTAACGTAAGTTACGAAGTACCCGCAGTAGAGGGACTTACTGTATTTATTGAAGGTATAAACATTACTGACGAGTATGTAACATCGTACGGGCGTAAGCAACAGTTGATTTATAACATCACTCAAACAGGCTCTCGTTACGGTTTAGGTGTTCGTTATAATTTTTAATAAATTACTCTTGTAGCAACCTTATAAAAGCCGCATTTTGCGGCTTTTTTATTTGCCTAAAATAACCTAGTAATAATAATATCCAGCTGTTATAGTCAATGTGAATTTAACTTATTTGTTACATTTTATTTGTAGCAGTGGGTAAAGGCACACAACAACAATTGGAGCACACAATCCATGGCCAATCATGCATTATTAAATAATGTTGAACATCAGCATTTAAAAATAAACCCTGCACGCAGCACACACTTAGGTGACGGGGTTTGGTATAGCGAAACATTTGTGAGCGAATTTAGAGTCGCTCAAGCACATTACCCAATATTTTTTACCAAAGACGATACAACAAATACATTTTCGCCGGTGTGTTTGTACGGGATAAATAAAGACGAAAACTTATTTTTAGTAAACCAGCAATGGCAAGCACACTATATTCCACTAAGTATGCAGCGACTGCCTTTTGCTATCGCTACTCAAAATACAATGCAAAACGGTGTGGCAACGCAAGAGCGCATGCTTAGCATTGATTTAGACTCGCCAAAAGTGTCAACAAAGCAGGGTATTAACTTATTTTTAGAACACGGCGGGAATAGCGATTACCTCGAAAACATAATAAATGTGCTTGATAACCTGCATCATGGTTTGCAAGAAAATCAGCCATTTATTAAAACTTTGATTAAACATGGTTTGCTTGAATCGGTATCGCTAGAGCTTGATTTAGTAAACGGGCTTAAACACAACTTACTTGGTTTTTATACAATAAACGAAGACTCGCTTAACCAGCTAAGTAGCGATGCAATTACACAGCTGCATTCGCAAGGGTATTTAGCGTGTATATACATGATCATTGCATCGCAAGTACATGTGCGTGATTTAGTGGCGCTTAAAAACGAGCAACTTATGCTACAAAAGCACGCTGTGTAAGTATTTCGCTATGGAAAATTTAGCAAATAAAATTCAAACGCTTAATGGCTTAACTCCCAGCACGTTGCCCAAAGAGCTTTTAAACTCGTCTGTGCCTATTGTACTAAAAGGGTTTGTGACCGATTGGCCCCTCGTTATTGCTGCTAAAAAGTCAGACAGTGCAGCGATTGATTATTTAGCGCCGTTTTACGAAGGTTTTTTAGTTAATACTTGCACAATACCCGCCAGTCAAAGCGGGGTTATAGGGTATAACCCCGATATGAGCGGTTTTAATTTTACTAATCAGCAAGCGGCATTTATTAATGCGCTTGAGCAAATAGCGCAAAGTGCAAATAATCCACAAGCCGACACTTTATACATTGGCTCTACTAGCATTGCACAGTGCTTACCTGGTTTGGTTAATCACTGCCACGTTAACGCATTAAACGAAGGCTGTTTATTTAATGTATGGGCAGGCGGAAAGGTTACCGTACCAGCACATTACGACGTAGCGCAAAATTTAGCATGTTGCGTTGCAGGCAAAAGGCGTTTTACTTTATTTGCCCCCGATCAAATAGATAATTTATACATAGGTCCGCTTGATAAAGCACCCGGTGGTCAGCCAATAAGCTTAACCACCACAACTGCGCCCAACTTCACGCAATACCCTAAATTTGAGCAGGCAATAAAAGCGGCAATTACCGTTGATCTTGAAGCAGGCGATGCCCTTATATTACCCTGCATGTGGTGGCACCAAGTAGAGGGGCTTGGCAGTTTAAATATACTGTTTAATTATTGGTTTAAAAATACGCCAGCGGTGTATGGGCAGCCTACTAATGCGTTGCACCTTGCTATTTTAAACATACGTAATTTACCAAAGCATGAGCGCGCAGCATGGCAACGTTTGTTTAATTACTATGTATTTGCTGATAACGAATTTACCCACATACCAGAGCCCGCACAGGCTATTTTAACAAAGCCAATGAATGAGCTAACAGCGCGTAAATTAAGAGCCGAATTACAAAATAAATTAAGACGCTAAGCGTACTAGTAAGGTTTGAATTATGAATCAAAATGCAATTAGAAAAATCGTAATAGCAGGTGGCGGTACCGCCGGTTGGATGTGCAGCGCTGCAATGGCAAAGCTACTAGGTAAAAATATTGAAATATGCTTGGTTGAATCCGATTTAATACCTACCGTAGGGGTCGGTGAATCTACTATTCCTACGCTGCATATATTTCATGATTTACTAAAAATTAGCGAATCAGAATTTATGGCAGCGACTAATGCCACGTTTAAATTAGGCATATCGTTTGAGGGTTGGAAACAAAACCAGCAAAGCTACTTTCACTCATTTGGTTATGTGGGGCAAGGCTGCTGGGCTGCAGGTTTTCAGCACTTTTGGCTAAAAGGGATGCAACAAGGTGTAGCAGCCGATATTGGCGATTATTGCACAGAGCACGTAGCAAGTCGCTTGGGTAAATTTGCTGTAGTACCGAATCAAGACCGTAACCATGCTTATCAGTTAGATGCAGGTTTGTACGCTAAATTTTTACGAAATTTTGCACAGCAAAACGGCGCTAAACGTATAGAAGGCATGATAAGCAAAGTTAACTTAGAGCCCACTAATGGCTTTATAAAATCGCTTACTTTAGGTGACGGGCAAATTATTGAGGGCGATTTATTTATAGATTGCACCGGCTTTAAAGGTTTATTAATAGAGCAAGCGCTACACACCGGATACGAAGATTGGAGCCATTGGCTCCCGTGCGACAGCGCAGTAGCAGTACAAACCGAATTAGTAAGCCCAATAGTGCCATATACGCGTGCAATGGCACATAAATGTGGTTGGCAGTGGCAAATACCGCTGCAAAGCCGTCGTGGTAATGGCTTAGTGTTTTGTAGTAAATACATGAGCGATGATGAGGCCAAAACAGCGCTACTCAATAACGTAGAAGGCAAACCGATTAATGAGCCGCGCGTTATTAAATACCGCACCGGTACACGGCGTAAACATTGGAACAAAAACTGTGTAGCTATTGGCTTAGCAAGTGGTTTTATTGAGCCGCTTGAATCAACCAGTATTCATTTAATTCAGCAAAGCATTATAAGATTAATGCAAAACATGCCAACCAAAGCAATCGAGTCGTGCTATCAAGATGACTTTAATAACAAAATGCGCTTTGAAGCCGAAAATATTCGCGACTTTATTGTGCTGCATTACCATGTAACACAGCGCACCGACAGCGACTTTTGGCGTTACTGTAAAAACATGCCAATTCCAGAGTCGCTTGCCAAACGCATTGAGCTATTTAAGCAAAGTGGGCATGTTTATAAAGCAGAGCAAGAGCTATTTGGTGAAGCCTCGTGGTTACAAGTGATGTTAGGGCAAGGGCTAGTGCCGCAAAATTATCACCCCATTGTAGACAGCATGAGCGATGATGAGCTTAAACGATTTTTAGAATCAATAAAAAATCATGTGGCTAAAAAAGCAAATAGCTTACCGAGTCACATTGATTTTATTAATCATTATTGCAAGGCTAAGTAAGTATTATGCTAACACTTGGCAATAACTTACAGCCGCAGTATGAGTTTATAGGGCAAGAGCAAACGCCAATTATTATAATTGACAACTACCTGAGTGAGCCGCAAAAACTTATAAACTTAGCGCAAAGTGCTGATGAAAGTGCTGCCCTAAGTGATGAAAATCATGCGCAAAATAATGGCGAGTTTAAACCCGACGAACTCACTCAATACCCAGGTTTACGCATGCCGCTGCCAAAGCAATGTGTGGTTGATTACTTAAAGCCGCTTATACAGGGGCTTTATAACGTATTTAATATTGGGCAAACACTTACCCCATGCCCAAAAGATAATACCTTATCGTTAATTACTAAAACACAGCAGCAGCTATCACCAATACAAACCTTGCCACACTTTGATACCAACGATCCTAACCTAATTGCCATTATTCATTACCTTGGCGAAGGCGAGCATGGCGGCACTGGATTTTTTAGACATAAAAAAACAGGGTTTGAAACAATCAGCTCAAAGCGCAAAAACACTTATTTAACATATGCTCAGAAGTACCTTGAATTAGATAATGCAAAGCCTAGTTATTGCACCACGCAGCACAGTGAGTTTGAGTGCTACAAGCACATAGAATATAAGCCAAATAGGCTTATTGTGTTTCCTGGGTATTTGCTGCACACCAGTTTACTTAATACGTCTACCGATATTTCGTCGTGTCCACAAACAGGGCGGCTAACGGCTAATATGTTTGTTCATTTTAAATAGGAATACTATGTCTTTTTCTTTACCTAGATTCGCATATAAAGGTTGGCTATTAAGCTTTGTTGTATTGGCGCTGAGTACGGCAACAGTGCAAAAAAGTAATGCTACAGGGTTTGATACCCTCCCTAAAAAGCAATTTAATGTGCTGCTATTTACAAAAACCGCAGGGTGGCACCATAAGTCGCAAACCGAAGGCGTTAAAGCGTTAGAGGTCTTAGCCGATAAGCACTTTTTTAACTTAATTTGGCACGAAGAAAGCCATTATTTTAACGACGATTACTTAAAAAATGTTGATGTAGTGGTATTTTTATCAACTACGGGCGATATTTTAAACCCAAAAGAGCAAGCCGCGCTTGAGCGATTTGTAAAAGCAGGTAAAGGTTTTGTTGGTATTCATAGCGCATCAGATACCGAATACGACTGGCCGTGGTACCAAAAGCTGGTGGGGCGCACCTTTAACATTCATCCTGTTATTCAAACTGGCTTACTAAGTAAAGTACCTAATACTCGCTTTATTGGCTTAAACCATATGCCGCAGGAAATACTTTGGACCGACGAGTGGTACGAATTTGGGCCCGAGCTAACTAAGTTAAACTACTTACTCACAGTTGATGAGCAAAGTTACGACCCAACTGCCGATTGGGGTAATAACAAAACAGGCTCAGGTATGGGGGCGTTTCATCCTATTTCGTGGTATCACAATTACGATGGTGGTCGATCATTTTATACAGCCCTTGGGCATACTAATGCTGTGTATAAAAGTGAGTTTTTAATCGAGCATATTTATGGCGGAATTTATTGGGCTGCAACGGGTAAAGGGTTAAAAAAAGTAGCAATTAATAAATAACCAATAAATACGCTTTTAACACTATTTATGTCGATTTAGGCTGCTTTTTAAGCGGCCTTTTATATTTTTTAAGAACGTATTAAACACCTTCACACATTTCACTTAGTTTATAAAATAAACAAATAATTTTGAGAATTCCTTGATCAAATGGTCAAAAAGACTATATTGGATTTGCACGCTGATATAATTCAAATAAAGAGGATAAACATGAAAGTATTTTTTAAAATAACAACTTTATTGTTAACGCTAATAAGCTATCAATCACTTGCTGCATTTAATAATAACCCATCGAGTGTAGGCGCCGACAGTTCAGGAGCATACCGTAACCTCGCACAAGAAATGGGTAAAACAAATATACAGCAAAAAGTGAATAGTACTTTTGACAATATGTTTGGCTATAACAACACACAACAACTTTACTACCCGTACACCGAAAACGGTGTTTATAAAGCACACTACATAAAAGCAATTAACCCAGACGAAGGCGACGATATAAGAACAGAAGGGCAATCGTGGGGAATGACCGCCGCTGTCATGCTTTATAAACAAGAAGAATTTGATAACCTATGGCGCTTTGCAAAAGCGTATCAAAAAAATCCAGACAATCACCCTGATGTAAAAAAACAAGGCGTTTACGCGTGGAAACTAAAGCTTAATCAAAACGGCTTTGTTTATAAAGTGGATGAGGGCCCCGCTCCCGATGGTGAAGAGTACTTTGCGTTTGCACTACTTAATGCCTCTGCTCGTTGGGGGAATTCTGGTGAGTTTAACTACTACAACGATGCCATTACCATGTTAAACACAATTAAAAATAAGCTTATGGAAAACCAAATAATCCGCTTTTCACCTTACATTGATAACCTAACAGACCCTTCTTATCACATACCTGCGTTTTATGACTACTTTGCAAATAACGTAACTAACCAAGCAGACAAAACTTACTGGCGACAAGTAGCCACAAAAAGTAGAACCTTACTTAAAAACCATTTTACAAAAGTAAGTGGTAGCCCGCATTGGAACTTACCTACATTTTTATCGCGCTTAGATGGCAGCCCTGTTATTGGCTACATTTTTAACGACCAAGCAAACCCAGGTCAATGGTATGAATTTGATGCATGGCGCGTAATTATGAATGTGGGTTTAGACGCGCATTTAATGGGTGCTCAAGCGTGGCATAAAAGCGCAGTAAATAAAGCACTGGGCTTTTTAAGTTATGCAAAAACTAACAACAGTAATAACTGTTACGAGCAAGTGTATTCGTACGGTGGAGCGCAAAACAAAGGCTGTGCAGGCGAAGGTCAAAAAGCCGCGAATGCAGTAGCGTTACTTGCTTCAACAAACTCTGGGCAAGCAAATGAGTTTTTTAACGAATTTTGGTCTTTATCGCAACCAACAGGTGACTACCGTTACTACAATGGTTCGTTATATATGTTAGCTATGCTGCATGTATCGGGCAATTTTAAGTTTTATAACAACACGTTTAATTAAAATACCGGTGCCTAAGTAGCAAAAACCTAAGCATCAAAAGTTTAGGCGGCAAAAACTTAGATAATAAAAAACCGGTGTAACTAAGTTACACCGGTTTTTTGCTTAACTAATGTGCTTAACTTTCTCTTTAATACGTTGCTTAACTAATTTAGCTAATTAGCCAAACCCGCTACTTTTACATCAAGCGTAAACAAGCCCTTTGCGGTGGTTATTAATAAGGTTTTGCGATTTTTACCACCAAAGGCAAGGTTGGTTACATTAGGGCCCAGTTCAATTTTATCGATAAGTGAGCCGCGTGGCGTGTAAATATTAATAACGCCTTTTTTGTGGCTGCTTACGTAAATATTGCCAGCAGAGTCTACTTTTATACCATCGGGTGAGGTTACTTTAATAAAGTCTTCGCGTGGTGAGATATCACCATTTTCATCAATAGTGTATTTGCTTATGCGGTTACTAAAGTCGCCAACATAAAGGGTACGTTGATCTGGCGAGAGCGCAACACCATTGGGCTTTTCAAGAGTGGCGTCAATTAAACTAAGTACGCCTGTATTACTTAATTTATACACACCGGTATAAGACATTTGCTGAGTGCGTTCGCCTAGTTGCCAATTAGGATCGGTAAAAAATATATCGCCATTTTTATGCATAGTCATATCGTTTGGCGAGCTAAAGCTTAGCCCATCAAACTTATTAACTATTACGGTATTGGTCTTACTTTTTATATTAATTTTAGAAAGCGACTGCGTACTATGGTTAAGCGTATAGAGGCTCTGCCCTTTGGCATACAAGCCGTTTGTACCACTGTGTTTTAAATAAGTGGTGAGGGTATTGGGCAGCACTAATTTATAAATGGTCGAATCAGGGCCAAGTGCTTGCGAGCTAGCAAAGTTCATTTCTGAAAAATAAAACGCATTGTCTTGGCTTGACCACGTTGGGCCTTCTAAAAATAATAAATTGTCACTAACAAGTGTGGGTGTTACGCCCTTTATTAATGGCGACTGCTCATTGCTTTGGCTGTTTACAGTGTTTAACAAAGGTGTATTTTCAGGTTGTTGTGCCAGCGCTGCTTTATTAAAACAGAGCATTAATACAACTAAGCTTAGCGTTTTTTTGTGTGTTTTTAGCATAGACGTTTACTCAGGTTTGTTTAATTTATAATTAATGGTCATTTTGACTATATCATTTATTTTTTTCGTTGTATGATATTTATCGAAAATAATAACGATTCAACGGAGCACACACATGCATAAAAAACACACACTCAGCCTGCTTTTACTTGCAGGATCATTAAGCGTAAACGCTGCACAAGACCAAGGCCTTAAAAACACCTTTGTAGACTCATTCAAAATGGGGGTTGCTGTAAATCAAGATATAGTGACAGGTAAAAACGCAGCCGCGCAGTCAATTATTGCTAAGCAATTTAATACAGTCACCCTAGAAAACGCCATGAAAGCAGAAGTAATTTACCCACAGCAAGGTAAGGTCGATTTTAATGGTGCAGATGCGTTTATAGATTTTGCCAAGCAAAATAATATGTTTACCGTAGCCCACACCTTAGTGTGGCATAACCAAACGCCCGACTGGTTTTTTACAAATAGCAAAAATGAGCCAAATACCCCAGCACAGCAGCTTGAGCAAATGCGCAAACACATAGAGCTTGTAGCAGGGCGCTATAAAAACAAAGTAGATGCGTGGGATGTAGTTAACGAAGTGATTGCTGATGACGGCTCTTATCGCCCAACTGTGTGGGTTAACCGCGTAGGTGATGGCGATACTATGGTAAAAGCCGCATTTAAATACGCCCAGCAGTATTCACCTAATACCGAGCTTTACTACAATGACTTTAATGCATGGCGACCAGAAAAAAGAGACGGCATTATACGTATGATCAAAATGCTGCAAAAAGAAGGTATTCGAATCGATGGCATTGGCATACAAGCGCATTGGGGGCTTAACTTTCCTAAAATGCAAAATATTGAACAAGCCATTGACGCCTACGCTGCGCTGGGTATAAAAGTGATGATCACTGAGCTTGATATAGACGTGCTGCCTTTAACAAAAGAAGGGCAGATTACCGGCACCGATATGATGAAACCACAGTTTCAGTTAGAAGAGTTTGAAAACTACCTCGACCCATACAAAAATGGCTTGCCGAGCGACGTAGAAGCGCAACTAAACGCCCGTTATAAAGCCTTGTTTGAACTGTTTTACGCAAAACGCGACAAGATAGACCGCGTAACCTTTTGGGGGTTACACGATGGTATGTCGTGGAAAAACGACTACCCAATCCCAAACAGAACAAACTATCCATTACTATGGGATCGTAATTTAAACCCTAAGCCAGTTATTAAAACCATTGCTGAAGTAGTTCAGTAAACTGAATTGTGTAGTCAAAGCCGAGTATTTTTAAATACTCGGCTTTTTTTTGATACTTTCACAAAGAGTAAAGAATGAGAAGTGCCTCATGACTTTAAAGCATCATGATAAGAAAAAGAGCTTAAAGTTTATAACTAGCAATAGGTTATAGTATTTGGTACTAATGTAGTTAAAGAGCATGCCGTAATCATAAAGTGAAAAAGAATTTCTGATTGAGCTTTTATTTGAATCTCTAATTGGGAATTTTATTGAATGATTAATATTTTAGGAAATTTTGCTAGATTAGAAGAGCTTTTTTTGATGCTTGATGCAAAATTATCCGAAATAGATTTAGCGATTACAAGTTTCATTTATCATGAAAGTACGACAAGCTAAGGCAATACTCATTTTATTTGTGTTAACGACTTCATGTGCCAATACTTTGCGCTCAGAAGCCTTTACCACTTTTTTCCATTGCCTCTTGAATGACCTCAGATTTTAGCCGCTCTTCGGTATACATTTTCTTTAAACGGCGATTTTCATCTTCAAGCTCTTTCATTCGTGTCATTAAAGGTGCACCCATGCCGCTGTATTTAGCGCGTCATTTATAAAAGGTTGAGTTCCCATACCATGTTCAGGGCATAGCTCTGGGGTAGGCACTCTGCTCTCGGCTTGCTTCAAAATAGCGAGGATCTGGCTGTCTGTAAAATGTGCTGTTTTTATAATTTTCTCCAGTGTTTACAACAAGAGAAAATTCTACGTTTGGCTTCATATTATTTTTCGGGGGTATTACCATGGCTTATTTGGTTATTTAATTTTATTTCCTATTGGCTTGAGACTATTTATAAATAGTAAAAAATGAATGATTACTTCTAATACAGTTTGATATTAATTTAAACGGTTTATATGAAGTGACCCTCAATAGTTGGGCATTCCAATTATCAAGGGTTTTTATATTTAAACATTATTGAACATTTAAGTTAAAACTCAATTAGCTTACCCAAAAACTTGGTTTTAGGGCTTTAGACATCAAGTTGTTTTTTCACTTGAGCATCTAACGATTCGCCATTCACTTCACTAGAATCGTCACTCATTAGATATAAATATGTAGGCATTAAATCCTCTGGTGTAGCAAGTGCGTCTCTATCTTCACCTGGATATGCCGCAGCTCGCATTGAAGTGCGAGTAGCGCCTGGGTTAATACAGTTTACACGAATATTCGTTTTACCTACTTCACATGCCCATGTTTGCATCATACCTTCTACTGCAAATTTTGAGATGGCATAAGGCCCCCAAAATTCACGACCTTTGCGGCCTACACCTGATGACGTAAATACTATCGATGCATTATCAGACTTACGAAGAACAGGAAAAAGTGCTTTAGTGATCATTGCTTGTGCAGTCACGTTTACTTTCATTATGTTTTCGAACGTAGATGAGCAAAAATGTTCAAGCGGACCGAGTGACCCTAAAATACCTGCATTATTAAGCAACCCGTCAAGGCGTCCAAACTGATATTCGATTGTTGCAGCAAGGTCACGGTAGTTTTGCTTCGTTGCGCCTTTTAAATCCATAGGGACTATTGCAGGTTTAGGGTAGCCAGCATTAACAATTTCATCGTAAACACATTCAAGTTTATTAGTTGTTTTTCCTAATAAGATAACTGTAGCGCCGTATTTTGCATACGTAATTGCTGCAACTCGGCCAATACCATCACCGGCGCCTGTTATTAAAATAACTTTATCTTTAAGTGCGTTTTCAGCTGCTTGATATGTGTGCATAAAAGTACCAATTCATATAATTTTTTTGATTTTAACATAGCGAAACGTGAAGTAATCGAATTTATTGTAAAATTAGGTGGCGAAAATAGAAACTTTACGTTAAGTTTAACTGGTCTAATGTCTCATTAATAACCTGATTACATTGTTTTAACTTAATACACTGATTAAACACACTATAAAAATAAAATACGTGCGGAGCCAACAATATGAAAAAAATGCTACTTTCACTCTCGGTTACAGCTGCTTTAGCAGGTTGTGGCGGTGGAGAAACGTTAACAGATGTCAAAAACGACACAGCACCAGTTATCCCAACAGCAACAGTTACATTTGATCCAGCAGCAGGTATCTTATCGGTACCTAATGATTTATTAATGAGTGGAACTCAAGACGGTACACTTAATATTCCTGGTGAATTAGATGACAACAATGTGTCTATTTCGCGCGCAGCTTATGCAAACCCTCAGCTTGCACTAGGTGCACTTGATGGTTGGTCTTCGCAGGTTCCTTATAAAATCGATTTAACATTCCCACCAAATGTGAGTTTAGATGAAGCGTCTGCTGGGACCCCTGGTACAGTAAGAATTTTTGAAGTTGTAATGGGTGCAAGTTTAACTGATGCAGAATGTTCAGTTGTAGCTGCCGGTACTGCTTGTAAATTGCTCGGTGAGCTTACTTTTGGTGTTGACTTTGTTACTCAAGCTTCAGGTGATGGCGTTGCAATTATTCCTTTAAAACCATTTACGGCAGGTAGCTCATACATCAATGTATTAACTACTGGTCTTAAAGATTCATTAGGGCGTTCTATTGAGCCTTCTTCTACTTATGGGCTGGTTAAACAAGAAGCGCCATTAATTACAGAAGCCCAACTTGGTTTGCAGGGGGCTGTTAACAGTTACGAAAATGTAGTAGTTAGCTCAGGCGATATCACAAAAGAAGATATTATTTTTTCTAGTGCGATGACTATTCAATCAGCAGGCCCTGTACTTGGGACAATTAAAAAGTTACTAGCTGCAAGCTTGCAACAGCCTGCGTTACCAACTCCTGCGCTTCAAGTTCCTGAACAACCTATGGTAAATGTACAACAAGTATTTGCTTCTCAGGGTGTAGAAGTCTCTGCTGCATTCTCTGGTGTGCAATATCAAAAAGGTAGCATTATGTTACCGATGTACTTAGGTACACCAACGGGTACTGATATTAGTGATTTAAGTGATACATATTGGCAAGGTATGTGTGATAACGCGGTGGCAATAATTGGTTATAAGGCCGTTGCAGGCGATGCATTTCCTGCAGATCCTATTAGTGAAAATGATGGTTTATGTTCTGCATTAAGTGACGGACAATTACGTGACTTAGGACTAGACAGCACACGCCATTTAACAAAATACAACTCAATTCCAAAAGTACAAAGCATGGCAAATGTGCCAGTGCAAGTTACTAAACCTATTTTACCGATAATTAATGGTGTCCGTGCACAGTTACAATTAGATCCTATCGCAATGCCTGAAGGTGGATGGCCTGTTGTGATTATGCAGCACGGTATTACAACACAAAAAGAAAGTATGCTTGCTTTAACTGCGCAGCTTTCTATTCAAGGCTTTGCAACGGTTGCTATTGACCATCCAAGACATGGTGAGCGCGGAATAGATGTTGATGGTGATGGAACAGACGACTTTAATGCAACAACGGGTTCTGTGCTTAGTTACATGAACTTAAGTTCATTACTTGTTGCACGTGATAGCTTACGTCAATCGGCTGCTGATTTATTAGGCCTTCGTTTAGGCTTAAACTTTATTAACGATACAACTATTAATAGTAAAGACGTTACCTACATTGGGCATTCGCTAGGTTCTATTGTTGCTCCAGCATTTATTGCTCAAGCTAATACGCCAATGGCAGAAACGCTTGATCCGCTATTTAATGTAAACACGGTAGCTCTTGCAAGTGGTGGTGGCGGTATAGCAAGCTTCTTACTTGAATCTGCTGCGTTTGGTCCATTTATTCAAGGTTCAGTACTTTCACAAGCGGGTACAACAGAAGCTGATGAATTTACTGCATACTTACAAGGAGATGCAGTTTCTAACTGTGGCTCATTAATACCAGACATGGAAGCTTACTTGACATGTGGTTACAACGAATATATTGCATCACTTACCACTGCGGGTGAAACGACTAAACTTACTAACATTCAAGGTGTATTTACACAGTTTGCTTTTGCGGCGCAAACTGCGCTAGATAGTGGCGACCCAACTAACTACGCAGCCACTGTGAAAGCATTAGGTACTCCTGTTTATACTAATGTTGTTGTGGGTGATGGTGTTGATAACAAGCCTGACCAAGTGATACCACCAATGGCAGCTAATAATCCTATTTCTGGCACAATTCCATTAGCTAACTTGATGGGTCTTGAGACAGTAAGTTCTTCGCAAGCATTGAGTGAAACACCAGCAAGCTACTTAGTTAAATTTACTAAAGGGCATCATGGTTCTATATTAACACCAGCTCAAGATGCTGCACAGGCTGCAACTGTTGAAGGCAGTGCTGCCGCTAATGCAGAAATGCAGTTGCAAGTAGCTACTTACTTAGCTGCTCGCGGACGGATGTTATTAGTTTCAAACCCTGAGGTTGTGACTGATTAATAACCAGTAAAATAATTAACCTTTAAAAGCCACTGAAAAGTTAACACCGATCAGTTAAGGTATTTTTGATCGGTTGACCGATCTTTTGGTTGCTTCACAATACCCTTATCATCTTTTGATTATGAGGGTATTTTTATGCTTAGTCATTGGTTACTTGATACGGATATATTCGCCACTCCTGACTCTTTATCTACATTTCAGAAACATATCCCTCTTGAGTGGATTTCTAATGTGCTCGAACAGACCGATAAAGCAAGTATTCGCAAACGTAAGTTACCTGCTGAGCTTGTCGTCTGGCTTATCATTGCAATGGGTCTTTTTCGCGACCGCTCTATTAGTGACGTTGTTGAGAAGTTAGATTTAACACTCACTGATACCCTGGGCGATACGGTTGCTCCAAGTGCTATTCCTCAAGCGAGACAGCGCCTGAGTAGCGACCCCCTCCAAGCCTTATTTCACCTATGTGCAGCCCATTGGACACAAGAAGAAGATGCTGATGATACGTGGTATGGACTCCGGTTATTTTCTGTCGATGGAACGCAATTTCGTGCACCCGATACACCAGCTCTTGCTGAGCACTTTCACTATATTAAGCACAGTAAAAACCGTCATACAGAATATCCTATTGTACGCCTATGCGCCTTAAGCTCCTTGCGTAGCCGGTTGATACACCACGTTGCCTTCGGGCCCAGTTATCAAGGTGAGGTGAACTACGCAAAGCAGTTATTTGGTCATGTAAGTGATAACAGTCTAACTATTTTTGACCGATGTTATCTCAGCGCTGAGCTACTGATTAATTGGCGTAAGCAACACCCACAGTCGCACTGGATGGTCCCGATTAAAAGCAACACGCAATACACCGTCATTGAATCTTACTCTGAGCATGACTTCAAAGTAGAGATGAGTGTATCTGCGCATGCCAGAAAACAAGACCCTTCGCTTCCTGAGTGCTGGCAGGCCAGACTGGTTCTTTATCCTGAGCCAATGGGGCCTGGAAAAATAAAAGGTCTGCTGTGCTCTTTGGATGATAAACAGGCTTTTGGTGCACAGGCCATTCTTGATGTCTATTTCGAGCGCTGGGAAATTGAAAATAGCTATGGAGAAATAAAACACCAGATGCTTGAGGATAGTATTCTTTTGCGTAGTCAGACTGTGGATGGAGTCAATCAAGAGCTATGGGGTATATTGCTAGCCTACAATTTAATTCGAGTAGAGATAAGTCGAATAGCCAAAGAGGCTAAAGTCTCCCCGCTGAGAATTAGTTTTGTCATGGCTTTGCGGGATATACAGGATGAAATACTCTGGTGTGCCATCGCTTCGCCAGGTTCAATTCCAAAGAAATTAAGGGCAATGCGAGAACGAGTGAAACGTTATATTCTTCCAGAAAAAAGAAAACGGCCCAAAAGTAGGACCGTTCGAATTTCAAAAACTCGGTACACCATTAAGTCAAAGCATGCTTAACTGAATGGTGTTA
>NZ_WTKV01000017.1:0-106823 GCF_011378705.1 Pseudoalteromonas sp. SA25 | reverse complement strand
TAACCTGATGTAATGGTCTCCTCCCTATACGGCATCTATGTGCCATGATTAAAGTGGTTACAATAATCAAAGGGAGAAGACCAAAATGAAGATTACAACAATTGGTTTAGACATAGCAAAAAGATTTTTCCATGTGGTGTGCTGCAATGAACAAGGGCGCTTAGTTAAAAAGAAAATGTTAAAGCGTGCGCAAGTGTTATCTTTTTTCCAACAACACACTACGTGTTTAGTTGCTTTAGAGGCCTGTGCAACTTCTCATTTTTGGGCTCGAGAAATCAGAAAATGTGGTCATCAGATTAAGCTTATTCCACCTCAGCATGTAAAAGCCTTCTTAGTTGGCAATAAAAATGATTATAACGATGCTTTAGCAATTAGCGTTGCTTCAAAACAACATCATATTAAGAGTGTCTGTATAAAATCAGTTGAGCAACAAGATAACCAAGCACAGCACAAAGCGAGAGAATTAGCGGTCAGACAAAGAACGGCACTATGCAATCAAATCCGAGGCTTAACTGCTGAATACGGAATTATTTTAAATCAGGGTGTAAACACAATACGCAAAAGTATCCCCCTAATTTTAGAAGATGAAAATACCGGATTATCAGGCGCATTTAAAGCGGTACTAAAGCAGTTAGAAACACAATTGAGTAACTTAGACAGCTGCATTGAAACTTACAGTACATTAATAGTTGAAACAGCAAAAAATAATGATATTTGCCAACGGATCCAAACAATACCTGGATTTGGTCCTATGGTATCAAGCGCCTATTTCAATGAAGTTGGAAATGGCAGTAACTATAAAAGAGGCCGCGATGTTTCAGCGTCTTTAGGTATCGTTCCGCGTCAACACAGTAGTGGCGGAAAAGATACTTTACTTGGGATAAGTAAGCGAGGAAATAGCTACTTAAGGTGCCTGTTGATCCAAGGAGCAAAAGCTGTTGTCTCAAGAGCAAAAACGAAGAATGATAAATTAAGTCAATGGATAAACCGACTGGTTCAAACTCGAGGGCATAATCGAGCATGTGTAGCTTATGCCAACAAGATGGCGAGAATGGCTTGGGCTATTAGCGCTTCAGGTGAGAGTTACTCACCCGTATAAATACTCTTCAAAGAATTGCGTAAGTGGCTAAAACGATGACATAACAGGTCAAACCTGCATATTGAAAACCTATAGAGTTCAGTGGTAGTAAATACCGATAACCTGATCAGGACAATATGCGCGGATTACATCAAGGTCAGAAGTAATAATCTTCACTAAAAGACCGTATATATGACAGCAAACCTGTCCCTGCTATCGTTGAATGACACCTTGCAATACTGGAGGAGACCATATATGAACTCTAGATAATAAATCTATCTCAAGTAGAGTTCAGGTTAACTAATAGATAGCCTAGTTAAACTGGGTTATCTATGTCTATAAATGTCACATCAAAACCATGCTCTTGAGCAAGTAACTCACCCAGAGCTTTTACACCATAGCGCTCTGTTGCATGATGCCCTGCGGCAAAAAAATCAATGTTTTGCTCACGAGAACTATGAATTGTTTGCTCCGATGCCTCACCCGTTAAATAAGCATCAATGCCTTGCTCTGCAGCTAAATCAATATACCCTTGCCCACCACCGGTGCACAGTGCAATGGTTTCAATTTTTGTTGAACGTACTAAACTTGTGAGTGGGGTTCGATTTAGCACTTTTGCAATTTTATCTGCAAAATCTTCACCACTTAATGGTGTTTTTAAACGCCCTTTCATTGCTACGCTATTTGAAGTTGGCTCTAGCCCTGTTTCAATTTCAATATCCAATAACTTTGCAAGTTGCGCGTTATTGCCAACTGCTGGATGAATATCGAGTGGTAAGTGATAGCCAAATAAATTAATATCGTGTGCTAATAACGCACCTATACGACGCTTTTTCATTCCCGTTATTGGTTGGGATTCCCCTTTCCAAAAAAATCCATGATGAACTAAAATAGCATCTGCTTGTTGCTCAATGGCAGCATCTATTAAAGCTTGACTTGCGGTTACACCCGTCACAATTTTTTTAATTTCGTTTTTACCTTCAACTTGTAAGCCATTTGGGCAAAAATCTTTAATTAAATGAGGTTTTAAAATGTCATTTAGGAGTTGGTTAAATTCTCTACGTTGCATATAACTTACCTTACTTAGCACTGAATTTTGTGCAAATTTTGGCGTTTATAGCCCTAAAATGGAAGGAAAATCGCAAAAAATTGAAAAACTGTTTTAAAATAGGTATAAATACCTCTTCTTTATCTGTGTTCACAACGTATAGGGTCTCTGATGAGCAAACTAGACAAAACAGAAGTGTTATCTGCCTTTGAAGCAGCGTACGAAACTGCCAATGGTAAAAAACCTGAAATCACAACTAAACCTGGTTGGTACAGCATTGATGGCGGTAAAAATTTACGCCTAGCTGACGTAGCAGAGCTTACTAAAAAGTTAAACTCTGGTAAAACAACTAAAACGAAAAAACCAAAAGCAGCTGCGCCTGTTAAAGCACAGAAAAAAGCGCCATTCACTGTTGTTACCGAAAACGAAGAAGGTTACACAGCGGAAGAACTTTGGATTGTAATTTTAGCTCGTAAAGATCATGACTGTCGCTTACCGCGCGGTGTTGTTTAATCAACATTTATGATTTTTAAAAGAAACCGCGTTAAGCGGTTTTTTTATGTGCGCGATTTGCTAAAAAAATATCTAAAAATTATATTAATTATCGTCTTCCAACCTTAATTGCACCATTTAATCAAAAAAATAGAGCCTTATAAGTTGAGTAAGACTAAAAAAAGCGGCTATGTAGCCGCTTTCAAAAGATCAAAATAAATTATAACTTTTCGAAGTAAAGTGGTTCGCGCTCTTTTTTACCTACTTCATTCATTGTTTCGGCATTGAATAAGCGACCATTGATCATGGTGTAATCTACTTTATCCGAATCTCGAATGTTTTTAAGTGGATCGCCATCTATAACCATTAAATCTGCCAGCTTGCCAACTTCAAGTGATCCTACGTTTTTATCAAGCCCTAAATACTTAGCCGGATCAATTGTCGATGCACGTATAGCTTCAAGTGATGTCATTCCGCCTTGTGCAAACATCCACATCTCCCAGTGTGCACCTAAGCCTTCACGCTGACCGTGAGCACCTAAGTTAACTAATACACCTAGGTCTTGCAGCTCAGCAGCAACGCGTGCGTTATTAAAGTGGTTATAGTGATGATCGGGCGCTTTAACTCGGCGCATAGAGCGTGGTAATAATTGATTTTTAGGCACAAATTTACTTAAACGCGGATGATTCCATACATCAGTTTTATCGTACCAGTAATTTTCACCCCAAATACCACCATAAGCCACTACAAGTGTTGGTGTATACCCAACATCACTTTGCGACCATAACTGCTTTATATCGTCGTATATGTGCTCTACAGGGATTGAATGCTCGATACCTGTGTGTCCATCTACAATCATACTTAAGTTATGTTGTAATAATGAGCCGCCTTCTGGTACTACCATCATTTCAAGTTCACGACCTGCTTCAATAACTTGTTGGCGCTGCTCTCGGCGTGGCTGGTTATACGACTTAACACTAAATGCACCTACTTTTTTAAGGCGCTCTAAATGAAATTTAGCATCGTCTAACGAGTCAATATGCGAAGTATAACCTGGCATATTTGCGCCATATAAAATAGTACCGGTTGAGAAAATACGCGGGCCAACAATCATGCCTGCCTTTTGCATTTCGCTTGCGGTAAATATTTCAGAGGTATCGTTTGATGGATCGTGAATTGTAGTAACACCTAACGCTAAACCTGCAAAGTTTTTCCAGTTTTGCTCAGGTATAATTTCGTCACTTGCTTGCGAGCCATGTGCATGAGCATCAACAATACCAGGCATAATAGTTTTACCTGTTACATCAATAACCTCAGCACCTTTAGGAATGCTTATATCGCTGGCTGTACCAATTGCTTTAATATGCTTACCATCAGTGATAATTACACCATTTTCAATAACCTTTTCGCCGTCCATAGTTATAATTTTTGCACCAGTGAGCGCAATCATACCTTTAGGCTCTGCCATTTTTTTAATGAAACCGATATTATCGCCACTTTTCACTTTAAAGTCGGCATCTTCAGCTTTGTTAATGGCAAACATCCCTTCAAGGCTTGCATGATAAAGCTCAGGCCCTAATGTCCAGTAAAGTTTGTTGCTCTTAGCACTCCAGCTAATGTTTTCACCAGCACGCACTGATAACTGCTCTATTGGAAATTGACTGTCTTTAGGCCCAATATTAATTGTTTTACCACTTTGAACAAACGGCGTTACAAATACTTTAAATCGCTCAGCAAAAGCGAGGTATTGCCCATCTGGTGATACTCTAAATTCAGTAGCATGTTCTGACTCGTACAGTTTGCGAACTTTTTTACTTTCAAGCTCAACTACACTAAGCGTTGGTTTTGGCCAAGGACTCATTATAAAAACGCGATCGTTTGCATCTCCAAATTGTGGTTGATAACCACTTTTTGAAAGAAGCTCACTTTTACCGCCTTTTGCGCTTACGCTATAAACCCCCGGATTAAGTGACCACTTAGGGTTTAAAATACTGCCCCCCGTGGCTTTTCGATAAACAACCGTTTTCCCATCTGGACTAAACGTAGGCTCTACGTACTTGCCAGGCTCTTTAGTTATTGTATCGCCACGACCACTGCGCACAGACACAACCCTTACAGACCCTTGTTTGTTGTCATCCCATGTGGTGTAAACTATTTTTTTACCATCGCGAGAGTACTGTGGAAATAATTCGTAATGGTCAGTTTGCTTTGTTAAACGCTTAATTTTACCCGACTCTAAATCGCGTTTATAAATATGCCCAAGCGCTTCAAAAATTGCCGTTTCGCCATCGGGGCTTACTTGCACATTACGCAGCATTTTTACATCAAACTCATCAGTATCTAAGTTTTGTGTAAAGCGCACCGCTTTTTGAATTTTTTTAGTAGTTTGCACTTTAAAAGGAATGGTTTTAACGGATTTGTCTGCAACATCTAGCTTGTGAATTGTACCACCAGCCCAAAATACTAACTCTTCGTTATCGGGTGTCCATGCAATAGTTGGGTATACACCATGAATAGCCCATGTTTCTTGCATATCTCGCTCAAGCTTATCGTAAAGCTTAGTGTGCTCACCGCTAGTTAAGTCATATAAATACAAGCTAGTTTGAAAGTCATCACGCTTTATATAAGCAAGTTTTTTACCATCTGATGATGGTGTAGGCCTAATAGCACCGCCCATCGTATCGATTATGGTTTCAATTTCACCCGTTTCACGGTCGTAGCGCTTAATTTTATAAATGCCCGCTACAGAATCCTTTGAATAATGAAAGGTTTTACCGGGTGTTGCATCATGCGAAAAGTATACATAACGACCATCAGGTGAAAACATTGGCTCACCTAAATCTTTTTGATCGTTCTCGCGTTTTGTAAGCTGTACGCCCTTACCACCCGCTTTGTGATACAACCACACTTCACCTGCTCCCAATGAGCGGCTAGCTGTAAAGTGTTTACGCGCAACTAAGTAGTCGCCATCAGGACTCCATGCAGGACTATTTAGTAATCTAAAGGTTTCATCGGTAACAGCGTGTTGATTTTCACCATTTAAGTCCATTATCCAAATGTTATCGCCACCACCTTGGTCGGAGGTAAACGCAATACTTTTGCCGTTAGGACTAAAGCGTGGTTGCATTTGCCATGCAATATCAGAGGTGAGCTTTGTAGCTGTACCACCACTCATTGGCATAGTGTAAATATCGCCAAGTAAGTCAAACACCACGGTTTTACCATCAGGGCTAATATCTATATTCATCCATGTGCCCTGCTCAACGCTAATTGCAGCGTCAACAAATTGCCCCTTAGGTGAATCTACTTGCCATTTTTGTTCGTCTTTTTCAGCAGCATTTACCTGCCCTATCGCTAATGACACCGACAGCGCCAATACTGTATGAAGCATTTTTTTCATGCGTTTCTCGCTTGTTATTGTTGCAGTAAAAACTATTTCACATGATTGCAACAAAAACAAACGCAACTTGCCAGCGTTATATGATAAAGCGCGGTTTATGTAGGTTTAATGCCAAACAATAGGGTCAAATTGATAGTAATTAACTAGCATACTGTAAATTTCAGGATCGTATCGGCGAAGCTCTGCGGGTTTTTCGAGGAAGGTTTCGGTGAGTACAGCAAAAAACTCAGCTTCGTTAGTCGCACCATAGCTGTGAATAACATGCGGCATGCTATAGGCAACATGGCTTTTTAACTGGGTGAAAGCACGGCTAAATACTCGGCCCCACTCATTGTAATCTGCTGAGCTTTTTAAAATGGGTGTGCCCGTTGTTTTACCTGTTTCTTGATCGAGTTGATGCGCAAACTCATGAAATACCAAGTTATGTCCATCGCTTGGTAAACGATTACCCTCAAGTACATCATGCCAGCTTAAAACGAGCGTGCCGCCAGGCCATGACTCGCCTAGTCTTACCGTATTATGGTAACTCACAAGTCCTGCACTATCGCGAGTTGATTGCGGAGCATAATAAGCACTTGGATATAATAAAATTTCTTTTACATTTCTATATAACGGCCACGGTTTATTAAGTACTAATACACACGCATCGGCGGCAACAATTAACTTCATTGCAGACGTTAGCCTTAAGCCATCACAACCGACAAAGCGTTTTTCGTTTAAAAACCACGTAATATGTCGCTCTAATTTTTCTCTGTCGGCGTCGGTCATTTTTTTATAGATGGGCATGCAACGCAGTAAAATATCTTTTTGCTGCGAATTTAAAGCAAAGTCTTTATATTTACTGCGCCATAATCGGTTTTGAATTGATGGCCAACGCCAGAAAATCACCACAAAAAGAATTAAAACAACAATTAACAGTCCATTTATCATGGGGATTTCCTGAGCTAAGGTATGGTATATAAATATGTCCAGCACACGTGCTTTTCAAGCATACAAGGTTATGTATTTGAATATAAAGTAATTCACATCGCATTGCTTATAGATTACTTATAAATTGTTTACTGCTTTGCACTGCCGTTACTGATGTGTTTAAAGTTAATTTTTGCAAAAGGTATCAAATGTACCCTGCAATGTGTTTATAAATTTCGCTACGTGCAAACCATCCATTAATGAATGGTGTACATCGATAGCTAAAGGCATTGTGCCTGTGTGTTTATCAAACTGACCAAATACAAATTTAGGAATGCCTAAACTCTGCCCTTCACTAAATGCATGCGAAAACGCACTAAAATTCAGCCACGGCAAAACAGATATATGAATTAAATCTGCCTGCCCTTCTGTTTGAGCAAATGCATCAGAAAATAACGGCTGTAATTTCGCTTTTTTGCTTACGCCACTTGCATGATTTGCAAACTCTTTAAACTCGCCTGTGCTGTTAAAATAACTAAAAACAAACGTATCGTTTTCAGACAACTCAACCACACTTGCGCGAACACTATTAAGTAACCATGGTTGATTATCTATTATACGTAGCATTATTGAATCGTACTCATGGCACGCTTTTAAGGTGCAATATACATACGCTTGAAAAAAAGAAAATTGATTGGTTTTGCAATAGTCGTAAAGTGCTTGAGCATCTAAACGCACACACACATTAAAGTAAGGCTGAGAAAAGTGTTTAAATAATTCAAAGTGTTGCTTTCTAGGCCAATTATCTAAATCGATAGGCTGCATGAGAGAAGTTGAGGGAGTCATAATTTGCCGCACAAAATTAAAAATAAAGTGTACCGCTGTTCAGTAATAATTGCATTAACTTACAGATAAACAAAAGGTGTGCAATTGCACACCCTTATTGCATTTTAGCTTAAATTTATAGACCGTTTTTAATGATCTCTTGCGCTAATTCGTCAGCAATTAAATGCGTTGATTTTTGCTCTTTTTCGCTACGGGCAAAGATTTCAGTTAACGTATTAAAAATACCTTCAACATGTTTATTAGACGCTGCTGCACTGTAACCTTCTGGCGCTGTTTCGTAATAAACATTAATAATACCACCAGCGTTAATTACGTAATCTGGTGCATATAAAATGCCTTTTTCACGAATAACTTCACCGTGGCGAGACTCTGCTAACTGATTATTAGCACAGCCTGCAATAATAGTCGCTTTTAAACGCGGTATCGTTAAATCGTTAATAGTTGCACCTAATGCACACGGTGCATAAACATCAACATCTAAGTCGTAAATTTCATCAATGCCAACCGCAGTCGCGCCAAAATCATTAACTACGCGATCAATTGCAACTTGGTTAATATCTGTTACAAACAACTCAGCGCCCGCATCAGCTAAATGCTTACATAAACCATAAGCAACAGCACCTAAACCTTGAACAGCCACTTTCACACCTGCAAAATTTTGATGACCACGTTGATGCTGTAGCGCTGCTTTAATTCCTAAAAACGTACCGTATGCTGTAAATGGCGATGGGTTACCACTTTTACCTTCAAGACCCAGTACGTAATTAGTTTCTTTATTCATAATAGCTACATCAGCACATGTGATGTTTACATCTTCTGCTGAGTAATAGCTGCCATTTAATCGCTCTAACTGGCGGCCAAATGCACGGAATAATTGCTCAGATTTAATTTCTTTCGCGTTACCTATAATTACAGATTTACCACCACCAAATGGTAAGCGCGCAACTGCATTTTTATAAGTCATGCCCTTTGATAAACGTAGCACGTCGTAAACAGCATCTTCGTCGTTCGCATAATCCCACATTCTACATCCGCCAACAGCAGGACCTAGGTTGGTATTATGTACAGCAATAATTGCTTTTAAACCCGACTCTTCATCAGAACAAAAAACCACTTGTTCATGGTTATCAAATTCAACTCGATTAAACACAGCCACTTAAAATACTCCGAAATAGTTAACCCGTGAGAGGGTATGCGCGCTGGAAATTGCCGAGACTTTATCACTTCATATTAGAGTTCGCTATACTCACAGAAGATAAAACCAATGAAAACACCAAGCTTAAATTAAATAACCGGATTAAAACCATTGTATAGATAAAAAATTCACAAAATCGTTATTTGTAAGTTTTAAAAACTATAAATAGAACAACCACACCAACTTACGTTTACGTGAACGTAATACAGCTATTGCGTGTAAAGTTTAATATACAAGTGCTGCTTACCCGCCAGGTACTGCTGCCTATAGGTTTCCAGTAAAAAGTGAGCTTTTCGCAAACTGGTCAGAGCTGTAAGCTTGATAATGACTCTATTTAAAAAACAAAAAAGCGAGCACTAGGCTCGCTTTTTAAAAACATAACGTACGTTATTTTAGCTTGCTATCAAGCTCTTCTATTTTAGCTTTCCAGATTGCAGGGCCTTGTGTATGCGCATTGGCGCCTTCACTGTCTACTGCAACGGTCACTGGCATATCTTCTACTTCAAATTCATAAATAGCTTCCATACCTAAATCTTCAAAAGCAACTACGCGTGCTTTTTTAATCGCTTTAGATACTAAGTAAGCTGCGCCGCCTACAGCCATTAAATAAACAGATTTATGCTCTTTAATAGACTCAACAGTTGCAGGTCCACGTTCAGCTTTACCAATCATGCCTACAATGCCTGTTTTTTCTAGCATCATATCGGTAAATTTATCCATACGAGTTGCAGTTGTAGGGCCTGCAGGACCAACTGCTTCATCACGTACCGCATCCACAGGGCCTACGTAATAAATAAATTTATTATCAAAGTCTACGCCTTTTGGTAAACCTTCACCTGAGTTGATCATATCTTGCAAACGTTTATGCGCTGCATCACGACCTGTTAAAATAGTGCCCGAAAGTAAAACAGTTTCGCCCATTTTCCATTCTTGAACATCTTTTTTAGTCAGTGTATTTAAGTCAACACGACGTGTGCCTTCGCCCACTTCAAATGTTACTTGTGGCCAATCTTCTAGCTTAGGTGCTTTTAAATTAGCAGGGCCAGAACCGTCAAGTGTAAAATGTACATGGCGAGTTGCCGCACAGTTAGGGATCATTACTACAGGTTTTGAAGCCGCATGCGTTGGTGCTGTTTTAATTTTAACATCAACAACCGTTGTTAAACCGCCTAAGCCTTGTGCGCCAATACCTAATTTATTAGCACGGTCAAAAATTTCTAAACGCAGTTTTTCCTCAGTTGTTTCTGCGCCGCGCTCCATTAGTTCATGGATATCAACCGGGTCCATTAACGACTCTTTAGCCATTACTGCCGCTTTTTCAGCCGTACCACCAATACCTATTCCTAGCATGCCTGGCGGACACCAACCAGCACCCATTGTTGGTAGTGTTTTTTCTACCCATTCAGCAACATCATCTGACGGGTTTAACATAACCATTTTACTTTTGTTTTCAGAGCCGCCGCCTTTAGCCGCAACCATTACTTCTACTTTACCGCCCGCTACTAAATCGATATGCACAACCGAAGGCGTATTATCTTTCGTGTTTTTACGCGTGCCAGCAGGGTCTGCAACAATAGATGCACGTAAAGGGTTATCTGGATTCAAATATGCACGACGAGTACCTTCATCAACCATTTGTTGAACGGTTAAATCAGTTTTATCCCACTTAACATCCATACCTACTTTAACAAAACAGGTAATAATACCGGTATCTTGGCAAAGTGGACGCTTGCCTTCAGCCGACATGCGTGAGTTAATTAAAATTTGTGCAATGGCGTCTTTAGCCGCTTTACTTTGTTCTTTGTTGTAAGCTTTTTCGAGAGCTTGAACAAAATCAAGTGGGTGATAGAACGAAATATATTGCAATGCATCTTCAATGCTATCAATAAAGTCTTGCTGACAAATTGTACTCATAGTGGTTCCTTAAGTTACCGTTACGCGTTGTCGCGTAATCTAAATCAAACCGGTGACGGTGGTTTGCACTGTTTTTTACAGCTTAGTGCTGCCAAAAAATTTGACTTATGATACCCTCCCAGCCCGTTTCGAGCCAGTTCTTAAAGGGGCAGTAAATGCTAAACAATAAAAAAAATTGTATTAAATTAGGCATAACACAAAACTGCATTGACGTTTTTGCGCATTTTTCACATTTGCCTTATGCAATTCTATTAGATTCTGCAAATAGTAATCATATAAACAGCCGTTTTGATATTATTGCCATTGAGCCGCAAAGTACCCTTGAAGTAAAAAATAATAAAAGCTTTTTAAATAATATAGAAAGTAGTGATAACTGCTTTGAAATTATGAATAATGAGCTTTCGCATCTTGATAAAACAAAAGCCGGTTACGATTTACCCTTTAACGGCGGCTGGCTTGGCTACTTTGGCTACGACCTAGGCCGTACAATTGAAAATATCCCCACTCGTGCTATTGAAGATATTAACCTTCCCCAAATGGCTATTGGCCTTTACTTAGATGCCCTTATTTACGACAAGCAGCAACAAAGCTGGTTTTATGTATCGCAGCCAAACACCGATCGATTAGCGCTTTATCAGCAATATTTAAATACACACGTTAACTCCCAAGTTAATACACAGTCCTTTGCCCTAAATAGCGACTGGCAATCAAATATGAGCGAAACGGAATACGCTGCAAAGTTTGCCCAAATTGAGGAGTATTTAAAAAGTGGCGATTGTTACCAAATTAATTTAGCGCAGCGCTTTAACGCTCAGTTTGAAGGCTCCCCTTGGGCAGCTTATATTAAACTGCGTGAGGCAAATAAAGCGCCATTCTCGAGCTTTATAAATCACCCTCAAGGGGCTATTTTATCAATTTCTCCTGAGCGCTTTATATCTGTAAATAATAACGTTGTAGAAACCAAGCCAATTAAAGGCACACTGCCGCGAAAAGCAGATGCACTAGAGGATCAACGCCAAGCGCAAATACTCGCAGCATCAGCTAAAGATCGCGCTGAAAATGTAATGATTGTTGATTTACTGCGTAACGACTTAGGCAAAGTAGCAAAACCAGGCAGCGTTCACGTCCCTTCCCTTTTTGCTATTGAAAGCTTTCCGGCAGTCCATCATTTAGTAAGCACGGTCACCTCAGAACTTGATGAAGGTAAAACAGCGGTCGATCAGCTAAAAGCGGCTTTTCCGGGTGGCTCAATCACCGGTGCGCCAAAAATTAGAGCTATGGAAATAATTGAAGAACTAGAGCCGCATCGCCGCAGCATTTATTGTGGTTCAATTGGTTATTTAAGTGCATGTGGAAATATGGATACGAGTATTACTATTCGCACCTTGGTGTGCCACAAAGCGCAAATTTACTGCTGGGCAGGTGGTGGAATAGTCGCTGATTCTAAAGTCGAATTGGAATATCAAGAAACTTACGATAAAGTAAATAAAATCCTCCCTTTATTAAAACAGTAGGTCGTTTTGAATAGTGAACACATTATGGCGCGGTTTCTGTTAAGCCCTACAGCTGCGCCAAACCAGTTAAAAGACACGCGTAAAAAACGTGCTAGCGCTGTTATGCTGCCAATTATTGATATAGATAACCATGCACATATTTTACTGTGTAAACGCCCTACTTATTTACACCATCACCCTGGGGAGATTTGTTTGCCCGGAGGTAAGTTTGAAGTAAGCGACATTACCCTTCGCACCACAGCCCTTCGCGAACTAAAAGAAGAGCTAAATATTGCCCAAAGCAACGTTAATGTATTAGGTCACTTACCTGAGTATTCAACCTTAACGGGTTTTAGTATTAGCCCCTATGTAGGTTTACTCAAAAAAGACACCACCTGGGAAAATGACTATAATGAGGTACAAGCGAGCTTTTTGCTCTCTGTCACTGAGTTAAATAACGAAGCTAACTGGCAACCCTTACCTTTTCAACGATTTGGGAAAACGGTTATTTTGCAAGGTTTTAAAACGCCGCATGGTTTACTTTGGGGTGCGACTGCAAGCATTATAAAAAACTTTACAAAACAACTCGCCTTACCAGTTTAAATCTTCGTTATTAGTAGTTACACAATCACAATTCCACGTTATCATGCTCGACCGTTCAAAGAGCAGCTTCGTGCTGATAAAACAAAGTAGAGACACACACATTATGATCAGTGCATTTGATATGTTTAGCATTGGTATTGGCCCTTCGTCATCACACACCGTTGGCCCAATGCGCGCATCACGCTTATTTGTTAATGACCTACAAGAACAACAATTATTAGCAAATGTTACCGATATTAAAGTAGAGCTTTATGGCTCTCTTGGTCAAACAGGTGTTGGCCATGGCTCGGGTAAAGCCGTAATTCTTGGTTTAGCCGGTTACGATCCTGAAACAATTGATGCCGATTTAGTCGACGACATTTTAGCAACCATCGAAAAAGATCAGGTTATTTATCTAAACAAAACACACAAAGCTAAGTTTCCAAAACAAGGTGCTATTGTTTTTCATCGTCGTAAAACACTGCCTAAGCATTCTAATGCAATGGAAATTATCGCCTCAAACAACGGCGAAAAAGTTTATAGCAAAGTATATTACTCTATTGGCGGTGGCTTCATTGTTACCGACGAAGAGTTTGAAAACGAAAAACAGGCAGCCCTCGATATTAGAGAAGAAAATCCAGCCCCCTTCCCATTTGGTAGCGCAAAAGAACTACTAGAGATGTGTAAAGAGTCTGGGTTTAGTGTTTCTACCTTGATGATGAAAAACGAAAAAACACTGCGCACTGAAGACGAAGTAAAAGACACATTGTTCCATATTTGGAAAGTAATGATGGCTTGTATTGACCGTGGTATGCGCACCGAAGGTATTTTACCTGGCGGCTTAAAAGTAAAACGCCGTGCGCCCAGCTTATACTTAAAACTAAATATAGAGGTCAGTAACGACCCGCTTCGTGCAATGGACTGGGTTGATTTATTTGCCCTTGCCGTAAACGAAGAAAACGCGGCAGGTGGCCGTGTAGTTACCGCACCAACTAATGGTGCTGCGGGTATTTTACCGGCTGTGCTTATGTACTATCACACATTTGTGAAAGAAGTAGACCGCGATATAGCCACGCGTTATTTATTAACCGCTGCTGCTATTGGTATTTTATATAAAAAGAATGCCTCTATATCGGGTGCCGAAGTAGGTTGCCAAGGTGAAGTCGGCGTTGCGTGCTCTATGGCTGCAGGCGCATTAACAGAAATTGTTGGTGGCAATGTTGTGCAAGTAGAAAACGCAGCAGAAATTGGTATGGAACATAATTTAGGCCTAACGTGCGACCCTGTTGGTGGCTTAGTACAAGTACCGTGTATTGAACGTAATGCAATGGGCGCTATTAAAGCAATTAACGCTTCACGTTTAGCTATACGTGGCAGTGGCGAGCAAAAGGTATCGCTTGATAAAGTGATTAAAACCATGCTTGAAACTGGTAACGATATGAAAACTAAATATAAAGAAACCGCTCGCGGTGGATTGGCTGTTAATATTATCGAATGTTAATCAGCTCGCTATAACAAGAAAAAGCCGCCTATTTTTAAAATAGGCGGCTTTTTTATTATTCGTTTAATGTAGTGACATTATTTAACGGGTAACTCTATATCTGCAAATAACTTATCTACGTCATCTTGGTTACGTAATAAGCTTGCTCGCTCTACTCGCTCTTTAGTTAAGTGCGGTGCAAAACGTTCGATAAAATCATACATATAAGTACGCAAAAAGCTGCCCTTTCTAAAACCAATTTTGGTCGTACTAGCTTCAAATAAGTGGCTTGCATCAATACACACTAAATCGGTATCGCTCACTTGATCTATCGCCATTGAAGCAACAACACCAACTCCTAAACCCAGTCGTACGTAAGTTTTTATAACATCAGCATCGGTTGCGGTAAATACAATGTGTGGTTCAAGCCCGTGTGCGCTAAACGCTTTATCTAACTCTGAGCGGCCCGTAAAACCAAATACATATGTAATGAGTGGATATTGAGCAATATCAGCAACGGTTAAACTATTTGCCTTTTTAGCCAACGGATGGTCTTTAGCGACAACAATACTGCGATTCCAATGGTAGCAAGGCAGCATAACTAAATCTGAATACAAATGCAGTGCTTCTGTTGCAATAGCAAAATCGGCATCACCGCGTGCTGCAGCATCCGATATTTGCTGTGGAGTACCTTGGTGCATATGAAGCGATACCGCAGGGTATTTTTTCATAAACCCTTGAATTACGTTAGGCAAAGCATAACGAGCTTGGGTATGTGTTGTAGCAATATTTAACTTACCTTGATCAGGTAGCGTATGCTCATTAGCAACGGCTTTAATACCTTCTACTTTAGAGAGTATTTCACGAGAAATATTAATAATATCTTCGCCAGCACCGGTTACATGCGTTAAATGCTTACCACTGCGACCAAAAATTTGCACACCCAACTCATCTTCTAACATGCGTACTTGTTTAGAAATTCCTGGCTGCGAGGTAAATAAACTCTCAGCAGTCGCTGAAACATTTAATTTATGATTTTGTACTTCTACGATGTATCTGAGTTGTTGTAATTTCATGGCTGCAAATTTTAACGTTATTATTCATATTATTTATAAAGGCAATACCGCTTAAAACCAAGTGTTATTTACGTAAAATAGCACTTTAGGTCTTTAGGTGTGCAATTATCTGATTAGAGCTCAAGGCTAGCATAATAAATATGCTTCAGGTAGCGATGATTATTCAGCTTTAGTTTATAAGCCCTTAGGCTTACTGCAGTTTATAAAGAGCTCAACCTATCAATTTTTTGGTATATTTTTTAAGTTAATCGGCGCAAAGCTACCCTGTTAACGTATATTTAATGTAAGATTAAATAATTAGGTTATATATCCGAGAATTACACCATGATCGTTTCTATTATAATAGTGCTTATAGTTGCATTGATTGTGATTGCACTTTGGGTAAGTGCTGTACAACAACACAAAGAAAAACAAGAGGCAGAACGCCGTAAAGAGCTTACAAAACAAAAAGCTATAATAGAAGAAACGGAAGAGGCACTAATGAATAGTACTAACATCCCCCTTTCTGAAAATCTAATTCGTACATTACAGCGCCGTATTTACGAAGCCTTAAATACAATGGTTACTAACTCGCAAACATCTAAAGCACTTAAAAGCCGCTTAAGTGAAGCAAAAACGCACTTATCTAATCCAGTTCAAGATAATAGCAGTGAAGCTTTAACGCTACCGAGTAATGACAAACAACTTGTAGGCCTAATTCAAGGCATTAAAAAATTACGCTCAATTTTACGCTCTGAACACAGCAAAGGTCGTATTGATAGCCAAGTTTTTGTTTTAGAAGATAAACGTCTCGAAAAACTACAACTGCGTATTAATATTGAAAGCCAAATAAAACGTGGCTTGTCTGCCCGCTCAGCCAGTATGGTTGGCTCTGCAAGACAGTACTTTGAAAAAGCGCAGGCAACACTCAGTGCAGTCACCTACTCTGATGAATACGTAACTTCAAAACGGCTAGAAGTTGAGGGTTACTTAGAAGCAATTAGTGTTGAACTGCGAGCTTCTAATGCAAGCGCACTTAAAAAGAAAACAGAAGAAGAGCAAGACGACTTAGATATACTGTTTGCTCCTAAAAAGAAATGGTAGTGCTTTTATAAAAGCATTAAAAAAGCCTGCACAAATTAAAATTTGTGCAGGCTTTTTTGTTAGCTATTAAGACAAAAATGCAAACTTGAAAACAAACAAGGCTGTTAATATCCAAACACTAATACTGACTTGATCTTGCTTACCGCACAAGACTTTAACCGCCGTATAAGATATAAAACCAAGTGCAATACCGTGCGCAATCGAAAACGTTAATGGTGTCATTAGTAATACCACAGTAACAGGAATTGCATCGGTCATATCATCCCAGTTTACAAACTTTAAATTTTGCAGCATCAGAACAGCGACATATAAAATAGCGCCTGCCGTAGCATAAGCCGGTACCATTTGTGCAAGCGGTGCAAAAAACATCATTAGTAAAAAGCAAATGCCTACAACTACAGCTGTTAAGCCAGTACGTCCGCCAACAGATACACCAGCAACCGATTCTATATACGATGTAGTCGTAGACGTACCTAGCATCGCACCTGCAATTGTTGCTGAGCTGTCAGCACTTAATGCGCGCCCTAAACGAGGCATGTTACCTTTTTCATCAGCTAAACCTGCTTTTTGAGTTACCGCAACTAATGTACCCGAAGTATCAAAAAGATCGACAAACAAGAAAGCAAAAATAACACTCATCATTGATATATCAAAAGCGGCTGCAAAATCTAGCTGCATAAAAGTAGGCATTATTGATGGTGGCATAGCCATAACACCGTGATATTCAACAAGCCCAAAACTTAGAGCAATGCCAGTCACTAATAAAATACTAATAAGCACGCCACTTTTAAAGTCGCGATATAAAAGCGCTGCAATTACAAAAAAGCTTAATATAGCCAATAACGGACCTGGAGAAGTAATGTCGCCCAACTGTACTAATGTTGCCGGGCTTGAGACAATAATACCTGCATTTTTAAGGGCAATTAATGCTAAAAAAGCACCTATACCCGTTGCGATTGCTCGCTTGAGCACCAGAGGTATGGCATTAATAATCCACTCTCTGACTTTAAATAAGCTTAAAAACAAAAATATACAACCCGACATAAATACAGCCCCTAACGCGGCTTGCCAGGTATAACCCATTCCTAATACGACACCATACGTAAAAAAGGCATTTAGTCCCATACCAGGCGCTAATGCTAATGGATAGTTAGCCCATAAACCCATTATAAAACAGCCTATCGCAGCTGCTATACATGTCGCTACAAATGCAGCCCCTTGATCCATCCCAGCCTCTGCGAGCATAGCCGGGTTTACTAATACAATGTATACCATAGTTATAAAGGTAGTTAGGCCAGCAACGCATTCGCGTTTAACTGTTGAATTATTTTCGCTCAGTTTAAATAAGGCTTCGAACATAATAAACTTGTGATAGTAAAAAGTGGCGAGATTTTAACATAAAAATTATCTTTTACAGGACATTTTACCTTGCTATATACTAAACTGTTAAAGTAGTTAAAATAATAAATGAACCAATATGCTTAAAACAACACCTTGTGAGCAAGACTTAGAGCAACAGCTAGATAATATTTTAGGTTTTGTTACTCAACCCGAAAATACCTCTGTGCCCGTTGATAATAAAAAAGATGAGCAAAGTACGTTAAATAAAGCCCTATATTATTTAAAAAATAATCAAGCTCCATTGGCTGCAAAATGGATGCGACTTGCTGCAATGGCGGGAAACCATAGAGCACAGTTTTATTTAGGTTTATTTTTTGTGAAAGGTGAAGGCGTGCCACAAAGTGTATTTCATGCTGTAGCTTGGTTAAGCTTAGCAAGTAGCCAAGGGTACGCCCCTGCCACTGCAGCGGTTACAGATATACGCAAACATATCGAAACTAAGCGATTTAAAGATGCTCAATGTTATGCGGCAAGTTTGTACGAACAAATTCACCAACTCCAGTTTTCTCATATGATCCCTCGCACGAGTGAAAACACATAAGCTAACTATGGCAGAAGTACTGTATGCAGTGTTAAAAAATACTATATATGGTTATAAAGATAATCCTATACAGTATAAAACCCCAAAATGAAGACACTACGCAAAAATTTATTTTTAGAATACCTTCTCAAAAACAACCCTATAACAACATGATTAATAAAGAATTATAAATTCAAAAAATAAAAACAATGATCAAAAGCTGAATGATTGTACAAATAAATAGCATAAAAGGCTTGCACGAAAGCACTGTATAAACTACTGTATATGAATACTGTATAAAAACCCAGTGAGTGAAATTATGTTACAGCCTATTACCGTAAGAACAGTTAAAAGTTACCAACAAGATGAGCAAAGCGATTGCGTGAATTTGATTCAAATTGAAGATGAAATTTCAGCGACCTTTGAGCTTTTAAAAGTATTACACCAATACAATAGCTCTAATGCATGGACGTTACTAATTGCTCCAGATCACGTACCTAGCAAAGCTTTACTTGACTCATGCTCTATTGATACAAGTAAATTACTTGTTATTAGACAGAAGCACCTAGTAAATTTAGAGTATGTATTAAATTCTGCATTACATAACGGAAACTTTGCAGCGGTAATTACCTGGACCGATATAGTTAATAACCAACTACTTACGAATCTATCGTTCGATTTAAGTAAAACGAATACAAAACTATACTGTTTTACTAAAAAGTCTCAAACAACAGAGATATCACTCGCCCAATAAGCTTGTTAAACTAATGTTTTAGACTTTGTATTATTATTATGACTTCACTCAATACCACATTATGTTTTTGCAGCAGTGGGCAAAATTATGCCGATTGCTGCGAGCCGCTTCACTTATCTGTTAAGCAAGCTGACTCTCCTGAACAACTTATGCGCTCACGATTCAGTGCTTATGTTATTAAAAATGCAGAATATGTTTATCAAACCTACGCAAAAGAAAAACAAGCTGAAAATCCGGTTAAAGAAATCAATGATTTTGCTAACAGCTGTCGATTTATAAATCTTGATGTAATTGGGTCAAGCCATGATGACGATACTGGGACTGTAGAATTTAAAGCCCAATATTTTTATCAAAACTTATTTTGTGAGCTTCACGAAAAATCGCAGTTTATTAAAGAAAACACTCAATGGCGTTATTTAGATGGCACTATATATCCTGTTGAAGATATTAAAGTGGGCAGAAATGATGACTGCCCATGTGGTAGCAATAAAAAGTACAAAAAATGTCATAGCGTGTAATAAATAATCTTATTTAATATTTATCAACTACAAGGTGTTTTTAAGTGGCAAATGATTTATTAGCTAACTAAACTTAAAAACACACTTTGTTACGCCCTTGCATTTTAGACTCATACATTTTTTCATCTGCGATCTGCAAGGTGTTTTTGTTATTTACGTATGGTTGTAGGGTTGCACCGCCAATACTAATAGTCACAAAGTCATATTCTGAATATTTGTGTAATATTCCTAAATCGGCCACATTTTGTTTAATTTTATCAGCAACACAAATCGCACCTTCAGTGCTTGTATGCGGTAGAACAACTACAAACTCTTCGCCGCCATAACGCGCAACAAAATCGGTTGGCCTTTGCAAACTATTAGTAATAGTTTGTGCAACAAGGTTTAAAACCGTATCGCCTTGCACATGACCATAAAGATCGTTGTATTGCTTAAAGTAGTCTATATCGATGAGTAATAGTGCATAGTCGACTTTTTCTCGTAAGGCGCTTCGTTCCATTTTAGAAAAATGCGCATCAAAATAACGACGATTGAATACCTTTGTTAAATCATCTAGAAATACTTTTTGATTGAGTAAGTCATGTTGCAGTTTCATCGTAATATGGGCGCGCACTCTTCTATATAAAGTTTCCGAGTTAGTTGGTTTCTTTATAAAATCTACAGCCCCTGCTTCCCAGCACTCTTCTTCTTGATTTTCAGATGAGGTTACAAAAATAACGGGGATATCTTGTGTTTCAGATATATTTTTTAATTTTAGACATGTTTCAATACCACTCATTCCTTCCATATTAATATCGAGTAGTATTATATCTGGCGGATTATGTTTACAAATTTCAATCGCATCCTCACCACAGCTCGTTGTTGTTACACTAAAATGCTCTGATAATATTTTTTTTAATACAATTAAGCTTAATAGCTGATCGTCAACGACAAGTACCTTAGAGCTCTTTAAGCTTAATTTCAATTGGTGGTCAGAGTAATTTATCGGCATGGTACAACTGTTTTGTTTTTTTAATTAAACACACCCTATATCACTACATTTTGTTATGCAAATGTTAATAAAGTAAAATTCTACTTATTGGTTACTAATAAAAATGATTTATGGTGAATCTTTAATGCATAAAAACAAAAAATGAGCCACTTGGGCTCATTTTAAAACTTCGAACACTTAATTAAATTAGGTGTTATTCGTCATCATCTAAATCTAACTGTTGACGTTGAGCAGGTCGAGCTAAAATCTCTACATAGAAAGAGGTCAAACCTTGCTTTTCAATTTCGCCAATTTGGTTACTTAATTCAGCAACGTGAACAACTTGCGCATCTTCAGCTGTGTTACCAAACTTACAGTCAAATGCCCAATAGTCAGCATCTTCAGGTAGCGTTTTATTACGCTCTCTTTTCAAATATTTTTTCACTTCGTGCTTTGCAGCATCAACCATACGAGGGTATTTGATTTTCTCGTGATTTAGCGTGAATGTTTTCTTCATTACGTTCCTAATTACCTTGGTTTAATGATAATGGCATTTCATGTCATACCATTTGACGCCATTATAGCAATTGCATTTAATTTTTGGATGCTTTTTTTTCATTAAATCAATTATTAGCAAATATATAAAGCAGACCCGTTGTAAAGCATATATTAACTGGTGATTATTACAATCATATATCACACAGCAATAAGTTGAAGTGGTTGATGTATTGCATCATTATTAAGGCTGTCGTAAAAAGCAGCTGCATCTATAGGAGGATTGGCTAGTTGGGTTTGTTCGCTTTTAATTCTTCTTCTGACGGCAAGCTCACAGTTATCTATTATATTAAGTGGAATATGCTTGTCATCATTTCTAATCGCAAGTGGTTCAGGGCTTAAGCATTGTCTTAACTTAATACTTGTCATACCACAGCGCTCTCCTTCTTGAGATATTAATGATGCATTAAATTGTCCAACCAACATATTATATTCATCAGGGGCTAAAAGTTGCTTTGGACCTGCGCCAAATTGCTTTCTTAACGCCTCTTCTTCTATAACTAAATTATCTATTTCAGTTTTTGGTAAATGAAATTGACTAAAGTCGAGTGCGTCATGTGACAGCATCGCTAATAATAGTGCAAATTCGCCTCGGCGATTTTCATGCACACTATTATTGAGTCTACTGTTTAACTGACTCTCTGTGATTAACAAATCATCTATTTGCATAGTCTTTAGCCGATTGTGGTAACTGATAGATATTTATCGGCTTTATTTCAATTTTCTTTAGCTTTTTTCTTTACTTAAATACGCAATTTGCTATTATCAGCGCCGTTGCATTGGAGGGGTTCCCGAGCGGCCAAAGGGATCAGACTGTAAATCTGACGGCTCAGCCTTCGCTGGTTCGAATCCAGCTCCCTCCACCACTTTTCTTACCGCTAAGTTAAGTGGGGCCAAATGCAATAAAATTAGTGTGGAGGGGTTCCCGAGCGGCCAAAGGGATCAGACTGTAAATCTGACGGCTCAGCCTTCGCTGGTTCGAATCCAGCTCCCTCCACCACTTCTCTACTATTCCTATATTCCTATATTCCTATATTCCTATATTCCTATATTCAGTAACATCAAAACACCCACTGTAAACTCATACCATTTTGTTTTAACCAATTAGATGATGTTTTGTAATCGGGGAAAAACGCCTCTACTCGCTGCCAAAAAGCTTTGCTATGATTTAAATACTTTAAGTGGGCAAGCTCATGAACAATCACATAATCTATAGCGTGGTAAGGAGCACCTATAAGATGTAAATTAAAAGTGAGTTCTCGCTTGCTATTACAACTCCCCCACTTTCGTTTATAAACACCTATTTTTAAATCATTTGGCAACTCTTCACCCATTTGAGTACAGAAATACGCTAAACGCATTTCTATGTAAGCAATAAGCTGCTCTTTTAAATAAGTCTCTAATAGCTGTCGATACTTTTGATTAGTGTTTTTAACTCGAGGAGATATTGTAATAAGTAAGTGGTCATCATACGGGGTTACTTTGGAATCTTGGCCTGAGTCCAATTTCAAATAAATAGTTTCTGAAAAAACACTTATTTTTTTAGATTCAAAGGGGTACTGCTTAGTGTCATCAATTGACGATTGTTTTTTTAATTGTTCTGCAACCCACTCTTGTTTGTCAAATAACCAAGTATCAATGTGTTTTTTTGCAACAAAATGTGGCGCATACACAGTTACCTTTTGACTATGCACTTTTATTGCGACTGTTTTGCGTCTAGTACTCTTTTTTAGTTGATATTCAAACACGACCTAAACTCTAAATATTGCATCCGTTTATATAATCCATATTACCATCAATTTTAAACTCCTAGGCATACAGTCGCACCTAACTCCTAATCCGCTTTATTATAATAAGCTATAGATTGAGCCGTCTGTTTTCTTTGAATTGAAAGTTAAATCACTTTATTTACTTCAATAACAAAACAATAAATAAACTTGCTTAAAATTCGTCACTTTATAGCGCGATTAGAAATAACGGTTCATTTATTAGTAAATTAGATTAAACTTGTAAAATAAAGATTATATTTCGAGCCGTTATGCTATCAGCTTTCTTCATTACAGACCAAGATCCAAGCCTAATACTCAATGGGGTTTACGACCCTCTTCTAGTCTCAATGTCTGTATTAATAGCCATTTTTGCTGCTTTTTTTACTACTAAGCTCATTGATTTAGCAAAAGAGACTAAATTCCCTCGTTATCAACGTTTAGCAAATATAACTGCAGCAACTGTATTTTCTTCTGGTATTTGGAGTATGCACTTTATAGGTATGTTAGCTTTTTCGCTATGTACTAATATAAGCTACGATCCAACAATCACACTACTCTCTTTTCTTCCTGCTTTATTAGCATGTCAGTATGCGGTATCAATACTTGTAAATAGTGATGGAAACTTTAGAGTGCTCAGCATTTGCTCCATCTTACTAGGGGCTGGTATTGGTACAATGCATTACAGCGGTATGGCTGCAATGGAGCTTTCCCCAATGTTGCGCTATGACCCACTGACCTTTGGCCTTTCAATTTTAGTTGCCGTCGCTCTTTCGTTTATAGCGTTATATAGCCGCTTTAATCTTGAAAAATTTTTTCCAAAACTATCATACCTACAAAATAGAGCCATCAGCGCTATAATATTAGGCTTTGCTGTTGCTGCTATGCATTATATGGGCATGGCATCTACACGCTTTGTTGCAACATCTCCTCTTTTATATGACGACGCAAATGCTTCTGCTGGGCTCACTTTTGTAGCCATCGCGGTTGCAACTGCAACGATTGCCATTACAAGCGTAGTAGCGGTACTTAATGGCATGGTCAGATATAAAATGTTACTTGAAGAAAAGTCAGCCGACGAGTCTCGCTTAAACGCAATTTTAGGCACAGCCGTTGATGGAATCGTAACGATTGATCACACCGGCATTATTTTGAGCTTTAACGAATCAGCCAGTAAAATTTTTGGCTGGCACGAAAATGAAGTACAAAATCATAATATTAAAATGCTAATGGATGATGCTATCGCGATGCATCACGATAGCTACCTTTCTAAAGCTAAAAATATTGATTTAGGTAAAGTAATCGGTGTTAACCGTGAAATTTTTGCAAAGCATAAAAATGGCCACTTATTCCCGATTCGTTTGGGGATTGGAGAAGTTAATCAGCCAGGGCAAAATCCTCTATACGTAGGCTTCATAACAGACTTATCAGAGCAACGAGCTTTACAAAAAAGCCTTGAAGAAAAAGAACAGAAGTATCGCTCTTTAATGGATAACATGCCAGGTGTGGCTTTTAGGTGTAAACTTGATGATAACTGGACCATGCTTTTTATCAGCCCGAGCATCAACGAGTTAACGGGTTATAACCCTAATGAATTTACTGAACATTGCATTGAATTTAACGATCTAGTTTTAAAATCAGACCAGCAACCTATTGTAGATGCCGTCACAAAAGCCGTAGAAGAAAAACGTCAGTATTCAATCGAATACAGAATTCGCCACAGAAGCGGTAAAATCTTATGGCTTTTAGATAAAGGCAGCATCGACTTTGATACCCAAGGCCAAGCAAAGTGGATTGATGGTGTTTTAGTTGATATTACAGAACGCAAAGAATATGAAGAAAAACTAGAGCAAGCTAAATTTAAAGCTGAAGAAGCTGCTTATGCAAAGCAATCTTTTATGGCTAATATGAGCCATGAAATACGCACCCCAATGAATTCTATAATAGGTTTTAGCGATCTATTAATGGATACCCCACTTGATCAAGAACAACAAAAGCATTTAGTTACCGTAAATAATGCAGCGCGTTCATTGCTTAGATTGTTAAATGAAATTCTCGATTCCGCAAAACTAGAGCGCGGTAAGCTCACTATTGAGCCAATACACTTTAGTTTAAAGCCAGTAATAGACAGTATTATTTCTACTTTTTGGCTAGAAGCTAAAAAGAAAGATTTAGAACTTAAACTTCATATTAAAGAATCAGTAAGTGCTACTTATTACGGTGACCCAGATCGACTCAGGCAAGTACTTACTAATTTAATTGGTAATGCTATTAAGTTTACCGAAAAAGGCTCTGTTACCGTAACTGTTGCCATAACACAAAATCAGCATCTGTTTTTTGAAGTGCAAGATACCGGTATTGGTATTGCAAAAGATCGTATTCAAGCAGTGTTTCAACCTTTCGAACAAGCCGATGGTACTACTACTCGCCGTTTTGGTGGTACAGGTCTTGGTACTACCATAAGCAAACAACTTGTAGAGCTTATGGGCGGAACAATAAACTTAGTAAGTGAGCTAGGTAAAGGCACCTGCTTTTACTTTTCATTGCCGCTTACTTTAGGTGACGAAACTAAAATAGATCATTTTGATGGTCTACACACACAACTGCCTGCACTTAGGGTGTTAGTAGTTGACGATATAGAGCAAAATACAGAACTACTTTCTTTACTCCTGTCACGCGATCAGCATGCAGTTACCAAGGCATCTAACGGACTTGAAGCGATTAAAGTATTTGAAGAACAAGACTTTGATGTCATTTTAATGGATATACATATGCCATTGTGTGATGGCATAGAGGCAACACAAAAAATAAGAGCAATAGAAAATCAAAGACAAATTAAATATACGCCAATTATCGCGCTCACAGCCAGTGTATTACAACAAGATAAGCTTACGGCTAAAAAAGCAGGCATGAATGGCTTTGCAAATAAACCCGTCGATATAAATCAGCTAAACCAAGAAATAGCACAAGTGCTTGGTCTTGGTATTGCAAAAGAAATGGTTATATCGCAAAGCGATCCTAAAGCGCAGCATATAGATTTTGAAAAAGGGTTAGCCCTTTGGGGTTCTAAGTGTAAACAACTTACAGAGATTACTAAATTTATTAGTGACAGTAATAAACGGTTCGAAACATTATTCAGTGATAAATTATCAAATATAAAAGATGTCGATAGCACCATTCACACACTTAAAGGTGTTGCTGGTAACTTAGGCCTAATAACATTAATGAAGTTATTAACCGATTTAGAGCAAAAACAAAGTGACGCTAAAGTTATTAGTACTTTAGACGATATAAAAAACGAGCTACTTGTCATCTCACAACTGCTGTCATCTAATACTTGCGATAAGCCAAGTAGTAAGCCTGAAGATAATAGTTCTGACACGCTATCAATTGATGAAATTAAGTCACTGTGTAAGACGCTTTATCAAGATGCACAAAACGCAGAATTAAATGATGAGCTACTAGCAAAACTGCAACGCGGCGCACCTGCTAACTGTCAAGATGATGTTGATGCTATAGCCGAGGCCTTTGATGAATTTGATTTTGATAAAGCACACGTAATACTAGAAACTTTACTTGAAAAACTAACAAACAATGAGTATTAATTAATGGATTTTACAACAGATAGGCCACGAGTATTAATTGTTGACGATGAGCCTGCAAATCTAAAAGTAATGCGCGAAGTGTTAGGTAATCAATATCGTATGTCGTTTGCTAAATCGGGTGATGCCGCATTGGCACTACTTGAAAAAGAACTACCAAAGCTAATCTTGCTCGACATAATGATGCCAGATATGAATGGTTTTGAAGTATGTCAAATAGTTAAAGGTAACCCTAAAACATCACACATCCCCATTATTTTTGTGACAGCTTTGGGGGACGAAAATGATGAATTTAAAGGTTTTGAACTTGGTGCCGTAGATTATATTACTAAGCCAATAAGCCCTGCTATTGTAAGAGCTAGAGTTAAAACTCACTTGTCGCTAGTGCAAGCTGAGCAATTAAAACAAGCACATGTAGATTTAGTACAACGTCTAGGCCGTGCTGCTGAATATAAAGATACTGACACTGGCGAACATATAGTGCGTATGAGCCAATACAGCAAAGTATTAGCATTAGCGCTAGGTATGGATGAGCAAAGTGCAGAGCTTTTACGCCAAGCCGCCCCAATGCACGATGTTGGGAAAATAGGTATCCCTGATGCTATCTTACTCAAGCCAGGAAAGTTAACTTCTGAAGAGTTTGAACATATGAAGAAACACGCCATAATTGGTGCACAAATATTAGCAAATTCTTCATCGCCATTATTACAACTCGCTCATAAACTTGCTATTGAACACCACGAAAAATGGGATGGTTCAGGCTATCCTAACGGGATCAAAGGCGAAGAAATATCAATTGAAGGTAGAATTGTTGCCGTTGCTGACGTATTTGATGCTCTGACTTCAAAACGCCCCTATAAAGAGGCATGGAGTGTAGAGAAAACAGTTTTGCATATGCAAGAGCAAGCAGGAGCTCATTTTGATCCCGCTCTAATCGAACTATTTGTGAAAAACTTAGACGATATTCTTGCTATAAAAAATTCAAATCAAGAAAGCTAATTCTTTTTAGCGCTGTGAGAGCCAAGCTCAACATTTGGGTAGTAAGACTTTATATAACGATAGTCATGTGACGTAATTTCATGGCTATTGCTACTCTCATCTTTAAAGTACATAGAAAACGTAACACCATGATCCGCTAAAACTACTTTTATATTTAAACCCTCAAGATGATTACGCCATTGAATAAATTGCTCGCCAGTTGCCAAAAATGCAATCCCTTTACTACGTCCCTCACCTTCAAAAAGTGCTAAACGAGTTGTTGAACTAGTATCTTCAAGTGTTAAAGGGCCGCGTCCCTCCTCATCCCAAAAGGCAAGCTCGGGTACTACACTAAAACCTAAAACACGCTCATACCACTTAACGGCATCAACCAAGTTATCAACATTTAAATGGCAATGATCAATCCCAGATAATTTAGGTATGCTTGTATTATTCACGTTACTCACCTATTTCTGACTTTAATTGCTCTAGAAAGTCATGCATATACCTTGTACGTCTATTCGCTTCTGCTTTAGCAGATGGCGTATTCATACTATCGGCAATATGTAATAACTTTATAAAAAAGTGATCAAGCGTGTATGTTTTATCATCAGCCTCGCGTTCAACACAAAAAGGGTCTTCTGGGTTATACAATAACCGAGAAATTGATCCGCCTACTTTCATGCATCGACTCACTCCAATAGCGCCCAATGCATCCATTCTGTCAGCATCTTGTACTATTTGCGCTTCAACTGTTTTAATTTTTATATTTGCGCTGAAACTATGAGCGGCAATGGCATGATGAATCTCATCAAAAAGTGACTCGTCATAATTAATAGATTTTAAAAATTCCAGTGCCTTATCGGCTGCCATAGTAGAGGCTTTTGCACGATCAGGATGATTTTTAGCCACCGCCACACAGTCATGCATCCACGCTGCAGGTAATACAACTGACATGTTTGCCTGCTCCGCATTACATAACTGTATTGCAACGCGCACCACTCGCTCTATATGAGTAATATCGTGAGCTACATCGGCATGCACTAAAGAGGTTATAAATTCTCTACATTGTGAATTAAGTATTTTTAAATCGGGGCTTAAAACGGCGTCAGGCACTATTAGGTTCCAAAAGCTAATGAATCGATAAATTATCCGTACTTTACCGTGCTTTATGCCCACCTTGCAAAACATTCATTGTATGTTGCTCCTTGCTTGACTAAAATACAGCGCTTATTTATTACTACTGAGAAGCCTTATGTCATCTGCCGTTTACCTACAAGCTGGTCGCGATAAATCATTAAAAAGAAAACACCCTTGGTTATTTTCAAAAGCCATCAAAAAAATTAAAGGTAAACCTGGATTAGGCGACACAGTAACGATTCACGATAGCGAAGGTAAGTTTTTAGCAACTGCTGCTTACAGCCCTCACTCACAAATTCGCGCACGTGTTTGGAGCTTTGACGAAAAAGAAGTCATCGATCAAAACTTTTTTGAGCGCCGTTTACGCCGCTCATTAGAAGCACGTAGCCAAGTAATTGAAGAAGGCGGGCTCACAGGCTTTAGATTATGTGCTGCGGAGTCTGATTACTTACCAGGCGTTACAATCGATAAGTTTGATAACGTGTTAGTGTGTCAGCTACTAAGTGCGGGTGCCGAGCGTCATAAAGGCGAGATTGTTGGCGCGTTGATGTCTATTTTCCCAGGCTCTAGCATATACGAGCGCTCAGACGTAGAAGTACGCACTAAAGAAGGCTTAGAGCCAATAAAAGGCGCTCTTTGGGGTAATGAACCAACACAGCCGGTACTTATTGAGGAAAACGGTTTTAAAATTGAAGTCGATATAATTGATGGACATAAAACGGGCTTTTATTTAGACCAACGCGATAGCCGCGCCGCACTTGAGCGCTTCTCAAAGGGTAAAACGGTACTTAACTGTTTTAGTTATACTGGTACATTTTCGTTGTACGCCCTGCGTGGTGGATGTGAGCATGTAACTAACGTAGATGTATCTCAACCCGCTTTAGATACAGCAAAACGTAATGTTGAGCATAATAACTTAGATTTAAATAAAGTAAGTTTTGTTAAGCAGGATGTATTTAAGTTACTACGCCAATACCGCGACGAAGGTAGACAGTTTGATACCATCGTAATGGACCCACCAAAGTTTGCTGATAATAAAGCGCAGCTAACCGGTGCGTGTCGTGGTTATAAAGATATCAATATGATTGCCATGCAAATACTAAAACCAGGTGGAACATTACTAACGTTCTCATGCTCTGGTTTAATGGAACAAAACTTATTTCAAAAAGTAGTAGCCGATGCAGCACTTGATGCAGGTAAAGACCTACTTATAATGGAGCGATTAAACCAGGCAGCTGATCACCCAATTGCTGGCAGCTACCCTGAAGGCTTTTACTTAAAAGGCTTAATCTGTAAGGTTTTTTAATATCTACTATTGAGTTTAACTGGATTCAAGTTAGTTAAACTGAATGATTTCAAGACCTGCTGTTACCGTGCCATCATCTTCTTTGCTGGCACGTATTACTTTTGCTGTTGCATTTAAAGGCGCAATACTTGGGTGAGTCGAATCAATGTTCACCGTCAGTAATGTATTAGGTTCAAGTAGTTCATCTAAATGAATTGATAAACCTGTTGCGCTTAAATCCACGCACTCTGCGGCAAAACTTAAACCCGCTATTGGTTCTATCGTTGTTAAATTTGCAGGTGTATTGATCTGCATGCGTCTAAAATTTCGCTTATCATCAGTAAACATACGTTACCTCTAAAAAACCGTGTTAATTTCTTCCAACAAAGCACCCACTGAAAATGGCTTTACAACATATGCGTTACAACCAGCGTCAAACCCTGCTTGTTTTTCAGATGGAGACTCTAGGCCCGATACCATAACAACAGGAATATTTTTTGTTTCAGGTGTGTGTTTTAGCATTCGGCATGTATCATAACCATCAAGACCAGGCATACAAACATCAAGCAAGATTATATCTGGCGGACTCGCAATTGCCGATGCAAGACAGCTTTGCCCTGAATCTGCATAACTAACATCAAATTTCGACGCGAGTGCTGCTTTGAGCATTTCAAAATTAAAATACTCGTCGTCTACCACTAAAAGTCGCTTTGTTTTATGTTCAATCGATGAGGACATAACTATGTCACTTCCTTTTCAAAACAAAAATAAATCCTCCTATTAAGGTACTAAGCTTAATAGAAAATGCAAGTTTTATTCTATCTCTTTTATCGCATTAAGTACTCGCTTAGCCGAAATTGGGTAAGGAGTTCCAAGCGTTTGAGCAAATAGCGACACTCTAAGCTCTTGTTGCATCCAAAAAATAGCGGTTACTTCTTGTGGAATAGGCAAGCCTTTAGGCGTTTTATTAACTACTTTTTTGTACTCTTGAGCAACTTTATCCAACTCTAGTACGCATAACCTATCACGATTTGGATCCACAGGCAGCTTCTCTAAACGTTTTTGAATCGCTTTTAAATAACGAATTAAATCCGTTATTTTATCTGCGCCATGCGCGCTCACAAAACCTTTAAATATAAGTGACTCAAGCTGTGATTTTATATCGCCATGCGCGGTTATCATCGTTAAATCAACGCGCCCTTTCATTTTTTTATGCAGTGCGTGCGCAATACTTAATACTTGCTCAACTTGCGTTGCAATCGATACAACGGCATCACCGAGCTCACCTCGTATTTGCTCTTTTACTGTTTCAAATGCTTTTTCATCGCGTATATCACCGTGTTTCACTAATAAGCTATCAACACCTGCGGCGATACAGTCATCAATTAAATCAGCTATTTTACCAAATGGGTTAAAGTACAAACCCAGCTTGGCCTTATTCGGTAAGTTTTGTTGTAAGTACTTAATTGGCGACGGCACATTTAACAGTACTAAACGGCGCAAACCTTGTTGATGTGCTTGCTGCGCTTTTGCTTCACTATCAAAAAGCTCCACTGCAGCGGCTGATTTTTTATCCACCAGCGCAGGGTATGCTTTTATTTCGTATTGACCTTGTTTTTTAACATATGACGCTGGCAGCTCACCAAAGTCCCATTGTGTTAGGTCTGATTTTTCAATGCCTTTATCGGCTACTTTAGACAGTGTTTCGGTTACTTCACCTTGCAGCTCTGCTTTAAGTTTGGCTAAATCAAGTCCACGAGCAAGTAACTTATCGTGTTCATCACGTACTTCAAACTGCAATCGTAAATGCGGTGCAAGCGCGGTTAAATCCCACGCCTCCATATCAACTCTCACACCTGTCATTCTTAATAAGCGCGTAGCTAAAGCATCAATTAAGCTACCTTGCATTGGCTCAATAGCTGCAAGTACTGCATCTGCGTAATTTGGTGCTGGCACAAAATTACGGCGAAGCGATTTAGGCAATGACTTTATAAGCCCACTTATTAGCTCATGTCTAAATGCTGGTATATGCCAGTCAAAACCACTCTCTTGTACTTGATTCAACAGTGCTACCGGTATTTGTACCGCAACGCCATCAACTGCTTGGCCTGGGTCAAAATGATAAGCAAGCGGCAGTATAATATTGTCTTGCTGCCATGTGTCAGGGTAGTCAAACTCAGTGATATTACTTGCACCATGCTGCATTAGCTCTTCACGAGTCATGTGTAAGTAATGCTTATTTTGTTGTTTTTGTGTTTTATACCATTTTAAAAATGCAGCGCGGTTATTAATTTCTTTGGGTATTTTTTTATCGTAAAACTCAAATAACGTTTGCTCATCAACTAAAATATCACGACGACGAGACTTATTTTCCAGTACTTGAATATCCTCAATAAGCTCACTGTTAAACGCTAAAAAGCCCTCGTTTAAGCCCAGTTCTTGCTCAACTAATGCAGTCCGCACAAAAAGCTCTCGACTCACTTTAGGGTCTATGTTGCTATAAACACAGCGGCGTTTATTTACGACAAGTAAGCCGTACAAAGTTTGCTGTTCAAACGCGATTACCGCACCTGGTTTTTTCTCCCAGTGTGGCTCTGTGTAACTACGTTTTACTAAATGCTGCGCTAATGGTTCTACCCAGTTAATGTCTATTTTTGCATTTGTGCGGGCATATAATTTACTGGTTTCTACCAGCTCTGCCGACATAATCCATTTAGGGCTCTTTTTGAATAAACCTGAACCCGGAAAAATATGAAACTGACTATTACGTGCACCTTTGTATATTTGCTTCTCATCTTTAAAGCCAATATGGCTCAGCATTCCGCTTAGTAGCGCTTTATGAACAAGTTCGCCATCAGCCGCTTGGCTGGTTGCTTTCATACCCATTTCGTTACACACAGTACTTATTTGATAAACAATATCTTGCCACTCACGCAGGCGCATATAGGCTAGGAAATCTTTTTGACACAGCTTTCTAAACTGGCCGTTAGTCAGCTCGCTTTGCTGCTCTTCTAAGTAATTCCATAAGTTCAAAAAAGCGATAAAGTCTGAATCAGGGTCGTCAAAGCGACCGTGTTTTTCGTTAGCTGCAGCACGTTTTTCTTGCGGGCGTTCGCGTGGATCTTGAATCGACAACGCCGCCACAATAACAATCACTTCACGCAATGCGCCAAGTTTGTGAGCTGTGAGCACCATTTTAGCTAAACGAGGGTCTACCGGTAATCGGCTGAGTTCTCTACCTGAAGCGGTTAAACTCGTTTTACTATCACGTTTGTCTGGTTTTACTGCTTGTAGTTCTTCTAATAACGATAAACCATCACTTATATTACGGCTATCTGGCGCTTGCACAAACGGAAATTGCGCCATATCACCAAGCCCGAGTGCCAACATTTGCAAAATAACTGAGGCAAGATTAGTACGCAGTATTTCAGGGTCGGTAAACTCTGGGCGCGATAAAAAATCATCCTCAGAGTACAAGCGAATACAAATACCCGCTTCAACACGTCCACAACGACCCATACGCTGATTAGCACTTGCTTGCGATATAGGTTCTATTGGCAGGCGCTGAACTTTTGTACGATAACTGTAGCGGCTTATACGCGCAGTACCTGGATCTATTACATAACGAATACCAGGCACGGTTAGTGACGTTTCGGCTACGTTGGTCGATAAAATAATATGACGACGAGAATGTGGCGCAAATATACGGTTTTGCTCTGCGTTAGATAAGCGCGAGTAAAGTGGCAATACATCAGTGTGTTTTAAATTACGCTTGCTAAGTGCATCAGCGGTATCGCGTATTTCACGCTCACCGTTTAAAAATATCAGTATGTCGCCAGGACCTTCCGCGCACAGTTCGTCAACAGCATCAAAAATACCTTGTAGCTGATCGCCCTCGGCTTCCATATCTTCTTTATTAATATCGGCCGTTGGGTTGTAACGCACATCAACAGGGAAAGTACGACCCGATACTTCTATAATGGGCGCATCATCAAAATGCTTTGAAAAGCGCTCAGGATCGATGGTTGCAGACGTAATTATTATTTTTAAATCGGGACGTTTTGGAAGTAGGTTTTTTAAGTAACCCAAAATAAAGTCGATGTTTAAACTACGCTCGTGCGCTTCATCTATAATTATGGTGTCGTATTGGTTTAAAAATCGATCTTGCTGAATTTCTGCCAGTAAAATACCGTCAGTCATTAGTTTAACGTACGTATTATTAGAAACCTGATCGCTAAAACGAATTTTAAAACCGACTTGCTGACCAAGTTCGCACTTCATTTCTTCAGCAATACGGTTAGCCACCGTTCGCGCTGCTAATCGGCGTGGTTGAGTATGGCCTATTAAGCCATCAACACCACGGCCAAGCTCTAAACACATTTTAGGTATTTGAGTTGTTTTACCTGAGCCCGTCTCACCTGCAATAATAACCACTTGGTTATTTGCAATGGCGTCTTTAATTGTTTCCTTTTTTTGACTTACTGGCAATTGCTCAGGGTAAGTCACTTTAGGAAGGCCCGCTAAGCGTTTATCACGTAATTCTTGGCTACGGGTTATATCAGCCGCTATTTTTTCAAGCGCGTTGGCATGCTTGTTTTCATCCGTTATTTTTTTTACGCCATGTAAGCGTTTTTTGAAAATGAATTGATCTTTTTTCAAGCACGTTTTTAGCTCGCCAAACAACTGACCTAGGTTTACCACCCGCATACCTTATAAAATTAGTTAAAGAGCCATAATTGTATCAAATTAAACGGCCGGGGTTAATCCTACAAAATGCATAACACGGGGTTGTTTGTTATATAAACGCTGCGATTCACCTAAACTGCGAATAATAAATCTATCTCAAGCAGTTATTTTCAGCACTAACTGCGCTGAAAATAACTGGCTAGCAAAAAATGAATTCAAATATCATTGTGGTTCAATATGTTAGTAAATCTATTAACCAGAGTTGGGGTTAATTAAATTGCTTTGGCTTATTCGTCGTTAAAAATGCCCACGTAGGTCGCTTGCGTATTCGATTTACTTGCCCGATACATGCCAGAGGTATTAAACGGCAAGCTAATATTCCCCTTAGTATCAATAATAATAACGCCGCCAGTGCCACCAATTGGCTTAAGCACACCGTTTATAACTTCATCTCCAGCTTCAGCTATGGTTTTACCTTGATACTTAACACGCGCACATATATCGCTCGCTACGTTATAGCGAATAAAGTATTCACCGTGCCCTGTTGCCGATACTGCGCACGATTCGTTTTCAGCAAATGTCCCGGCCCCAATTACCGGCGCGTCACCTACACGGCCATAACGTTTTGCCGTCATACCACCTGTGGATGTACCTGCCGCTAAATTACCGTTTTTATCAAGCGCCACTGCGCCAACCGTGCCCATTTTGTAAGAGTTAGGCAATGCTTTGTGCGCGGCTTGGTACTCTTTACTGGTTGCTTTGGCTTTATCTAATTTTTGTTTTGCTTTTAAAAGCGCTTTGTAACGAGGCTCGGTATCAAATAAGTTATTTTCGACAAGTTCAACACCTTGCTCTTTAGCAAACTCCTCAGCGCCTTGCCCACTAAGCATTACGTGTACAGAGTTATCCATAACCAAACGCGCTAATTTAATCGGGCTCTCAATATGCTTTACACCCGCAACTGCGCCTGCTTCACGGTTTCGACCATCCATTATGGATGCATCAAGCTCATGCCCGCCATCGTAAGTGTATACCGCTCCACGCCCTGCATTAAAATAAGGCGATTGCTCTAATACTGTAATTGCCGCAGTTACCGCATCTAAACTTTCACCGCCTTGGTGCAATACTTTATAACCTGTCTCTACGGCCTCTGTTAATTTAGCGCGGTACTGCTTTTCTTGAGCGGGTGTAAACCGTGCTTTTTCTATTGTCCCTGCCCCACCATGAATCGCAATGGCAAAAGGAGTCTCTGCAGCGAATACGCTATTACTTAAAGCAAAAAGGCTGCTCGCAAAAATTGCTAATAAGGGTGTTTTCATAATGAGTTCTTTTATGGGAAAGTTATAAACTAATGTGAATGGTTGCGGGCTTAATTTCAACTAAAGTGAGTTTAATGGCATAAAAAAAGCGCCTTAAGGCGCTTTTTAAAATTTTACGTGTTTGTAATACCAATTTTATTAAAAACATGGTCATTCTAGCGTATTAAATAGCTCACTAACTACGTTGAAAATTATTTATATAGAACAACTATGTATCATAATTTTAGCCTTGTTATTGAGCCATTTTCTTATCGCTATAATAGATCACTAATTTAATGCAATTGGTATAATTAAGCTTGTTTAGCTTTTAAACGCGCTAAACGTGCTACTTGATGAGTAGACGTTAAGAAAGAATAAATTGGTGCTAAGTAACCACGTTTACGAAGCTCTAAGAAATCAGCATCGCTTAACTCGTTTAGCTTTTTCTCATCGATAAGGTAAATACCGTTGATGTCTTTTTTCTCGCCTTTAATGTCTACTGTTAGCGTTTGCGCAATTAGTAGCTCTTTATCAGCAAGGAATTTAGTGAACGCTTCTGTTACTTGAGAAAACTCAATAAAAGATACAAGCGCTTCTTTACGACGTTTTAGGTAATCTGTTTCTTCGCCGTTTTCAAATAATGCATTACCTTCGTCTTCACCAACAAGCGCACTTGCTTCGTCAATTACGATACCGTATTGATCTTGATCTGGGTGTTTAACTAAGCCCAATGGGTAACGAGTAGATGCCATAGGTGCAAATGCTGCAGTCCATTTACCATCTTCTACAAAAAGGTTTTCGCCTGGCTCTAAGCCAAACATAGCAACAGCTTGAAAAGTGCCGCTTTCGTTGTTTTTAACGAATGACATTGGAAACTCGTTTGCTACGCGTGCAAACTCATGTGCAACTACTGGCACTAAATGTTGAGTTTTCATGAATTCTACATTGATGCCGTTTTGAATTTTAGTGTTGGCATGTTTTTCGTTGTGTAAAGGCTGTACTTGTTGCTCCGCCATGTTACTGCTCCGTTTATTTTAATTTATATGTTTCATTGTTAATACCTTTAGGCTAATGCTTTTGAGCTAAAAAAGGAAGGGAAACTTTTATGACAACGACCATGAAAAAATAAAATTTAACTAAATCTGAACGTTGCTAAAAAACATACAGCTCAAACTCATAAATTTTGTTCAAAAACAACACACTTCATGGTTGATTTTAATACAAACCAAAGTTATTCATTAACATTGGTTAACAGTTCAGGACTGTTTTTTTGCAGTGTTTAGGCTTAAATTTGAGCAAATAAAAAAGGCCGCTTATATAAGCGGCCTTTAAAAGTTAAATTAGCCCCCAAATTAAGGCGCCCAATATACTTCAATATTTATACTTGGGTGATTAAGCACAGCGCGAAGTGGCATGTCATTAACATCGCCGCCCGCTTTTGCTTGCTTATAAACAGCGAGTTTTTCTTCACCGCTAATTAAAAGCTTAACCACTTTAGATTGCGCAATGGCATTTAACGTAAGCGTCATTCGCTCAGTAATACTACCCGTCACATCACTTTGTATCGCATTAATTGCACATACTGTTTGCTCAGTTGTTAAACCGTGCTCTAAACCTTCTGCATTTGGGAATAACGACGCTGTATGGCCATCTGGGCCCATGCCTAGAATAGTTACATCGTATGGCGCTTTTAAAGCACTGTAAGCGGCTTCACACACTTCACTGCCTTGCTGCGCGGTTGCAGCATCGTTTTTCATGGTTATAAAGTTTGCAGCACTGCCAAAATTTTGTAATAACGTGCTTTTAATAAATGCTTCGTTACTTTTTTCATGGCTTGGGTCTACCCAGCGTTCATCAACCATAGCAACATCAACATGTTGCCAATCTAAATCAAGTGTTGATAAATGCTTATAAGCGGGCGCAGGAGACGAGCCACCCGACACCATTAATACAGCACGGCCATCGTTTCTAATGCCATCACGTAGTGATTGCTCAAGCGTTGCAGAAAGCTCAGCTGTTAACGCGTCTTTATCGTCAAAAAATTTTTCAACTAGTGTTGCCATGCTTATACCTTATCGCCTGTGTTAAACCACATGTGGCTTTTTTCTGCCAATAATTCATCAGCATCCTCAGGACCCCAGCTACCAGCACGATAAAGCGCAGGCTTGCCTTTGTCTTGCCAACGGTCAATGATTGGATCAATCCATTTCCACGCTTGACGAACTTCATCACGGTGAATAAATAATGATGGGTTATTTGCAGCGGCATCAAGCATTAAACGCTTGTACGCATCTGAGTGAAAACCATTGCTGTAAGCTTGTGAAAGCTCAATATTCATTGTTACTGGTTCAAGTTGCATTTGAAGGTTATCAAGACGCTTAGACATAAGCGTTAGTTGAATTGTTTCCTCTGGTTGCAAACGAATAACAAGACGATTTGGCTCGATATTACCCACGTTATCTTCGTAGATATTGTGAGATACTTTTTTGTATTCAACCACAATTTCTGCACAGCGCTTAGCCATACGTTTACCCGTACGAAGGTAAAATGGAACACCCGCCCAGCGCCAGTTATCAATATGCGCGCGAATAGCTACAAACGTTTCTGTTTTACTAGAACCTTCATTTAGCTCTTCTAAGTAACCCGGTACAATTTTACCGTTTAAGTCACCTGGCACGTATTGACCACGAACAATATTTTCATCAACATCGCCATCTACAAGCGGGCGAAGTGCTTCTAATACTTTTAATTTTTCGTTACGAATACTGTTAGCGTTAAGCTTATTAGGCGACTCCATTGCAACTAAACAAAGTAGTTGTAATAAATGGTTTTGAACCATGTCACGAAGTGCACCGGCTTTATCGTAAAAACCAGCACGGCTTTCAAGGCCAACAGTTTCTGATAAGCTAATTTGGATGTTATCAATAGATTTAGCATCCCACATATTTTCAAACAATGAGTTTGAAAAACGTAGCGCCATTAAGTTTTGTACTGTTTCTTTACCTAAGTAATGGTCAATACGGAAAATTTGCTCTTCATTAAAAAATTCCGCAATTTTTCCATTAATTGCTTCAGCAGAATCACCGCAATAACCAATAGGCTTTTCAACAACAACGCGTGATGTAGGTGTAATTAAACCTTTAGTCGATAATATTTCACAACATGTGCCGTAAACAGCAGGTGGAAGCGATAAATAAAACACGCGAGACTTAGTGCTTTCGTGCTCATCTAAAATGCCTTTTAGCACATCCCAGTTGTCATCTGCTTCTGTAACATTACTTACCACTGGCACTAAAAAAGTAGAAAACGCTTTCCAATCTTTAGCGTTAAACTCACCTTTGCTTAAAAATTCTTGTAATGCTTTATGCGCTGTTTCTATGTATTCAGCACGTTTCGATTCTTCGCGCACTGTTGGTAGGATACGTGAGCCTTCAGGTAAGTTACCTTCTTGATATGCTCTGTACATTGCAGGTAGCAATTTGCGTAACGCAAGATCACCACCGCCCCCAAAAATTATAATATCAAAAGGATTAAGCATAGTTACTCTCTACGTTGTGATACCCAGTACACTTTATAAATGCGCGGGTATGCCTATTTATTGCTAGATTAGATGGCTTTTATAGCTGTATTTAAATAAAAGCCTGCTGAATTGTTCTGTATCGATGATTTATTATTATTTTTATCATTGCGCTTATTAAATGAGCCTTAGGGGCCCTGTATCTCCTCTCACAAAAATACAGACCCTAAGCACTCCAGCGCTACCCGTTCAAAGGTACTCGGTTTACTTACTTGCGTAAGCGAATTTTTTACTGCGTACGGTTTTGTTTGTAGTACGCCATTAAGCCGTTTGTAGAACTATCATGAGCATGTTTAACGCTTTCATCAGTGAGTTCACTCTCAATTTTAGATGCTAAACCTTTACCCAGCTCTACACCCCATTGGTCAAACGAACATATTTCTAAAATAATGCCTTGGCAAAATATCTTATGCTCATACAGTGCAATTAAACGGCCCACTGTTTTAGCATCTACTGTATCTAATAGCATAGACGTTGTAGGACGATTGCCTTGATGAATTTTATGATTTAATAACTCATCAATCTCTGCTTGCGATTTACCCTTAGCGGTTAAATCAGCAGTAACTTGCGCTGCATCTACACCACTCATCATCGCTTCTGTTTGTGCAAAGAAGTTTGATAATAAAATATCGTGATGCTTATCAACATTCACTTGTGGTTTAACTGATGCAATAAAATCTGCAGGTACAATTACATTACCTTGGTGTAAACACTGATAAAACGCGTGCTGACCATTAATACCCGTCATGCCCCAAATAATTGGAACTGTAGTATAAGGTACCGTTTCGCCTGCAAAGTTAACGTGTTTACCGTTACTTTCCATTTCGCCTTGCTGTAAATACGCAGGCAACATATGCAGTGCTTGGTCGTACGGTAATATAGCTTGCGCTGTGTAGCCTAAAAAGCTCGTATTCCATACACTAAGCAACGCCATAATTAATGGTATATTTTGCTCAAACGGCGCAGATTTAAAGTGCTCGTCTATTTCAAACGCGCCTTCTAAAATTGCTTCAAAGGCGTCGTAGCCTAAGTATAAAGCAATTGGTAAGCCTATCGCACTCCAAAGTGAAAAGCGACCGCCAACCCAATCCCACATAGTGAATACGTTTTCGTCGCTGATACCAAAAGCTGCCGTTTTTTCTAAATTTGTACTTACTGCAACAAAGTGTTTTGCAATTGTACTTTCATCTTTTGTTGTTTGTAAAAACCAGTCAACCGCTGTTTTAGCGTTTGTCATAGTTTCTGACGTAGTAAATGTTTTTGACGAAATAACAAATAATGTTGTTTCAGGGTCAATGGCTTTCAATATAGACGAAATCTGTACACCGTCAGCATTAGATACGTAATGAACATTTAACGTATCATCAGCAAGTGCTTTTAATGCCTCGGTTGCCATTTGTGGGCCAAGGTTAGAACCACCTACACCAATACTTACAACATCTTTTACCGCTTTACCGGTATAGCCTAACCATTTACCGCTACGAACTTTTTCTACAAACACTTTAATTTTAGCTAATTCGTTGTCTACGGCTTGTGTTACGTTTTCGCCATCCACTATTAATGGAGTGTGAGCACGATTACGAAGTGCCGTATGTAGTACTGAGCGATCCTCGGTGATATTTATTTTTTCACCGCTAAACATTTTATCGCGCCACGATGCAATATCGCATTCTTTAGCAAGCGACATTAAGTTAGCAAAAACATCGTTATCAATAAGTTGCTTAGAATAGTCGAATAATACGCCAGGTACTTGAGTCGAAAACTGAGAAAAGCGCGTGTCATCTTGTGCAAATAACGTTTTCAGATGTGTTTGTTTCATCTTAGCTGCACTTTGTTCTAGTGCTTGCCAACTTGCTAGTTGCGTTCGGTTAGACATGGAAATATCCTCTAGTTTTTTCAATCAATTGATTTAAAAATGTTTTTTATAAAAGCAAAACTCTTAACACTGCTTATTTACACTAAAATTAAGCGCCGATAGTATAACTAAAAATGCAAAAAAAGTGCTGTTTTTATAATTTTAGATGCCGATGATAACGCAATTTTTAGCTTTTGACACCGGTATCATAAAAATTTTATAAATTAATTTACCCGCAATTTTAAAGGCAACGGGATAGCTTAATCAATCAAAATGAAATATTAATGAATTTTTATAAGCACAATAATTACTTTTTATAGTTATTCACTAATTACTAGGACCTGTTTACCTTGCGAGCAAATAAACCTTAAAAACAAAAAATCAGCCCTAAAGCCGATTTTGTATAAATTACAATCTTTGTTTAATTACTAAGCGCTAACCCGCCACTTAGGTTATAAACCGTTTTGTATCCTAGTTGCATTAAATTAGTTGCTGCAATTTTTGAGCGGTTACCACTACGGCATAATAAAATGTACTTGTTATTTTTGTTTAATTGCCCTTCAAATACCGCATTTGCCATTCTACTAAGTGGTATATTTAATGTTTTTTTATCTAGCGTATTAAATAACTGAGCAACATTATTTGCTCCATGCTCATACGGCTCCCGAGTATCTATTAAATATGTATCGCTGGTGTTTAACATTACTTTAGCGTCATCAAAATTTAATTGCGGTGTATCAACCTCAGGTAACGCATTTACATAACCACACAATTGCGTGTTATCTACTTGTTTTGAAGCGTCGTACTGCTGTTTTTGTATTGCAAATTCATCAATTGAAATACTGCCGCTCACTAACGCATCAAGTAATGGCGTTTGGTTTTGCTGTACAGCCCAGTTCATGGCAAAACATTGTTGGTAGTCGTGCCCTGAGCAAATAATGCTGGTGCTATTAAGTTGCTCGCTCATTGCTAAAATAGAGCGTGCCATTGCTTTTGCATCGCCGCCTATAAGCGATGTATTGCCAAGCCCTGCAGGCAGTATTAAATCACCACAAAAACAGTAACGCGTTTCGCCATTACTGTTTTTTAATAAATAACTTACGCTATCTTTGCTGTGCCCAGGTGTAGCTACTTTTTCAAGTACGTCGTTTGCCAAGTTAATACTTGCTGTATTTAGTGGCCAACCTAGCAAATCAACCTCACCTTTTATAACTCTTGAGTCAAGAACGCTGGTTAGTAAATTAGTCGCTGACTCTCGCTCTTGATGCAGATGAGTATTAAGCACCGCCGATATAGTTAAGTTTTGTGTATTAGCTATTTTTTCAAAGCGCGGAATAAGCTCAATAATAGGGTCAATTATAACAGCGTGTTTATCATCGCTTACATAAAGCCAACTACATGCTCCTTGGTGCCTAAACTGAGTAAGGCCCAGTGCGCATACTTCTTGTTGTGGTGTGGTGCTGTCAGATACGATTAAACAGTTTGCCTGTAGTATTGCTTTAAGAGCGCGAATACGCACACAAGCATCATCAATATCATGTTGTGTTGCAGCAGGTCCAAACGATAGTCTAATCGCGTTTTCGCTTTGCCACTTACTTGCACCCATTGCATCTAAAACAAAACTTGTTGATGCGCCTGTACTACAAGCCGAGCCTCCACTTACGCGAATGCCCGCAGCGTCAAATAAATCAATCACTTCTTTGCTCGTTAAATCGTTAACAGCAAAGTTAAGTGTGGTAGGCACGCTATAAGCAAAATCATGATTGAATGTAATATCGCCAAAGGTGTCTTTTATCGCGCTTTGTAACTGGCTTCGATAAGAGTTAAGTATGCTAATTGGTTTAAATGTATCGTCTGATTTATCAAGCAACATACTAAATAGCTTATTTAACCCTGCAATACCGGGTAGATTTTCGGTGCCTGAGCGCATTCCACTTTCTTGACCGCCACCCGCTATAAAAGGAGTGTACGCACTGCCACTACGAATATATAAAAAGCCAATACCTTTAGGTGCATAAAGCTTATGCCCCGAAAAAGGTGCGTAGTCTATTGTTGTATCACTCAGCGCGAGCGCTTGTTTACCGAGCGCCTGCACGCAATCCACCATCCACGATACATTTTTATTACGGCTACGAATTACCTGCTCAATAGCAGGTAAATCTTGATATACACCGGTTTCGTTATTAACGGCCATGGTGCAAATCATCAAAGCGTTATCTATATGTTTAGCTATAAAATTTAAATCTAAAATACCGTTACTATCAACCGGAATAGCAAGCACCTCAGCATTAACGTCAAGTACGCTATTCCAGTGTTTAAGTGTATTTGGCACCGCTTTGTGCTCAGTAGCGCCATATAACAATACGGGGTTTTTAATCGGGTGTTTTTTAGCATCAATTAGCGTAGAAACCACCGCAGTTTGAATGCCTTCTGTTGCGCCAGAGGTAAATAAAATATCGCCATTACTTGCGCCAATAACTGTGTGTGCTTTTTGACGTGTTTGTTCTAATAAATGCTTGGCTTGAATACCTGTAATGTGCGGGCTTGAAGGATTACCAAAACATATTTGCATGGTATGAGAAACAACATCAGCAATACAAGGCAACACAGGGGTCGTTGCGTTTGCATCAAGGTAAACTTGTTTTACTGGCTCATCGTGCAATAAAAACTCAGACATTAAAAAACGCACCTTATTACTAAAAAATATATCTTATTACCAATAGTACATAAATTTACAGGTAATGAGTAATAATCAATTAGCACTAGAGGTGCGTTTACTATTCTTTTTTAGACTAAAAGTCTGTTTACTTAATTATTCACTGAGATCTTTACTTATCTCTTCATGCGTTGACGACCAAGCTGTTATTAGCGCTTTTACTAATGAAGCCAACGGGATGGCAAAAAATACGCCCCAAAATCCCCACAAGCCACCAAAAAATAATACCGCGACAATTATAAACACCGGATTTAAATCAACCGCCTCAGAAAATAATAGTGGCACAAGCACGTTGCCATCAAGCGCCTGAATAATTCCGTAAATAATTAAAATGGTCCAAAACTGTGTTTCTAATCCAAACTGAAACAGCGCAACTGCCGCTACCGGAATAGTGACGAGTGCCGCGCCAATAAATGGAATTAATACCGACAAGCCAACAAGCACACCAAGTAATGCGGCGTAGCGTAAATCTAAAACAGTAAATGCAATAAAAGACACACCACCAACAATTAAAATTTCAAACACTTTACCGCGAATGTAATTCATAATTTGTTGATTCATTTCGTGCCACACTTGCAAAATTAAGCGTCGTTGCTGCGGGATCAGTTTAGCAATGCTCCCCGTTAGCTCCAGCTTATCTTTAAGCATAAAAAACACCAGTAGCGGCACAAGCACTAAATATATAAGCCACGCAACAACATCTTTTAATGACGTAAGTGAAAACGACAATACAGTTTGACCAAACTCAATGATTTTAGCTTCTACCGTTGCAACAATAGCTTGTACTTGTTCTATGTTAATTAAACTTGGGTATTGTTCAGGTAAAGCCATTAAATAAGACTTCCCTTGCTCTAACATATGCGGGGTTTCTTGCACTAAGTTACTGGTTTGCTTCCAAAGCACTGGGCCAATAACCAAAATAAGGGTGAGCATAATGCTAATAAATATCAACATTACAATAATCGTTGCAGTAAAACGTTTTAAGCCAACGCGCTCTAAATGAACAACCGGCCAATCAAGTAAATAAGCAATAACCAATGCTACAAGCACAGGAACAATTAACGAGCCAAAAAAGTAAAGTAAGGCCACTGAGGCTAATAATAAAAATAATAAGGTAGACGAGTGAGGATCCGAGAACTTCCTTTCGTACCATGTTTTTACGTATTCAAACATGTAATGGCTCCACTAATAACAACCCACGTTGTTTATCAAAATTGTAACTATAAGCATTTTTTTTCAAAAAACGTTCAATATCGTTCGCACTTTCACCTTTATTAAGACTAAAAGTGATACGTTGTTTTGAAGATTGCGCACTTCGTAGCGCAAGTTTAAACTGCACAAATTGCTGAGGGCATTTAAACTCTTTTAAATCGCGCTCTACCATAACTACTTTATCCGTATAGTAAATGAATAATAAGTCGCATATTTACGGTCAATATACTTATATACCCAAACCGTTGTAACTTTTTGTTAAAACAATACCTGCAATAGTTTATCCTTATAACATAACTAGCAGTAAGGATAAGTTAATGCCTGGCACGCATAATAAAGCGCAACTACCCAGTAATCCAACACTCAAAGAGATTAATTGGTTTAAAAAGCAAATTAATTGGGGCGAACTACCTCCTTTTTATCACCTTGTTGCCTCATCAATAAGCGAATCTGAAGGGATTTTAGATCATGGATTCGATAATGCAGTTAAACAACTTATAGATAAACGTAATTGGAACTTAGATTTATTAGAAGGCCATGAAGACAGCCTTGGTGTAATACACACTAAACATAAGCCACGTATTGCGCTGCACCAAGTTTTTACCGACAGAGGCTTTGAGCTATGGGCACAGCCTTATGCTAAAGATGTTATTGTTGACCAATACATAAAAAATAATCGCTTTATGGAGTTTAGAGTGTGGGATCCACATTCAATGAAAAACCTGATCAGAATAAGTCAGTTACATAAGTTTATTGGCTTTTATTTTGAACGGGGCGACAAAGCAGATAAAGCCATTATTTTACATGCACATAAAGTAGTACATAAAATTATTACTTTTTTGCAGCGAGAATTGAACGTTGTAAAGCTTGATGGAGTCACAATAAAAGAACTATACCAATTGTGCGAAAAAGACAGCCGTGCAAGCAGTGACGAAATAGACATAGCCAAAATTGCAATTGGCGAACAAATTAACAAGGAATAAAATGCAGCTAAAATCAGCATTTATCACTTTATGCAGTGCCGCGCTTACGTTTAGCTTATTAGTAAGCGAACCTTTAAAAGCGCAAACCAATTTTACACTTCCTGATTTAGGAACATCTGCATTACAAGCACTGCCACTTGAAAAAGAACAAGCTATTGGCGAAGTAATGATGATGCAAATACGAGGTTCATCGCCAGTTATAAACGATCCTGTGCTAGATGAATACCTCACGACTATTGGCCGTAAACTTGTTGCTAATGCTAACGATGTACGTTTTCCGTTTTCGTTTTTTTGGATAAATAACTCAGAAATAAATGCGTTTGCATTTTATGGCGGGCATGTAGGTGTGCACACAGGGTTAATAGCTCAAGCCGATAACGAGAGCCAGTTTGCTTCGGTACTTGGTCACGAAATTGCTCACGTAACACAGCGCCACTTAGCACGTAGAATACAGCAGCAACAAGATAACAGCGCGCTGACCATTGCCGGTATGATTGCAGGTATATTAGCAACCGTTGTTGCACCCGACGCGGGTATTGCCATTATATCAGCCAGCCAAACACAATCTGCTTTTAGCCAGTTAACGCATAGCCGCTCAGCTGAGCAAGAAGCTGACCGCATAGGCATGCAAACACTTAATAATGCAGGATTTGATCCCCGTGCATCGAGTGAGTTTTTAACTAAACTTGCCGCGCAAATTCGCTATAAATACAAGCCACCAGCATTTTTGCTAACTCACCCATTACCAGAGAGCCGAGTATCTGATGTACGTTTGCGTGCAGAGCAATTTCCTGTGCGCCTTATGAATGCGAGCCTTGAGTTTAATTTAGCAAAAAGTCGAGTGCTTGCCCGCTATGACAACAAACCAGAAAACGCAGAAGATCTATTTAGAAAGCTACTGCGCGAAAACACCTACAACAACACTGCATTAAAGTATGGCTTAGCCATAAGTTTGCTTGATCAAAAAAAGCTTGATGAAGCAGCGCCAATATTAGACGAGCTTTTAAAAAACGATCCTAAAAACTTATTTTATATAGATACCCATACCGATTTACTTATTGCACAAAAAAAGGCAGATGAAGCCGTTAAGTTTTTAGCGGATTTAAATCAGTATCGCCCTAATAATCAGGTAATTACACTTAACTATGCCAACTCAGCACTTGAAGCTGAGCAATATGAGCTTGCTGAAAATATTTTAAAGAGTTTTTTACTCGAAAAGCCAGATCATAACTTAGGCAAACAACTCCTTGCAGACGCGTATAAAAAACAAGATAAATTAGCCTCTTATCACGAAGCTAACGCCGATGTATTAGCGCAATATGGTGCTTATTTAAAAGCCGCAGACGAAGTACAAAAAGCACTAAACTTTGTAGAGCCTACTCAACTTGTAAAGCAACAACGTTTAAAAGCACTACTTACCCAGTATCGACTTTTACAAAAAGAGCTTGCAAGACTTTAAGTCTGCAAGCGCTTAACCTAAAATAGACGCAATTCACACTTTGGAATCATTTTATGTCTGTTACTATTTACCACAACCCACGTTGTTCTAAATCACGCGAAACGCTAGCACTACTGCAAAGTAAAGCAATAGAGCCAAGTATTGTAGAGTATTTAAAAACGCCTCTTACACACGAGCAAATTTCAACGCTTGTAATCCAACTTGGTTTTTCATCCGTACGTGAATTAATGCGCACAAAAGAAGATGACTACAAAGCACTTAATTTAAAAGATGAAAGCAGTGAATCAGCATTAATAGATGCCATGGTACAAAATCCAAAACTAATTGAACGCCCTATTGTAGTGAATAACAATAAAGCAGCGATTGGTCGTCCACCAGAAAACGTACTAAGCGTTTTATAATGAGTGCAACCATAGTGGTGCTTTATCACTCAAGCCATGGCTCAGTTGAAGCAATGGCTCACGAAATAGCAGAGTCGATAGAGCAACAAGGTGCTACAGCACTGCTTCGCACCTTTGTGGCTAAAAATGCGCACGACATTGTGATCACCAAAGATGATTTAATAAATTGCGATGGTTTAGCATTTGGTACACCAACCCGATTTGGCATGATGGCCTCTCAAGCTAAAAGCTTTTGGGAAACCACCAGCGACTTATGGTTAAAAGGTCAGTTAATAGATAAGCCAGCGTGTGTGTTTTCGTCATCAAGCAGTATGCATGGTGGTAATGAAGCAACCTTACTTAACTTATCTCTGCCACTATTACACCACGGTATGATGCTACTGGGCGTGCCGTACGATGTACCCGAACTACTTGCAACACAAACAGGTGGAACACCATACGGTGCAACACACGTTGCTGGCAGCGCTAATAGTGCACAGCTAAGCAAAGACGAAATTAAAATATGCCAAAGCGTTGGTAAACGCCTTACTCACATTGCGAGAAAACTTAAATGAATACAGCTGACAACCCAGCTAAAAAGCCGATTACAGTAAAGTTTCAGCGTGCCGCACTATTTGGCTATGTAGGTTTACTTGTTCTTATTCCACTGTGGATGTATTTTGTGCCACCTCTAAATGGTAATGCGAGTTTAGTGTCTTTATTTTTGCCTATTATTCCGTTACTACTGCCGCTAAGAGGCATAATTAAAGATAATACATACACTTATGCGTGGGCTAACTTTGTTGTAATGTTGTATTTTATTCACGGACTTACCATGCTGTGGGCCGCTCCTGATGAATTAATTTGGGTATTGCTAGAGCTTGTGTTTGCCTCTTCAATGTTTATTGGCTGTACTTACTACGCAAGACATCGCGGACAGGAACAAGGTTTAAAAATCCGTAAGCTTAAAGAAGAACTAGCTGAAGAAAAAGCAGCAAATGAGCACGGTAAGTAAGGCTTAACCATAAACGGTTATAAATACAAAAAACGCGCTTAAATTGCTTTAAGCGCGTTTTTTATTAGCTATTTAAAAGTAACTAAACTAAATCACTTAAGGCAGCTAGCACCACAATGCTCGCCAACCCTATTTGAGCAATTAAGCTAATAAACGAAAAGCCTCTAAGCACAAATAAACCCCAAGGGTGTTTAATATGTGGATATAACGCACAGCGTTTTAAAGTGGTCGCAAAGAAAAAACAAATCACTGCCGCCATAGTTAAACTCAGCGTTAGCTCACTTTTAATAGAGAGTGTTTCATCAAAAAAGAAGAACAACTGCAAAGGCAGCAATATAGTGACAATAGCGTGCAGCACATGTACTTTTTTAATGCGATCAAACTGCCCTTCTGGCGAAAGCTCTTTAATACCAAAGTCACGCTCTAAACATTTAACCAAGTTATTAGCTTTAATACTAACCGCCAAACGGTAACAACTTAAACCTTCTTTATTGCGCGCTCTAAAGTTATAGCCCGCTTTAATAAGCAGCACCATTAACGATTCATTTTTAGCAAATACAGCGTAATGAAGTGCTGTGTTACCTAAATTATCAACCGCTTTTTTGTCTTGCTTTGCAAGTAGCGTTTCAACCACATTTACAAAGCCTTTTTCGGCGGCCCACATAAAAGCTGTTTTATTGTTTTCATCAGCAAGAACACCTGTAGCGCCTTGCTCAATAAAACGCATTGCCATTGTTTGCTTGGCTGTTTTTTTACGCAGGTGCGTTAATAATGCTTTTTCTAGCAGTACAACAGAGTCAACATCAGGAGAAACCTGTGTAAGCAACGTAAAATAGTCTTTACCCGCTGCTACTTTTTCGCTGGCAAGTTCAGAAAGAGTATCTAAATCAGCAATAGACTCTGGAATAAACGCACTTAAGCGCTCTCTAAAATCAACTTCTTTCCAAAGGGCTAATGTATCTTTTGCCGAAAGTTTACTTTTATTATTTAGCGCATGCTCAATTAACGTGAAATAGCGTTTACTAAAAAACAAATCGACTAAAGACAGTGGCGTATCTATGGTATTTTGTGCAGCCACACTTGCGTATTTTTCAAGGCGCTGGCATAGCATAAGCACTAAGCTTTCAGGGGTGTATTCATTATCGTAGTAATGGCTTTTAACCGCACTAATATACGCTTGTGCGTCTTCGTCATATTCAGAGATATGTTGAAAGTAACATTCTTCAAATGGTTCTAGCGGGGTTAGCCATGCCAAATAATAAATAGGCGGTAACACGGTGGTGCATACACCATCGTCTTCATTTGTAGAACGACAAGCAGGCCAAGCTTCCAAAGCATCTAAAATAAAGGCACCGTTTTGTTCTACCAGTCCTTTAATAAGTAATGGGTATTCCTTTGGCCAAATCAGTACATTTTCCATTAAAACAACACAACTCCAGTGTGGCTTGGGGGTGGTAAGTTATATCAGTTTTTAGCTGACACCACGCTTAATCAAAGTGTCGATATTCTAGCACACCTTTGTTTTGCTGCTAGCGCAAAATTACGCAATAACAACAATCCTTTACTTACAAATATAAAAACGGCCAAGTACATAAGTAATTGGCCGTTTTTGAGGTTGGAGTTGGGCTTAATCAGAGCCAGACAAATAGTCTATTTACTTTTTAACTCGCTAATAACTTGATCTAAACCCACTTCAGAAATACGTTGAATAATCTCTTTTTGCTTAGCACTTAATAGTGAAATACCTTCGGCAACAATATCGTATACTTTCCACTCATCATTTTTACCTAAACGAAGCTTAAAACTTAAGTCGATTGTAGGCGCATTTGGCTCAATAATTTGTGTATTAACTGTTGCGTACTCAGAGTCACTTTTTGCGTTATTACGCTCAAATACTACTTTTTGACCTGTGTACTTCATTAGTGCACCAGCGTATGTGCCTGTTAAGTAATGCTCTACTGCATCTATAAATTGAACAGCCTGTTCGCGCTCAATGCCTTTAATGTGCTTACCTAATAATTTAAACGACACAAACTTAACATCAATATGTGGCATTAAACGTTTTTCAACAATGGCAGCCATCGCTTCTTTGCTTGCTGTGCCTTTTGAATTTACTTGGCCAATGTCTGCAAATAGCTTATCGGCTACTGATTCAAGTAACTGATCTGGCGATTGCTGAGTTTGTGCAAATAACGAACTACTAAAAAAAGCAGTGGCTAAAACGAATAGTTTAAAGAGTTTCATAATTGTATATGTCTGTGTGATTAAGATGGCTGTAATTTACGCGAACTATACGCAATAAAAAAGGCACAAATAAGCAACTTATTAATGCCCAAATTGCACCAATTAAATAACTAAAATAAATTCAAGCAGTTAGAAACCTCCATTAACAGCTCATATACAACCGGCATTTTGTCCTCATTGTAATTGTTAATAGGTCGCCCTTATCATTTAGTTATCACTTGAATCAGACAAACATTTGGCACCTATGAAAACGTCACTTAAAACACTTATTATCTCATTTATATTAGTAGTTTCACTTTTTGGCAAACTTGCTTTTGCTCAATCGAACCACGGTTATGCCGTTGATTTTCTCAAAGGCGAAGGTAACGTAAACGGCGTTAAGCTTGCGTATCAGTATCATGCACCTAGCATGCAAAATATAATTGGTGATGCACGCTTTTACTTTGAAACCAGCGTAAATATGTGGGAATACCGCCACGGCGATGAAACACAATCAAACCTAGTACTTGCTATGTCACCTGTGCTGCAATTTCCTGCCTTTAGTTTTAACAACACCCCATTTTATGTTGAAGCAGGGATTGGTGTATCACTGATTGATGAAACGCAGTTTGCCGGTAAAAACATAAGTACTCACTACCAGTTTGAAGACCGCATAGGCCTTGTTGCCGACTTTGGTCATACTAACGTTGCCCTTAGAGTTATTCACTATTCAAACGCAGGCTTTAAAGAGCCAAACCCAGGGCTTAACTTTTTAACGCTTTCGGTAGCTAGACGTTTTTAAGGTTATTGATTGTGTTTAAAGTTATTGATTGCGTTTAAAATTATTGATTGTGTTTTGAGTAATTTAATTGCTGTTATAGCGTAAAACGGTCACACTTAAACGTACTAAATATTAAGTGATACTGCGATGCAAACTTGGCATATTGTAATTATTGTCGCCGTTGTTTTTGCTATTGTCATTGGTAATATTGCGCTGATTAGACTCTCTGCAAAAACGGAGTTTAAAAAGCCCAACGCCAATATTAAAAATACAACAGACACAAAAAAGCCCTGATTAATCAGGGCTTTTTCAATAATACCAATTCGCTTAATTATATTTTCGTTAATTTAGCCTACTAACCAATGCGCCATTAGCGCAATAACAGGTAAAGTAATTAGCGTTCGCAAAATAAATATAATAAATAACTCTAAAATATTTACCGGTATTTTACTGCCAAGTAAAAGTGCGCCCACCTCAGACATATAAATAAGCTGAGTTACACTCATTGCGGCAATAATAAAGCGCGTTACATCACTTTCAATTGTACCTGCTGCTAATATTGACGGAATAAACATATCAGCAAAACCAACCATAATAGTCTGCGACGCTGCTGCCGCTTCGGGTACTTGTAATAACTCTAAAAATGGCACAAACGGCATACCTAAATACTGAAATATAGGCGTATGCTCAGCAATGATCAGTGCAAATGTACCTACCGCCATAACCACAGGCAATACACCAAACACCATATCAAGCGCGTTATGTAAGCCCTCTTTTATAGTACCTTTAACACCCGTTGAGTTATCTGCTTTAGCTAATGCAACATCTAACGAATGACCAAATAAGGTTTTATGACCCGGAATTGTTTCAGCGTCTCTATCTGGCTCAGTACCATCAATCAGTAAGTCTTTTTTAAAGCGCAGTGGCGGTAATCGCGGCACAATAATAGCGGCAACAATACCGGCTAAACATACCGTTGCGTAAAACGGTGCAAATAAGTATTCAAGTTTAACTTGCCCAAGCACCACTAAACTAAACGTAATTGAAACCGCTGAAAACGTAGTACCAATAATAGCCGCTTCGCGTTGTGTATAGTGCTTTTGATCGTACTGCCTTGCAGTCATCAAAATACCCACACTACCATCACCTAACCACGATGCAGTACAGTCAACCGCACTTCTACCCGGTACACCAAATACAGGGCGCATTACTTTAGTCATTAACGTACCAGCAAGCTCTAGTAGACCAAAGTTAATTAATAGCGGCAGTAATAAGCCCGCTAAAATAAATACCGAAAACAACACTGGCAATAAGTCATTTAATACCAGCGCGCCAGTATTGGCCGAGGTAATCATCTCGCTGCCTAGGCTTAAGTACGTCATTAAACCAAACGCCATACCAAATAAGCGCACCACCAGCCATGTCCAGCTCACATCAAATAAATGCTTTAATAAAGGTGAGTTACATATAGCGGCGGGTTTAAACACTTTAGTAATTACAGAAATAACCCCTGTAATACAAATAATGAGAGTAATAATTGCTTGAGCAGAGCCAAGCATCATTGCTTGAACCGCTTTTGCCATAACGGCAATAGGAATGGTCATCCCTTGCGAGGTACTAATGGGTGTCATAAATAAAAATACACCAATTAACGAAGGAACCAAAAAAGTAAACCAAGTGCGCCACGTGTAGTGTGAACGATGAGGTAGCTGAGACATATTTATTAACCTATAAAAACCACAAAAAGAGCATAGCGCTCTTTTTGTGGTAAAACTTATTATTATTTAAATTTTAATGCCGCGCTGAATGAGTGCTGCTTCTAATGCTTGTTGTAAACCATTCATAGTACCTGGCTCAAGCGTTTCGCCTTTGTCATCCATCCACGTTAAGCTAGTACCGCCTTCTTTAGTTTTACTTACTAAAATTTGGTATTGGCCTTCATCAATAGGTAGTTGAGCTACGTCATCACCCCAAATTGAATCCCAAACACTTGTTTCTGGTTTAGTGTAATCAGCAGTAATTAAGCCCGTATCTGGGTTAATTTCAACAATAGTGAACGACAAGCGCTCTAAAAATCCAGAGAAACGGTCAAACACAGCTTCGTAAGATTGCTCAGTTACAAGTGCTGCATTACCTTTGTTATCAAAGCCCATTTCAAGAGAAATAATACCTTGGCGTTTACGCATATCAACTTCAAGTTGACGGTAACGGTAATCAAACTCGCTCACTACTTGGTTAAGCGCACGTACTTCTAACTGCTGCTTTAACAAATCAGTTAGCGTATGGTCGCCTTTAAAATCTATCAGCTCTACACGTAAAGACGCAGTACGCTGATGTGACTTTTCTTCAATAGTGAATCTAAATTTTTCTAAGTCATCGTTAACTTCATCGCCCCACCACCAAAAACCTTCTTCGGTTTTAATGATTGAGTACCAATCAGTTTCAATAGTACCTAGTAGCTTGTCTTCTTTAGTGGTTCCTGCATTGTTATCAGCAAGGACTGATTGAATCGTGTCCCAAAGAAATTCATCTAAATCAGCAATGCCATCGTTTTTATCAAAATAAATACGCGCTTGTTTATCTGTCTCTTCTACCCAACTGCCTTTAGCAATTGTTAATACTTGTGCCGGTGGGCGGTAATTTGTAGCTTCAGGATTGTTGTCGTATTGACCTACATCCATTTTATAAACTGGGTCTTGAGCTGGTTGAGATAACGACGTTGGTGCTTTTACAGGCTCATGCGTACGATAGTTACGTTCGTCATGTGCCTTATTAATAAATACACTACACCCTGATAAACTTACCAATACACTTACTGCAAGTGCTTTTGGGATCCAATACTGCACAGATATTTCTCCTTAGCATACCCTTTAATTGTTTTAACAAATATATGAGTGGGTAATGCCGATTTGGTTCAGTGTAAAATCAATATTAACTTTACATTTATTATTTGGCTGCCTAAATGCAATAAAGTTCAGCACTTCAACTTAGCAATAAAACTAAGCGCAAATAAGCAAATTTTAGCTATGGTACTTTCCCGTGCCAGTAAAAACAAGAAACACCGCACTTTAAAAGCGCTTAATTAGCGTGTGCTGTAGTTTAGAGCCCTTTTTGTGTTAAACTTCGCCGCCGTGCAACTTCTCGTGTGTATTTTTGGTGTTGCCAACTCGGTTGATATAATCCAAGTAACAAGGTATTTGAACTCATGACTGCATTTTCAAATCATCAAATTGTTTTAACAGCGATTGGCGAAGACAGACCCGGTATTGTAAGTGAACTAACCCAACTGGTTAGCGATTGCCACTGCAACATTATTGACAGCCGTATTGCTATTTTAGGCTGCGAATTTACCTTCATAATGCTACTTAGCGGCGACATGTCGGCAATAAGCCGCATAGAGCACGTACTGCCCACTAAAGCCATGGAACTTGGCCTACTAACCATGATGAAGCGTACAGCAAGTCATACTCCTAGCGAGTTTTGTGCAGGTTACACTCTAGAATACACAGGCATAGACACCCCTGGCACATTGAGCAAAGTAACGCGCTTTTTTGCCGACAATAATATTAGTATTTGCTCACTTAAGTCAGACACTTATTCCCAAGAAGACAACATTAAAATGCGTTGTGAACTTGAATTCAACATACCTGTTGATGTAGATATAGATCAATTTAAAATTAGTTTTGAGAGCCTTTCTCACACACTAAACGTAGATTATATTTTTAAACGAATTCGTTAAGGATGCTAAACATGAACACAATTAGTCCATTACAAGCAGGCGATACTGCACCCGCTTTTAGCCTACAAAACCAAAACGACGAAACAGTAACATTAAGCGAGCTGTTAAAAGAGCAACAAGTGCTTGTGTACTTTTACCCTAAAGCGTCAACGCCGGGCTGTACTGTACAAGCCGAAAACCTACGCGATGAGCAAGCACAGCTTGCTAAATTTAATACCCGCGTTGTAGGTATTAGCCCAGATCCAATTAAGCGCCTTAAAAACTTTGAAACTAAAAAAGAGCTTAATTTTGACCTATTAGCCGATGAAGACCACGCCATTGCTGAAGCATTTGGTGTATGGGGCTACAAAAAGTTTATGGGTAAAGAGTACGATGGTATTCATCGCCTAACGTTTTTAGTAGGCCAAGACGGTAAAATTAAACACCTATTTGATAAGTTTAAAACTAAAGATCACCATCAAGTGGTTTTGGATTATCTTGCAGCAGAGTAATCTTGCAGCAGAATAAGCTAGCGGCTGAGTAAGTTAGCTACCAGCTATTAGACAAATACAGAAAAGCGTTGCTCAAGGGCAACGCTTTTTTTATGCCTATACATTTGCGCTATATAAAAACTTAAATAGTAATTAAGTAAATAATTTGTTAAAACTGCCAAAGCACTTATTACTAACACCTTGCCAATTGGATATTTAAACCTTGAACAAAAGCCTAAAATTTAAACTTTATTTAACTGCATTAATCATCTGTATTATTGGTTTTAACTTTTCAGAACCAAGTATGCAATTTTACTCAAACCCGTTTTATATCGGTAGTTTTGTTTTTGCTATTGCGCTTATAATCTCTGTAATTAATTACGCCTGCCCTGCCTGTAAGAAAAACCAAGTAATGCGCTCTATTTCTAGTTATAAGCTTCCAACTAACGATTGTTATAATTGCGGGAAAGAAATTGATGAGAAAAGTAATTAAATAGACGGAGTTATTACTGGAGAGTCTGGTATTCAGGGTTATTTATAAAGCCACTTGATATATATTAAGTTGTTGTCGTGTATTACCAACCGATACAAAGTTTGGAATAGTACCAACTAAACTTGCACCTGATTTTAAAGCAATTTTAATGCTAGCTGCATTTTGTTCTAAGCATCTAAACTCAATTACTTTAGCGCTTGTATTTTTGAGTATGATTGGCACTATCGTAATTACTTGACTGATAATACCATTTCCTTGTGCATCACTACTTAACCAGTAACCAAGCTCCGCTACATTCAACTCAGGACAAATAGACTTAACTGCAAAAATACCACTCAGATTATCTTTATAATAAATTTTAAACCACCGCGAACCATTTAGACCGCTGTTGACTCTGTCGAGTATGTACTTTTTAGCTGATTCAATACTATTTACCCCTTCTACCCAAGGCAAAAACTTACCTAAACTTGCCCGACTTAAATTAACAGTCTTTAAAATGTCCGCAGCATCGCTTTCCACTAAAGGAGCTAATTTAATGTGTTCTGCAATTTGGATATGCAAGTGTTCTTCCTTGTAAGTATTGATTTTTATAGTTGTAAGTTTAAAACTAAAGATCACTATTAAATAGCCCCAAACTTATTTAACGGCTGAATAGCCTTTGAGCTATTAAAAAGATACAGAAAGGCATTACTCTAGAGCAACGCTTTTTTATGTTATTTACTCAAAATTTGATTAAATAAAAGCATGATCGAGGGATAAATAAGCAAACAATAATTTTGATGTATGAGGTCAAGATTTGACCGCTTTGATTTCATATTCAATATAACAACATAATATTTATATAAGGAAGATAGATTATGGTGATTTTTATTTTAGTTCTACTCGGGGCTTTTCTATTGTTGTATTTCATAGCTTTAAAGCAAAAAAGAGATATTAATAAGCAGATAAGAAAACCTGATACAAAGATAGTTTCTCGTAGTGGACTAAGAGAATCTAAATATACAGGGGAATTGTTTAGTAGTAGCACTACTACTGAGGAACATTTAGGTAAAGCCGCAGAACTGAAAAAAAATGCAAAAGTTGCTATAAAAAACAAGTTATTTGATGAAGCATGGAAGTTGCTTCAAAAACAAAAAATGTCATATATGAAACATGCAAATAATGCAGGTTTCACTGCTAAACAAGTACTTGCGCTAGATGCCACAGTGCATGTAGATTTAGCTAATATACTGCGTATGGAAAATAAACATACAGAAGCATTGATTCACATCGTATATTGGGTTGCAAACAACTACGATAATATGACTAAAACACAAGAACAAAAGCTTACTGCGTATTTTAACAGAAGCAATTTAAAGCTAACTTCTATTGAAGAAGCCAAAATTGCTATTTCCTTTTTAGCTGAAAATCCAGAATACGTTAATGCTCAAGAGCTTGTTTCAATTTGGGTAGCTAAAGAAGATAATATTTCTAAAAAACCATAGGGGTCGAACCATAGGGGTCAAATCTTGACTTCATACATCATAATTAATTAGCTGTTTATATTCGCCTAAACTCAAATAAGTTACTGTGTCGGATGGCGCTTCTCTTATCCGACCTACGCTTTCAAATATATAATGCGAAGTTATTGGGTGTGGGTAAAGAGGCTTTGAAACAAGGAGCTAAAAGTGGTTTTTATATTTCAGTATTTTTTTCTGTGACTCTAAATAGCATTAGTTGGCTTTTTGAAGAGGATTATCGTTGGACAAACTGGTTGGCTACAACGAGTACCGATATCGTTAAAGCTGTTTTAGGAGCCATAGGAGGCATTCTCTTTGGCTTATTAATTGCTGTAGTAGCAATAAGTGCTGGTATTATTGTGGGAGTTGGTATTAGTATCTTATTAAATCAAGCAGATATAAAACTTAAAATTACCGAATCATTAATAAAATATTTAGAACAAAGAGAAAAAGAATTTATGAGAAGAGCTTCATAGAGTCTATTTAGTTACTACTGAATCAATAGTGAAATCCGTTAAGATTAAAGTAAAAAAAGAGTTGAATGGTTTTATAAATGAGTTAGTTAACCCATGGTAAAAAGTTTAAAACAACGATTTAGTAATATCGACGCTACTTTTTTAATTGCGTTAGTTATCGCAATAGCCCTTACTATTTTAGCTACATGGTTTATGGCGTCTTATGTACTCAATGAAATAATACAAGGGCTACTATATCCATACAGTGGTTACCCTGTAATTGTCTCATCGAGTGTTGATATTCTTATTTTTCCTGCTTGGGCTGTAATGTGTTTAGCTGTGTTGATAGGTATTTCTGATATTTTATTTGACTTAACAGAGAAACCTTTTTTTAACAGTTTAAAAAAGAAATTAGGGTTAGCTGTTGGTGTAATGCTAGTAGTTTCAATAGTAACGCTTATTGCGAATTATGTTACTTGGCAAATTGCAGCTAGCGCTAATGGTTATACCCAATGCACAAGTGGGAGTATACTTTTAGTTGGAAGCAAAACGTCTTCAGTGTGGAGTAAAGAAGAGTATTTATGCTACGACTACAATGTAGATAGACTTTTACCTACAGGAACTCATGAGCAAGTGCTTGAGGTAGCTGAGTACCTAAATAGAGATTAAATTAAAGCGTTGCAAACCTTCCTAAGCTTTAATCAAAAGCTGCTTATGTGTCGCGGTATTCAACTTTGTTTGTGTCGGATGGCGCTTCGCTTATCCGACCTACGGCTTTCAAATATATAATGCGGGGTAATTAGGTATGGGTATTGGAGGTTCGTTGGAGCTCGTTGGGTTTCGCTACGCTCTACCCAAGCTTTTATCTCTTCTTGATGACTGTTTAACTTAAATTTTTACGCAGACGAAAATGGCGTTGCCTGAGCGCTCTGCCCATGGGGTTATTTTGTCGTAGTCATGTTCAAATATGTGGATTTCGAAGTACGGCTTTAAGGCTTCTTTCAGCTCGGTATAACTAAAAGCAACCATTGGGTGCTCGTCGTGCCATACGAGTGTTTTATCTGCGGTGGTTTTTTCTATGCTGAGTTTTAATAACTGTTTGCTGCCAGTGCCACTGTAGTGCCAGCCAGAGCGAAATGTGAAGAAGCTATTTTCGCTTGTTGCTGTGTGCTCTACAAATGAATCGCTGTCGATTTTGTTTTTATCAACCGTGTTAAAGCAAAATATTCCACCCACGTTTAATGCGCTGTGTACGCTGGCAAGGCATTCTTTTAGCTTATTAATGCCGTCGCAGTAGTGGATTGAATACAAAAAGCAGGTAATTAAATCCAATTGCTCGGTTACTTTAAACTCACTCATATTTTGCAATGAAAATTGCGCTTCTGGACAACGAACTTTTGCTTTATCGAGCATTGGCTGGTTTAAATCAAGCCCACTACTTTTATAGCCGTAATCAATAAAGTGGCGTACATGCGGGCCGGTGCCACATGCTAAATCGAGATGGGTATTTGCGCCATTACCAAAAATTTGGTGCAGCCTGTGAATAGAATTGCTTTGGGCTTGATAATCTATATCTGCGCACATTAAGTCGTAGTAATCAGAAAGGTCGGTGTAGAGTGCATTTGCGGACATATAAGCCTAGTCGTAAGTAGTAGAATATTTTTAAGTCGCGCATAGTAAACTAATTAGCACAATTAACGAAGAAGATATGAGCTTTAGGGTAGATGTAATCTTAGGTTATAAAGTTCAGGCTATAAAGTACAGGGTTGTCGGATGGCACTTCGCTTATACGGCCTGTGTATTTAAATATTATAGAGCGTTGTTATAAAACGGTGTGGAATTGGAGGTTCGTTGGGTTTCGCTACGCTCTACCCAACCTACGTACTATAACTTTAAGCTGGCTTTAACTAATTCCTAAATACTTATGTACTTGTATTGATAGGCGCCAGTTTTTGGCAATACAGGTGTCGATTGCTAATTTGGTTGCTGATACTTTTTGGCTAATTGGCTGCAAGTAAACAAGCTTTGGATTAACGCCTGTTTTAGCAAATAACTCTTCAAGCTCTTCTACGTGCTTTTGCATAGCAACGGGGTGTTTTATCTCGTTTGCACGCTTCATGGTGCTGGTAAGTACTTCATAACCGCCGCGCATATTAATTTTTGGCGATACCGTTACCCATGTTTGCTCTGGGGCGAGTATTTCAAACGTGCCGCTGGTTTCTATTTGTGTACTAAAACCATGTTCGTGCAATAAGTTACATACTGGATTTAAGTCGAACATACATGGCTCGCCGCCGGTAATTACTACGTGTTTTGCGGTATAACCACGTGATTGAAACAACGCTAAAATTTGCTCTGCACTGGCGTTAGCCCAATGATCTGAGTCGGCCTTTTTTTCTACGGTTTCGTCCAGCGATACTTTATATACATTATCAACATCCCACGTTTGCTTGGTGTCGCACCAAGAGCAGCCTACTGGGCAGCCTTGCAAACGTAAAAATATTGAGGGTGTGCCAGTAAAGCTAGCTTCACCTTGAATGGTTTCAAACACTTCATTAATTTTGTACAAAAGAGATCTCACTTACTACCTAGCAGCCAAATTGCTACTATTAAAAAACCAAAAAGCGCTGTGCAAAAATTGTTATTTAAGCTGCGGCCGTGTAGTATATCGCGCCCTGATATAAACCTCTATTAAAACTAAGAGCAAAACAGATATGACGCAAAAAGTAGTTGTTATTTATTCCGGCGGTATGGACTCATTTACCGTATTAAATAAAGCCCTGCAACAAGGCCATGATGTATATGCCCTATCATTTGACTATGGTCAGCGTCATGTAAAAGAGCTTAAAGTGGCGGCAAGTGTGTGTGAAAAATTAAACGTTCCACACAAAATTGTTGATATTTCGGCGATTAACCAACTTATTGGTGGCTCATCACTTACTGATGACATTGATGTGCCTGAAGGCCATTACGAAGAAGAAAGCATGAAAAGTACGATTGTACCTAATCGTAATATGATTTTGCTCTCGCTTGCTGTTGGTTACGCGGTATCACTTAAAGCTGGCCAAGTTTATTACGGCGCTCACTCTGGGGATCATGCTATTTACCCTGACTGCCGTCCTGAATTTGTGCAAAAAATGGATGATGTGTGTCGTATTGCTAACTACGACGCTGTAGAAATTTTTAGCCCATACTTAAACAATACTAAAATTGGTATTTTAACCGACGGTATTGAAATGGGATTAGATTACAGCCAAACGTGGACTTGTTATAACGGCCGTGAAAAGGCCTGTGGTAAATGTGGCGCGTGCCAAGAACGCCTTGAAGCATTTGCACTAAATAACATTACAGACCCGTTAGAATACGAATAAGCGCTAATTAATTAGTAATACAATTGCTGTAAACAAAAAAAGGCTATCATCGATAGCCTTTTTTGTTTGTTTAATTTTAACGTAGAGATTACAACCAGCGTTTTACGCGCGCTTTATAGGCGGTAAACTCTTCGCCAAATAATTTAGTGAGCGCACGCTCCTCGGGTATTATTTGAAAAAACGTTAAATACGCAATAAACCCGATAATACATAAAAGTGCCCACAAGGAACTTAACCAAATACCCCACCCTGCTAAAATAAATGCAAAACCTACGTACATTGGGTTACGCGAAATCCGATAAATACCGCTAGTAATAAGTTTTGACGCTTGCTCAGGTTTATTAGGGTTTACAGTGGTGTTTGCTATTTTAAAACTCACCACCCCTGCAATACAAAAAACACACCCTATAATGACCAAACTTGCTGCTAAGTAGGTAATAAATGCGGTGAAATCAATAACACTGTAATGCGCAATAAGCGCCATTATGCCTGCAAAAAACAGCACAACAATAACGGGAGGTATTTTATTATTTAACATGGCAACTCACTGTATTGGCTAAAGTATGTTTATTATATGGTGGCTATGCAGCCATTAAACAATATCTGAAGTGTATAAATGATGAACACGCTCAAACCTGAGCTTAAGTAAAGTATACAAATTAAGTTACAATTGTCAGCTTTATCAAAAGCGCTTAAAGGTTATACTTTAACCATAAACGAATAATAAAATGATAAGGAATGAGGTTATGTCTGGAACTACGATGATTGTACTTATTGTGCTAATTTCGGTTGGCTCAGGAGTGGTTTACGATATGTATAAAAAGCATCTTGAGTTTAAGCATAAAATGCAAAACAACAACAGCGATGCCCATAAACAATTAGCTGAAACAAATGCACAAGTGCTTGCATTAAAAGAGCGTGTACAAACACTTGAGGCTATTGTTACCGATTCAAGCTTTAGCGTTAAAGATGAAATTAATAAACTTTAAATTGTTATAAGTAATTTGGATATAAATGTGCATTTTCTGGCTGCTCAATACCGTGAGCAGCTAAAAACCCACCAATAGCTTGCCCGCAGCCCTGTGGTGCTCGCCCGCTGTCTATCTCAAAATTTAACTGATTAGCATGTTGCTTACCCATAGAGCAAAGCCCTACGGTACTTGGCGAGCGCATAGCGATACTTAAGTTACCTATTTGTTCAACCACAACGTGTTTACTAAAGCGGGCAAAACCTTTGTACTTAAATTGCTCGTTTACGTAATCATTGCTTGTGGCTACTAATGCTGTAATTAAGGCGTGTAAAAAGCTATTAGCGGATGGATCTGCTGTTAAAAACGCGATTGTTTTTTTATTAAACTCGCTAAGTTGGCAATCTTCACACAACAGCTCAACAGTATATAAATGTTGCTCGGCTATTTGCTGCTGGCTCTTAAGCTCAATACTTTTTCCTGCAAATACAATACGTTTAAGCACTTCATCAACACGGCTTTCAGCACTTTCACTTTTAACAAGCTCAGGGTTTTGAGCCATTACCGGTAAGTCGTGATGGTTATTAAATGGCGTACTTGTTGCGCCGCTTTGCATTAACTGAAAAAGCTCTCTTACTTCATGTTCACGCGCTACTTTTAACGCTAAAAATGTAGTTTGAATAAGTTCTGAAGTAGGTAAGTTTTCCTCTACTATCCAGCGTCTGCCAAATAATAGCTTTTTGGCTTTGCCTTCATTTGCAGATGCACTTTTTTGATAGTTATCTGGGCTCAGCACTGCTACTTGCAGGTAAATTTCTTCACCTTTTTGTGCAGCAAGCACCCTAAAGTGAGCCGAAAATTCTATACTATCAAGCACTTCGTTTACGCTTTCAAGCGTGTGCTTGTAACGTAAAAAATGTTGTGGCACTACCCAGCTACTATTAGCCAATTGCACAAGGGGTGCATAAGAAATAGGTTGCTCGTAACTGTGTTGCCATTTTTGCTCATTGCTAAGCAAATGATTAATGTGACTCTTGTTATCTGACATAAATAAACCAAATAAACTCGCGTTGTGCGATATAAACTATGAACACATTACGTCGTCAATGTCGTAATTAGATCACATGTACGCCCTACTTTCGGGCTTTTTTAACTATCGGTGAGTTCTTGATAGTCTGTTATAACTTTTTGATAGTATGGCTTATCTTTATTGAGCATTTTATTATAATGATTTATGAGTTGCCGCTGGTACATAGCGTGCTCTGCACTAGCAAAGTCCCACATTTTATTGCCGGTATGACTAATCTCATTATTGCTACTAAAGCTCACTTCAATCACTTCATAAAAACGTTTGTTGTCGTAAACTATTTGTTCACTTACAAGCCCTAAACCTAATTGCTTTAAACCGACTCGCAACTTATAAGTGTGATGCACTGGGCATAAAATAAACAGAACATTATTTAAATGCTCCACTGCATTATTAGCAATAATTTGTTGTATTAAACTTAACAACAGCTCACCGCCAACACCTGCTATTACAACTACTTGGCTTTTACTTTGAGCAATTTCAATTTTGCCTACATCCTGACATAAGACCTGCCACTGCGGATTTTTATTACAGGTTTTTTGTAATTTATTAATAGATGATAATTGCGCTTCTAGGTCGTTCATTAAAGTGGCGACTATATCTACAAAAATAACCTGGTTCGCAGCTGCGCGTTTTAATAGCGCCATGCCTAAATAACCATGGTCGCAGCAGCAATCCCAAATAATATCGTAATGCTGCGAAATTAATGTATCAATGGCAGTTAGGCGTTTGCTGAGCTTCATTTAATCAGCAGATTGTGACGTTTTGTAGATAAGTGCTTTTAAGCTTCTGTCGCTGTCTACTTCAATAAAACGCTCGGTAGGGGCTAGGCGCTCAACAAATTCAATTGCGCCTTGGGTGTGCTCGTTTATTAACGCCTTAAACGCCTCTTCGCTAAGCTCTGGGCTATTAGCGCACAATAACAATTGTGTGGTATCGCAAAGTAGCTCTGGCAACCTGCGCAGCACTTTTTGATAGTCTTTAGTTAAAATAAAACTGCCTTTTTGAAAGCTTGGCGGATCAACTATTATTAAGTCAAACGGGGCTGCTTTTTTTAGCTTTCCAAACGACTTTAAAATATCGTGAGGTAAAAAACTTACGCCACGCTCAAAACCATTTAATTGATGGTTTTGCTTGCCGACTTTAAGTACACCTTTGCTCATATCCATATTCATTACATGATCTGCTCCGCCTTGCATAGCTGCAAGCGAAAACCCACACGTGTACGAAAATAAATTAAGCACTTTGCCATGCTTACTATTAGCCATTACAAATTCACGGCCGCTGCGCATATCGGGAAATATTCCGGTATTTTGACGGCTCTGTAAATCAACCAAAAAACGAATGCCGTTTTCGGTTACAACATGCGGGTTAGGTAATTGCCCATAAACCACGGTGTTTTGGCTTTGTACGCCAGCGCGTTGCTGATACACAAGTGAGCTAATAAGCTCTGGCTGGTTTTTTTGTGCCCACTGCCACACAACGTCGGTAAGCTCGGTTAGTGTTTGCTCGTCAATTTCGTCGTACGAAACCAAAAACAAACTGGGCGGATAAAAGTCTAAATTAATATGACTTAACGCCTCAACACTATGGCCACGGCCATGAAAAACACGGCACAGTTCATTTTTTAAAATTGGCGCATCTTCAAGCGCGGTAATAAGAGGGGTAAAGTTTGCTGTCATTTTTAATTAATCAACTGTTGTTGTAGTTCATGTATTTCATCGCGAACAGAGCCCGCTTTTTCAAATTCTAGATCGCTTGCGTATGCATGCATTTTGGTTTCAAGCTGCTTAATTTGCACTGTAATTTCTTTCGCACTAAGTACCTTTTTAGAGTCTTTACGAACAAGTCTAAGGTTATCTTTAGGGCCGGCTTCTTCGCCTACATCCATCGCATCAAGAATCTTTTTGGCTAGTGAATGCGGTTCAATACCGTGTTCAATATTATAAGCATGCTGAATTTCGCGTCTGCGCGCTGTTTCGTCCATGGCCTTAGCCATCGATTTTGTAATTTTATCGCCGTATAAAATAGCGCGGCCATCTAAGTGACGTGCAGCACGACCAATGGTTTGAATAATTGAACGCGCTGAGCGTAAAAAGCCTTCTTTATCGGCATCAAGTATGGCTACTAACGCCACTTCTGGCATATCCAGGCCTTCTCGAAGTAAGTTAATGCCCACTAACACATCAAACACACCCGCACGTAAATCACGAATAATTTCAACCCGTTCAACCGTGTCTATGTCTGAATGTAAGTAACGCACTTTTACGTCGTGCTCACTTAAGTAATCGGTTAAATCCTCAGACATACGTTTGGTCAAAGTGGTTACAAGTACGCGTTCGCCCTTCTCTACACTTTTATAAATTTCTGAAAGTAAGTCATCAACCTGATCGCCTACTGGGCGCACTTCAATAAGTGGATCAAGCAGCCCTGTTGGACGAATTACTTGCTCTGCTATTGCGCCCACACAACGGTCTAACTCAAAGTCGCCTGGCGTTGCCGATACATAAATTGTTTGTGGTGAAATAGCTTCAAATTCTTCAAAGCGCAGCGGCCTATTATCCATTGCTGAGGGCATTCTGAAGCCATATTCAACTAAGTTTTCTTTTCGGCTTCTGTCGCCTTTATACATTGCGCCAATTTGCGATACGGTTACGTGCGATTCATCAATAATCATCAATGCGTCGTCTGGGAGGTAATCAAGTAATGTGGGTGGCGGATCGCCCGGCGTACGGCCCGATAAATAGCGGCTGTAGTTTTCTATACCAGAGCAATAACCTAGCTCCCGCATCATTTCTATATCGTATTGCGTACGCTGTGTTACGCGTTGCTCTTCTACTAATTTATTTGCACTGAGTAACTGGGCTCTTCGATCTTTTAGTTCTTCTTGTATTTTATCGATAGCACCGAGTATTTTTTCACGCGGGGTAACATAGTGTGTTTTTGGATAGATAGTGGTACGTATTATATGTTTTTCGACGGCGCCAGTAAGCGGGTCAAAAATACTTAAGCGCTCTATTTCGTCATCAAACATTTCTACGCGAATTGCGAAGGTGCTAGATTCTGCAGGAAATATGTCGACCACTTCACCACGAACACGATATGTACCACGGCTAAAATCTATATCGTTGCGGGTGTATTGTATTTCAGCTAGGCGACGTAGCATATCGCGTTGGTCTACTTTTTCGCCCACTTTTAAAAGTAGCATCATTTTCATGTATGATTTAGGGTCACCCAAACCATAAATAGCCGATACCGACGCCACAATAATGGTGTCGCGGCGCTCGAGCAGTGCTTTGGTCGCACTTAAACGCATTTGTTCTATATGCTCGTTTATCGAGGCATCTTTTTCAATAAATGTGTCGCTAGATACAACATAGGCTTCTGGCTGGTAGTAATCGTAATACGATACAAAATACTCAACCGCATTTTTAGGGAAAAATTCTTTCATTTCTCCGTATAGCTGCGCGGCAAGCGTTTTATTGTGCGCCATTATTATCGTTGGACGGTTTAAATCGTTAATAATATTAGCCATGGTAAAGGTTTTACCTGTACCGGTGGCACCTAATAAAGTTTGGTGTGCAAGGCCTGCTTCTAATCCTTCACATAGCTGCTTAATCGCTGTGGGCTGATCGCCTGCTGGTTTAAAATGTGATTTTAACTGAAAATGATCGCTCAATTATTGCACTCCTGTAACGATTCGCCGCTCAGCGCTTCTAGTTTTTTCATAAACCATTTGTATGCCACTATTGCTGTAAATAAGTTACCTAGAGCAGCGCCAATAAATAGCCCTAATAATCCGGCTATTTCGTTGCCTACATAAGCAAATGGTACATAAAATATGAATAACCGAATGACACTTAATACCAATGCGTACATTGGTTTGTGTAAAGCATTAAACGATGAATTTGATAATATGATCACCCCTTGTAAGCCATAACTTAGCGGGATGGTATAAATAAAGAGTTTAATTACATCTATTACAGCTTGTTCTTTACCAAATAATTGGCTTATAACACCTGAAAATGCAATGAGTAATACGTAAATGGCAAATTGCCATACCATCACAAATTTTAGTGTGCCGGTATACGCTTCTTTAACGCGGCATAATTTGCCAGCGCCAAAGTTTTGGCTAACAAATGGCGGTAATGTCATCGATAGTGCAAGCACTAATATACTTGCAATAGATTCTATTCTACTTCCCACTCCAAATGCAGCTACGGCCTCTGGCCCGTGATGCGCAACCATAGCGGTCATTACCGCCATTGCAACGGGTGTAAGCATGTTTGCGCCGGCAGCAGGCAAACCAATTTTTAATATTTTACGAATAGCGCCCGTCACTGTTTGCTTGCCTGCTTTTAGGCTCAACAAGCGCTTTTTAACTGCTAATATATATAAAATAATAACCACAGCAACCGACCATGCAATAACGCTTGCTATGGCAGCGCCTTGAATACCTAACGCTGGTACTGGCCCAAAACCAAATATCAATATAGGGTCAAGTACGGCGTTTATCAGCCCTGCTCCACCCATTACTATACTTGGCGTTTTTGTATCGCCACTGGCGCGCAGTACCGAGTTACCAATCATTGGGGTTATTAAAAATACACTACCAATAAACCATATATTCATGTATTCGTGTATTAACGGCAATACTTGTGCGCCCGCTCCTAGCAAAGTAAATATGGGGTCAATCAGTAAATACCCAACAGATGACAACACAATAACCAGAACCACACCAACCATTAAAGAAATACTGGCGTCAAAACGCGCTTCATCTATTTTATTACTACCGAGCGCTTTTGCTATTACTGCCGATGTACCGATCCCCAGCCCTATTGCTAAGCTAATAACGGTAAAGGTAACCGGAAATGTAAAGCTCACCGCTGCAAGCGGCTCAGTGCCTAGTAAGCTTATAAAAAATGTATCGACAATATTGAACATCATTAGCGTGATCATGCCGAATATCATCGGGATGGTCATCGTCTTTAATGTGGGCAAGATGGGATCGTTTAGTAAATCTGGGCGAGTCTGGGATTTTGAAATTGCGCGCATGAAATAAATAGGCCTCTTTTACTGAACGAATCATTTTAAAGCATCAAGGCAGTTCAAGCCACGGATTTATCACTACAATTGAAGTAATTAAAGAAGTAAAGATTCGAAAAAATAGTAAAGCTTAGTTTTTGCATCTTTTTGTTAAAATAGAGCCTAAACACACCAAAAACCAATTAAAACACATTTTTATAACTTTTATTACAAACACCCAGTGATATATGATGCTTTTTTACACAAAGGTGCTGCTTGATTTATCGTTACGAAAAAATTCCCTCATCGAGTTGCATACATTCAGCATCAAATCATAACCCATTGTTTTATATTGAATTAAAAATAGTGATTTAAAAGCTTGAAATCGTTGTAGCACCCTAAACCATTGGTGCCGATGATGTTCTTAAAGTTTCATAAACAGAGTTATCCACAGAAACCGTGGATAACTCATTCAAACCCGCATTTATAAAGGCTTTGAGAGAGCCTCCATTTTCGGTGATATTCAACCAATTGACCATTTGTTAATTGTGGCATTTTTATAAACTCACGCTAAAAACTGTAGCTCACCAATTTTTCTTCTTAACATAGTTGTACGTTAGGTATAAAAAAACGTTTAATACAAAGTTAAGTTATTGATTGCTCTATTTTTGAACGGATAAAACAAATACTCATTTTATACATAGTGATTAGATCACAATTTAGATCAAAAAATATTCCTGCGAATATACGCATATGTATATTTTTAGAAAATTAAAACAAAAAACGAATTAAATACGAAAAATATCGCTAAGTAAAAAATGAGTTTTTATGTTTTTGAGTTGTTTTTTAATAACAAGCCACTTTAATACCGTGTTTAATTTAACCAATTTGAAGACTCAGCAATAATAAAAGTCACATTGTTATTCTTAAATTTTTAAAAAAGTAACTTTAATAGAGCTATAAAACACGCAGATCGAACACAAAAACAACGAATAAACCTCTTTTTTCAATTTATGACTTTTATATGTTGACACTTTGCGGCGCGGTCATTAATATTTCGCCCCGTTGAAAGGCAAGACGCTTCCCCCTTAGCTCAGTTGGTTAGAGCGACGGACTGTTAATCCGCAGGTCCCCCGTTCGAGTCGGGGAGGGGGAGCCAAGTTTTTCAACCATAAACGATTCCCCCTTAGCTCAGTTGGTTAGAGCGACGGACTGTTAATCCGCAGGTCCCCCGTTCGAGTCGGGGAGGGGGAGCCAAGTTTATGTTTATGATGTAGTTCCCCCTTAGCTCAGTTGGTTAGAGCGACGGACTGTTAATCCGCAGGTCCCCCGTTCGAGTCGGGGAGGGGGAGCCAAATCATCATAATAATATCACTACTTTAGTTCCCCCTTAGCTCAGTTGGTTAGAGCGACGGACTGTTAATCCGCAGGTCCCCCGTTCGAGTCGGGGAGGGGGAGCCAATTCTAAGAATTTCATAGACATCTCAAGCTAATTCCACTACTCTTCCTTATATAACTAAAGCATTAGTTTATTCCTTGATGCGCTGTACTTAGTTTATTAATCAAGGACTTGATTCCTTCCCTTTTGAATTATTAAAAGACTGAAAACATGGCTGGATTTAAAAAACTTATTTTTATACAAATTATCTCTTGGTTATTGTGTGTTGCAGCAGGAAGCTACTTCATATCTATAAGCTTTGATACTGCGGTAAGTGATGCACAAAAAAGTGCGCAAACTACTGTTACTAAGTATATTAATGACCTTTCTTTAGACGATATTTCTGCTCAAAATTTAAAACAATCAATTGCAGATGGTAAAACGTTTTCAAGCTTCACTCTAAGAGATTACCAAGGGGCTGAAATATTTAGCATTAACCCCCCTACTCAATTACCAATGTTTGCTGATTTTGTACTCTCTAACTTTAACTCAGTGCGCCCTCAATTTGCTGTAAATGACGCCTCAGATATAAAAGTTGAATTTGTACTTAACATTGAGCATTTAGCGTCGCAACTACAAACGTCCCTTTTTATTGTTATTTTGATTTCTGCCATTTTAGTTATTATTCCAATAATTCTAATGAAATCTATTTTTTACCATTTAAATAAAAACATAAGTACAACAGTTGCTGACATTATCGATATTTATATCAATCAAAACCAAGTTGATAATGATTTAGAAACAGCACTAGATGGCACTCGGTTGAAAAAAATGGGAAAAGATTTAGTACCTAGCTTTAATCGATTATCACATTTCTTAAAAAACAAAAACGAAGACATACAAAGCGCTGCTATGACTATTAAGCATGAAGCGTACAAAGATGTAATTACCTCGCTTGGTAATCGTAATATGTTTGTTGAGTACTACGAAAAAAATATTGAAAACACTGAGCAAAGTACATTTGGCTCTTTAGCTATGGTTCGTTGTAGCGAACTACAAGCTATAAACCAAAGCCGTGGTTATCAAAAAGGTGACGAGTACGTTAAAGGCGTTGCCGATATTATTAAGCACATAAGTGGCACTTACACTGGCAGCCAAGTATTTAGATTAAACAGCTCTGACTTTGCTGTCGTACTACCCCACATTCCTTTAAAAGAAGCTGAGCGCTTTGGTGAAAACCTGCAATCGCGCTTCACGCAGTACCAACAAAATCAAGAGTTAAGCTCGGTAGCTAATACGGGTATTGTAGGTTACGAAAAAGGTAAGCCGTTAGGCGAATTGCTTTCTGTTGTTGATAACGCAATGAGCATGGCGCAATCAAAACAAGTAAACGCATGGCACGTACAACGCGAAACCGATTTAGTTAATAACGTAAGTGCGGGGTTTGGTAATCAAAACTGGCGTAAGGTTATTAAAGAAGTTATTGAATCTAAGCGTGTGCATTTGGTAATGCAAAACATTATGCCGCTTGGTAAAAGCATAAAAGCCTACGCTGAAGTACAAGTTCGATTTAAAACAGAAGACAATCAAGTACTGCCTACCGCTTCTTTTTTAGCGATGGCCGAAAAGCTTGATATGGCAATAGAAATTGATCGCCTGATCATAGACTCTTCTCTTGAAAAGGTTAAAAGCCGTAATTTATCTGAAAAGTTTTTTGGTTTAAACGTAACAGCCTCTAGTGCACACAACGATCAGTTTGTAATTTGGCTAGAGCGCCGATTATTGAAAGATACGCATATTGCATCTAAACTAGTATTTGAAGTAAGTGAGTTTGGTTTACAGCAAAACATCAAGGCTAGTAAGCGCTTTATCGACATGGTTCACCGTGTTGGCGCACGCGTTACAGTTGAACGTTTTGGTGTTGGCTTAACTTCATTTAAGTTTTTCCGAGATTTAAAACCTGACTTTATTAAAATGGACGCAAGTTATACTCGCGGCCTCGAAGACGATAAAAACAATCAGTACTTTATGCGCTTAATGGTCGATTTAGCCCACCGCATTGGTGTTAGCGTATTTGCTGAGGGCGTTGAGAGCCAAGAAGAAAAACACATTATAGAAACGTTGTGTTTAGATGGCGTTCAAGGTTATTACATAGAAAAACCTAAAGACATATAGTCTATTGGAGGCATCATGAAAAGAGTAATTACCTTTATTATACTTTTTATTATGCCTTTGAGTTTGTACGCAAACGCCCCGCAAAAAGAATTAGTTTTTAGCACTCATAACTATCCTCCATTTTCATTTGTTGATGAACACGATAATGCCGCTGGCCCCTTTGTTGATATACTTACCTTAGCGTGTAAACGCCTCAATTATAAATGTGAGTTTGTCAGCGTACCAAATCGTCGCTCTAAGCTCATGTTAAAAAACCTGCAAGCTCAAGGAAACTTTCCTGTGGGCTGGAATCTTGACCGTGACGAATGGCTTTATTTTTCGAATAAAGCTTATGAAAATGCAATATGCCTTTTTTCAACCTGAGGGTGCAAAAAAAACCATCAAAAGCCTCAATGATCTACAAAAAATGCAAATTGCTGTTTTTGGCCCTTCAAATGCATCTTTTCAACTAATCAAAATACAGCAACAAATGATTAAAGACGGATTGAGGGAATTTGATATTGTTTTACTCACCGATGCCAATGGCACGGGTGTAAAAATGATAGAAAACAATCGTATAGATGGGTACTTTGCCAATACTTTACAAGCACGCGCTAGGCTAAAACAATTTAACTTACATCATGTTAATTTGGCCTTTTTACAAAGCGAATCCCCCTATTTTATTGGTTTTAATAAAATTCAATTATCTCCTGAACAAATTGCCCTATTTAATAAAGCACTATTAGATTTATACCAAGAACACGATCAATTTAAAGATATTTTAAAGCCATATAATATCGATCCTATTCTAATTACACCTGAAATCTTAAGTCGCTTTAATATCATTACTGATTGAGTCGTTTATTTGCTTCTCATGTGTTGTTAATCGATAAAGAAAAAAGGATAATACCCACGTTTATTATAGCGTGAGGCACACATGACAGAATATGTCTTGTTATTGATTGGAACCGTTCTGGTTAATAACTTTGTATTAGTACAATTTTTAGGCTTATGTCCGTTTATGGGCGTATCAGGTAAGCTTGATACGGCGATTGGTATGTCTTTGGCAACCACGTTTGTGCTTACCCTTGCCTCTGTAACTAGCTATTTAGTTAATCAATATATTTTAATCCCTCTGGATATCGCCTTTTTACGCACCATGAGCTTTATTTTAGTGATTGCCGTTGTAGTGCAATTTACCGAAATGGTTGTGCGTAAAACAAGCCCTACTCTATATCGTTTATTAGGCATATTTTTACCGCTGATCACCACTAACTGTGCGGTATTAGGTGTGGCTTTATTAAATATCAAAGAAGATCATTCGTTTTTACAATCTGCAGTGTATGGTTTTGGTGCTGCGGTTGGTTTTTCTTTAGTGCTTGTATTATTTGCAGCACTACGAGAACGTTTAGCAGCTGCTGACGTTCCTACGCCTTTTAAAGGCGCCTCTATTGCAATGATCACTGCAGGCTTAATGTCGATGGCGTTTATGGGTTTTACTGGATTAGTGAAGTTTTAATATGACCTTGTTTTATGCCTTGATAGCGATTGGTTCGCTAGCACTCATTTTTGGACTTATTTTAGGGTTTGCAGCAATTCGCTTTCGCGTTGAAGGTAATCCTATTGTTGAGCAAATTGATACTATTTTGCCGCAAACTCAATGCGGACAATGTGGCTACCCGGGTTGTCGCCCTTACGCCGAAGCCATAGCCAATGGCGATGAAATAAATAAATGCCCACCGGGCGGCGAATCAACCATGAAAAAGCTTGCCGGCTTAATGGGTGTTGATGAAAAACCACTTGCCGGTGGCGAGCAAGCAGAACCTATAAAAACAGTGGCTTATATTCGCGAAGATGAATGTATTGGCTGTACCAAATGTATTCAAGCCTGCCCGGTTGACGCTATTTTAGGCGCTACTCGTCAAATGCACACTGTGTTAATTGATGAATGTACTGGCTGTGATTTATGTGTTGAGCCTTGCCCTGTAGATTGCATTGATATGCTACCTGTAGCCGAAACTAAACAAAACTGGAAATGGCAGCTAGATGCTATTCCTGTTACACAAATAGATTAGAGGTTTGAGTGGACAAGTTACTTGAACAAATAAAAAAAGGCACCGTGTGGGCATTTCCTGGCGGCATACACCCACCACAACAAAAATCACTCTCTAATAGTGCGAGTATCACTCGCCTACCTTTGCCCGACAAACTCATTGTTGCGCTTAAGCAACACATAGGCGCAAACGGTAAGTTACTGGTAGAAAAAGGCCAACACGTCTTAAAAGGCCAACCACTTACAGCGCCTGCTGCTAACTGGTCGGTACCTGTGCATGCGCCAAGCTCTGGTGTGGTTACTGATATTGCACCTATGCCATCAGCACACCCATCGGCCCTACCTGAACTAAGTGTTATTATTGAACCAGACGGCAAAGACGAATGGGTAGCTCTAAATAAAAATAAAAATCCTGCTGAGCTTAGTCATGACGAGCTGATAAATATTATTCACCAAGCCGGTATTAGCGGTATGGGTGGTGCTGGTTTTCCTACTTATGTAAAAGCGGATACCAAGCAACCTATCGAATTTTTGATTGTAAATGCTGTTGAGTGCGAACCTTATATTACTGCCGATGACGTTTTAATGCGCGAACACGCTAAAGAAGTTATCCAAGGCATTGAAATAATGCAGCAACTTTTAAACCCAACACTGTGCATTGTGGGTATAGAAGATAATAAGCCTGAAGCTATTGCAGCAATGAAGCAAGCAGCTGAGCATAACTCAAAAATCATTATTCAAACGGTGCCAACTATTTACCCATCTGGTGGTGAAAAGCAATTAATTAAATTACTTACTAACCGTGAAGTTCCTAGCATTGGTATTCCTGCCGATATTGGTATTTTAGTGCATAACACCGGGACTTTGTTTGCCGTACAACAAGCCGTTTATGAAGGTAAACCACTCATTGAACGTATAGTTACGGTAACAGGTAACACTATTCATAAGCCTGGGAATGTATGGGCACTACTTGGCACTGAAATAAAGCATTTACTTGATTGCCAAGGTTTCTCGCCTGTACCGCAGCAAAGTGTTGTGATGGGCGGCCCAATGATGGGCTTTACGCTACCCACAGTACGTATTGGCATAGTTAAAACAACTAACTGTATTTTAGCGCCTGATCATAAAGAGCTAGCGGAGCCCGGCCCCGAAAAAGCCTGTATACGTTGTAGCGCCTGTGCTGATGCCTGCCCTGCCTCTTTATTGCCACAGCAATTACAGTGGTTTGCTAAATCAAAAGAGTACGACAAACTACAAGAACACAATTTATTTGACTGTATTGAATGTGGTGCTTGTGCATATGTGTGTCCAAGTGAAATCCCTCTTGTGCAGTACTACCGTATAGCCAAAGTTGAAATTAAAGAACAACAAGCTGACAAAATTAAAGCCGACAGAGCAAAAGAGCGTTTTGATGCACGAAAAGAGCGTTTAGATCGTGAGCAAGAAGAACGTCAAAACCGACATAAACGTAAACCTGCCGCTAAATCTGCTGACGAAAAGCAAAAAGTAGCAGAGGCACTAGCCCGCGTTAAAAATAAATCAGATAACGGCGATGAAAAATCAGCTGTTGCAGCCGCTATTGCACGCGCTAAAGCTAAAAAGCTAGGCGATCAATCTGCTGAATTAGAACCAGACAACAGCGAAGTAGCAAAAGAGCGCGCACTACGTAAAGAACAAGCGCGTAAATATAAAGAGCAAAAATCTCAAACAGATGAATCGGCCGAGACTGCACCCGTTGATGATAAAAAATCAGCAGTCGCTGCAGCCATTGCTCGCGCTAAAGCTAAAAAAGCAGCACAAGCATTAGATAACGCTGAACAAACAGTAAGTGAAGAGCCACAAACTGATGCCCCTGTTGATGATAAAAAAGCAGCGGTAGCGGCGGCCATTGCTCGTGCTAAAGCAAAAAAGGCAGCACAAGCATTAGATAACGCTGAACAAACAGTAAGTGAAGAGCCGCCTGTTGATGATAAAAAGTCAGCAGTAGCGGCGGCTGTTGCGCGTGCTAAAGCTAAAAAAGCGGCTAAAGCACTTGAGGATACTGAACAAGCAGTGAGTGAAGAGCCACAAACTGATGCCCCTGTTGATGACAAAAAGGCAGCGGTAGCGGCGGCTATTGCCCGCGCTAAAGCTAAAAAAGCAGCTAAAGCATTAGAAGAAACCGAGCAAACCGTGAGTGAAGAACCACAAAGCGATTCGCCTGTTGATGACAAAAAAACAGCAGTAGCGGCAGCTATTGCGCGTGCAAAAGCTAAAAAAGCAGCTAAAGCATTAGAAGAAGCCGAGCAAACCGTGAGTGAAGAGCCACAAAGCGCGGCACCCGTTGATGATAAAAAGGCAGCGGTAGCTGCGGCCATAGCTCGTGCTAAAGCTAAAAAAGCGGCTAAAGCACTAGAAGATACCGAACAAACTCAGCCCCAAGAGCTACAAGTTGATAGCGCAGCACCTAAGAGTGCAGAAAGTAACACCGATGACTCATCAGTTCTTATTAACGCAGATAAACCTAAATCAGCCGACGATAAGAAAAAAGCCGCCGTGGCTGCTGCAATTGCGAGAGCAAAAGCTAAAAAGTTACAAAAAGAAGGAAATAATCAGTCATGAAATTAACCATGGCCAGTTCGCCGCATAATCACAGCCATAAATCGTTAACGCGATTAATGCTTAGCGTTATTGCTGCGTGTATTCCTGGGCTAATTGCTCAAGTTTTCTTTTTTGGAACAGGTGTACTTATTCAACTGGTACTAGCGCTTGTTGCTGTAAGCGTATTTGAAGCTGCAATAATGCTAATTCGAAAGCGCCCTGTTTGGCCTGCATTAAGTGATGGCAGTGCGTGGCTTACTGCCGTGTTATTGGCACTGAGTATTCCACCACTTGCGCCTTGGTGGATAATCGTTATTGGCTGTTTATTTTCTATTGTTATAGTTAAACAGCTTTATGGCGGCCTTGGGTTTAACTTATTCAATCCAGCAATGGCGGCTTATGTACTGCTTTTAGTTTCGTTTCCGGTACAAATGACCGCATGGTTGCCTGTTACCGATTTAATAAATACGCCAATAGGCTTTGCAGATCAGCTAAGGCTAATATTCACCGATTTTACGGCCTCTGGGTTTAGCCTAGATCAAGTCCGTGCAGGGGTTGATGGCCTAACAATGGCAACACCGCTGGATACTGTTAAAACAGACATAGCACACGGTTTAACCGTTACCGAAAGCATGCAAAAGCCATTATTTAACGAATGGGCTGGTCTTGGTTGGGTGTGGGTTAACTTAGGCTTTTTAGTGGGTGGTTTATACTTATTAAAAGCAAAAATAATTAACTGGCATATTCCTGTAAGTTTTATCGCAAGTTTAGCTGTATGTAGTGCTATTGGTTATATCGCATCACCAGGTACAGAGCCGGGCACCCTATTTCACTTATTAAGTGGTGCCACTATGATGGGGGCCTTTTTTATAGCAACCGATCCGGTATCTGCAGCAACAACTAACAAAGGGCGCTTAATTTATGGCGCGCTAATTGGCTTACTAATTTATTTAATTCGTACCTTTGGTGGTTTTCCTGATGCCATCGCATTTAGCGTATTATTGATTAATATTGCAGTGCCGCTAATAGACTACTACACACAGCCACGTACTTATGGCCATGGAGCAGTAAAATGATCATTTCGTCAATGGCTAAAAATGGTGCTATTTTAACTGCGTTTGCGTTAGCAACAACGGGCTTAGTTGCCTCTATCAACGCGCTTACTGCCGATAAAATTGCAGAGCAAGAACAACTGCAACTTACTGCGCAGCTACAAGAAGTGCTCGACCCAAAATCGTACGACAATCAATTATCACAAGATTGCGTAATTATTACTGACGAAAAACTAGGCCCACACGCAAACCAAGTAATTTACCGTGCTCGTAAAAACAATAAACCAGTCGCTGTTGTTATTAGGCATGTTACGCCAAACGGCTACAGTGGCGATATTAACTTATTAACAGCGGTATTGAGCGATGGCACTATTGCTGGCGTTCGTACGACTAAACACGAAGAAACTCCTGGTTTAGGCGACAAAGTAGAAGTTAAAAAATCACTTTGGATCACAACATTTAAAAGCTTAACGGTTGAAGGCGAAGAAGACGCTCGCTGGGCTGTAAAAAAAGATGGCGGCCAGTTTGATCAATTTACAGGCGCGACCATAACGCCACGTGCTGTTGTGGGCTCTGTTAAAAATGCCGTATTGTTCGCACAAACTAATTTTGATGATATTTTTGCAGCACCTAATGCCGAATGTATGGAGGTAGCTAAATGAGTGAGTTAAAAACATTATACAAAGAAGGTGTATGGGTAAATAACCCTGCCCTTGTGCAGCTTTTAGGTTTATGTCCACTGCTTGCCGTTACCTCAACGGTAACAAATGCCTTAGGTTTAGGCTTAGCAACTTTACTCGTACTAATAGGCTCTAATGTTACCGTATCAATTGTGCGTAACTGGGTGCCAAAAGATATTCGTATACCTGTATTTGTAATGATCATCGCGGGCTTTGTAACAATAGTTCAATTACTCATGAACGCTTATACCTTTGGTTTATATCAATCATTAGGGATTTTTATCCCGTTGATTGTAACTAACTGCGCCATTATTGGCCGCGCCGAAGCATACGCCTCTAAAAACCCTGTTCATTTATCAGCATTTGACGGCTTAATGATGGGCTTAGGCTTTATGGCTGTACTGTTAGTATTAGGTACTATGCGCGAACTAATCGGCCAAGGTACGCTGTTTGACGGTGCCGACTTATTACTTGGCCCATGGGCACAGAGCTTGCGCATAGAAGTATTTAACTTTGATAACCAATTTTTACTCGCAATTTTACCACCGGGTGCCTTTTTAGGTCTTGGACTGCTTATTGCTGCTAAAAACGTAATTGACGCACAAATAAAATCAAAGCAAATTGCACCGCCAGAGGCTGAAAAAGGCCCTCGAGCACGTGTTACTAGCTTAACTTAAGGGGAAAACGTATTAGAGCAACAATTAGCACTAATACGTTTTAAGTTGCATGAATAAAGAAAAACGTCACCAAATACTGTCGCGCCTGCGCGACGATAACCCGCACCCAGTTACAGAGCTTGAATATTCAAGCCCGTTTGAGTTGCTAGTAGCAGTAACTCTTTCAGCGCAAGCAACCGATGTAGGTGTTAATAAAGCCACTCGAAAGTTGTTCCCTGTTGCTAATACACCACAAGCCATTTTAGATATAGGCCACGATACACTGCGTGATTATATAAAAACCATTGGCTTATTTAATTCTAAAGCTGCAAACGTTTATAAAATGTGCCAAATTTTGGTGGATGAACATAACAGCATCGTGCCAGAAAATCGTGAAGCCCTAGAAGCCCTACCAGGCGTTGGCCGTAAAACCGCTAATGTTGTACTCAATACCGCCTTTGGCTGGCTGAAGGATAATGAAGGTAGATACTTTTTAGCAGTAGATACTCACATCCAACGCCTTGCAAACCGCACTGGCTACGCCAAAGGTGCAACGGTTGAGCAAACTGAACAAGATATCATTAAAAAAACTCCGAATAAAAAGGAGTTTATGTTTAACTTACATCATTGGTTTATTTTGCATGGGCGTTATACGTGTACGGCAAGAAAACCTAAGTGTGGAAGTTGTATTATTGAAGATTTATGTGATTTTAAAGAAAAGACTGAATAATACACAGACAACTTTTTGAAGTAAAAACAAAAGCTCCGCTTTAGATGAAAGGATAATTGAAAGCTATGATCGATTCAGAAGTTTTTACTGAGCAAGCAGAATATCTATCTGGTAGCTCTTTTAAGAAATGGACTATAAGTCACCAAAATGAAAATGATACTTTAAGAAAGCTTACACAAGCAGGTGCTAAATTAATTACAGGGCCAAGAGGTTGTGGTAAAACCACTTTGATGCTTAAGGCTTATAATAAATTAACTAAAAAAAGTTCTAATGGTTCATTCCCCGTCTACGTAAACTTCAAATCATCATTAAAACTAGAGCCTTTGTATAAAAGGAATTCCAATGCTGCTTACTGGTTTAACCAATGGATCTTATTAAAAGTTATCAGTGGTATATACGATTCGTTGACTGAATTTAAAATAAACGAGAGAATATTCAAAATATCTAAAGACCAAATTATTAAAAATATTCAGTTATTAGAAATGGGGAGAACAGACCTTCTTAGTGACAGTGAGGATCAAATTACTATTTCTGAGGTGCATCTTATTGCTGATAAGATATGTTCGTTAACTTCAAAAAGTCGATTCATATTACTATTAGATGATGCAGGTCATGCATTTTCAACTGAGCAACAAAAAGATTTCTTTGAATTTTTTAGACAAATTAAATCAAAAAACCTATCGCCTAAGGCAGCTGTATATCCGGGTGTAATCAACTATTCTTCATCTTTTCACGTTGGTCATGATGCAGAAGAAATTGATGTTTGGGTCAAACCCAATAACGATGGTTATTTGGATTTTATGCATGCATTACTCAAGTCTCGTTTTGAAGAAAATGTATACAACTCTCTAATTAAAAATATTAATCTTCTAAATTTAATGTGCTTTGCTGCATACGGTATTCCTCGTTCCCTGTTAAATATGATTTCTTCACTTTGTATAGAAAGAGAAGATAATCAAATAATAATAAAATTAACTCAAAAAGATGTACTTAGAGAGATAAAAGCAAGTTTTAATTCAACCTACAGTATTTATGATTCTTTGAAAATAAAATTACCTATGTATCGGAACTTTATTGATACGGGCTCAGAGTTTTACGAACAAGTTCTGAAAATCACCAAAGAGTTTAATAAAGACTCTAGTGCAATTCGTCAAAGTTCGGTAATAGCCATAAGTAGACCTATTTCATCAGAATTAGAGAAAGTAATTGGTTTCTTTCAATATGCAGGCCTACTGTCACCTAAAGGTATTAGTAATCGAGGCGGTAAAGGTGTCTATGAGCTCTACGAAATTCATTACGCTTCAATAATTGACCGGAATATTTTCTTCAGTAACAAAGCTATAAGCACAGAAAAATATATCGAAGCATTTACTAACAGACCTAATCATCATTACCCAAGACATTCTGAAGGTAGCTTGTTAGATCAAGAGAATTACAATGAGATTTTTGCACTGGCCTTACCACCATGTGAGGTTTGTAAAACGCCTAGAATTTCTGATTCTGCAAAATTTTGTATGGAATGTGGAACCAAACTAAAGGACGCTTCAATTTTTGAAGACATTGTTAACCAACCTATCGAGTCTTTACCAATTACGCAAACGAGAGCTGACTCGATTAAACAAAATTCAAAAATAAGAAAAATCAAAGATATTCTGATGGATCATGACAACAAAGAATTAAGAAAAGTAAATATGATAGGCCCTGCTTGGGCTAATAAAATTAGGGGTTATGCAGAGGAGTTTATTGCATAATGTCTAACTGGGAAAGCTGTATCTCGCAAGCTGTTGGGGCTGAACGCATAAATAACTTAAATAATTATGTTTCAGTTAAGCCAACTAACAATTTATCCCCCATCGATGAGTTCTATGGTGAAATTCAAAATATTATTAATCTTTTTCCACATAATGTTTGGGGGACAAATGCTTGGATAGGGTCTTTAGCTTCTATTGCTATAGTATCAAGTGTCGAAAATTACTTTCGGCAAGTATTTAGTAAAGCGCTCAAAGCCTGTTCTGAGTCACAAAAACTAGCCGCAAATAACAATATAAATCTTGGCTCTGTCATTTGGCACCCCAGTAAAGAGTTAGAGCGAGGAGCATTTGAAAATATTTCTTTTGCATCAGGCGAAAAAATAAAAGATACATCTAAAAAGTTTCTTGGTATTGACATGAAAAAAAATGGACTTGAAGCAATATTGATAGAGTTTGATAAAATTTGCGAGCTACGTCATGGTATTGTCCATTCAGGTAATGTCCTAGGTGGAAAGAATGGTATTAAACTAAAGCTTCAGCCAACTGATGATATTTCTAAAATCGATATAGGCTTCGCACAATTTCAAGAGATTATGTCAGTATGTAACGCTTTAGTAGTTGATTCCAATAAAATTATTTTTAAAGAGCTAGCCAAACGTTGGGCTATTGATTGGAGAAACTCTCCTAGCTGGGACCCTTCAAAACAGAATATAAAATTCAAAGAGCTATGGACTATTTTTTTCTCAAAAAGAGATAAAAACAATGAAACAATTCATACGCCTTTATCATTAATAAAATGCAGAAATAATATCAAGAAAGAATTTAACATAACCTAAATTTCTTCTAAATTATCAATATGACAGAGATCTTTAAATGAAACCAACAGCTATCAGCTTATTTTGTGGTGCAGGGGGCTGTTCTTTAGGCTTTAAGCAGGCAGGATATTCAATCTTATTCGCTAACGACAAAGATGCAGCAGCAGCAGAGACCTACAGAAATAACTTTCCTGAAACTACTTGCTCCGAACAGGACATAGATACCCTAGATTTTAAAAAGTTACTACCCAGTTTAGGTTTAAAGCAAGGCGAATTAGATATTTTAATTGGAGGCCCTCCTTGCCAAGGCTTTTCTACAGCTGGTACAAGGTTTTGGGATGATCCAAGAAATAACTTATTAAAAAGCTATATAAATGCCCTAAAAGCTTTAAAGCCAAAGTGGTTTTTAATGGAGAATGTAGAGGGCCTTCTTACTTCAAATAAAGGGAAGTATGTATTTGAAGCTTCTAAAGCATTTCTTGAGCTTGGCTATGATATTAGAATTGAAAAGGTATATTCACAAGAGTATGGGATACCTCAAAGAAGAAAAAGAGTTCTGATTGTAGGTAACCTTAATGGGCATGAATTTAAAATGCCATCGCCGACACTGAAAGTTTCAGGACAAATCTTTAAAAATTCGGATGTAACATTACAACATGCCATCCAAAGTCTGCCTCGTGCGACGAATGAGAAAAATAAACTATTAGCTTCTATCTTAAGCCCACCTAAGGATAATTTTGATAGGCTAATGCGTGATGGCGCTGACTTTATAAGTGATCACTATTCACCAGTTGTAGATGGGATTCAATTAGAGAGAATATCGAATCTAAAGCCTGGGCAAACTATGAAAGATCTTCCTGAAAACCTTCAACACGAATCTTTTAAAAAGCGAGCAAATAGAAGAGTAGCTGATGGAACACCTACAGAAAAGCGCGGGGGGGCTCCATCAGGTATAAAACGGCTTCATCATAATGAGCCATGTCTTACTATAACAGGAGCGGCAACTAGAGAACTAATTCACCCAACAGAGAACAGGCCGTTAACTTTACGTGAAGCGGCCAGAATTCAAACCTTCCCAGACTCTTTTAACTTTTATGGCAACAAATCTCAAAAGGTTCAACAAGTGGGCAATGCTATACCACCAATTTTAGCGCGAATTTTTGCCGAACATATTAAAGATGATTATGGATTTGAAGTTAAAAATAAAAGTTCGGGTAAGCTTCTTGGATTTACTCTAACTAAAGCAGGAGCAATGAGTCCTGCACTCAAACGAACTCAAGATTTATTAAATGGATTAACTAAAAACAAGGATCAACAGGGAAACCTTTTCGATTAATAATATGACTAATACAGCTTTTATAAGAAATCTATACACAAAATGTAAAATGCATGGCTCAGGCGATGCTCAAGTAGTTATTTCTGATGGTGAACTTTTAGCTATTATAGCGATTGCTATAAATGACCTCGCTTGGTCATTTGGAGAACTTAATATTAACAGCCCTGCTCTTCCGGATGAAAACTACAATAATATTTCATTAGACTGGTTTGAAGAACAGGAAAGTAATGATGTAACTGCTAGTGAAATCATTAATGCCTTGAGTAATTGCTTTAAAAAAGATGCTGATTTTGGGCTATACATAGAAAACCTTGCTGCATTGCATAGAAGGCGGGTTAAATATAAAAGAATACTGTCAACACAACCTATACCTAATATGGATCAAATAGGACCTAGAGTGCTTTTAGAATATGGTCAATGTAACACCACCCTCTTAGCCAATTGGATGGTTTGGAGAAAATGGATTTATGACATTGATAATCGTTCGGCACAAGAAACTGGGTATCTCTTCGAACCATTATTAGCTAGTTGTCTAGGTGGTGAACCTGTCGGCTCCAGAAATTCGCCAGTTAAAAGGCTAGATAGTAATGGAAAATCTACATCAAAGGGACGCCAAATAGATTGTTTAGTACCTTCAAATAATCGTACATATGAACTTAAATTACGAGTTACAATTGCAGCAAGCGGGCAAGGCAGGTTTGGAGAAGAATTATCATTTCCGGTTGAAAGTCAAGCAGCAGGATTTGTGCCTGTATTATTAGTTCTTGATCCCACGCCATCAGCAAGATTAACTGAACTCTCAGCTAAATTTATGGAGTGTGGTGGAGCTTTTTACCACGGCGAAGAAGCATGGGCACATATGGAAGAAGAGGCTGGGGAAGTTATATCTGTCTTTGTAGACAAATATATAAAACCTGTAATTAAAGATATTGAGAGTATAGATATACTAGAACCTCAATCTATAACACTCAATTGGTCAGACAATAAAATTATAGTGTCAAACGAACACGACACATACCCAATCAATCGCAAATTGTAAATAATCTTAAAAGGTGACACTGTATAATATTTTAAGTGTCACTCTTTAAATTGAATCCTTAAGTTTATCCCCTGACCTATTCTTTTTCAATTGAATAATCATTTGATACATTGCCGTCCTTTAAATAAGCAGTATCAGTAAGGATTGTATAAATTTCTAGAAATTGTGTAACTCACTACACAATTTTTAACGCTTCGCTAAATTGTTCCGTTCGGTTTTGTGTACACATTTTACCTCGTGTAACGCACTCGTTGACGATTACCTACTAACTCTTGGCGAAGCCGTGTGTTAGTTTCCACAAGCTCTTTAATCATGTCTTTGAGCTTATTAATTTCGGATTCTCGTCGAGACTCTATAGAGTCAGCTAGTTTGCCAACAACTGCTTGCCAGCTGTTAAACGATTCTGGGTGGGTGTTTGGTGGTATCAGGCCAGTCCTGTTGCACAACGCTTTAGATTCGTTAAGAGCTTGGTAGTATTGTTTCAATGTGGTTCTTTTGGCTTTGCTTCCTTTGCGGCCGCGCTGTATTCCTAAGTGTGCAACTGCGGCAGCATATCGATCTTGAAGGCCAGCGAGTTTTTCTTTGCCCCCAGTAATACCTCTTGCATTAAGTCCAACAACTTTTTTACCGGATTTATTTGTTCTTTCTGATACAGGAATTATCACTGTATGGATGTGGGGACAGATTTCATCAAGATTTGTACCCATAAATATACAGTTTTTTCCAAATTCATCTAAAAGCCAATCTTTAGTCGAATTCACCCAGTCCCTGTATCTTTGGTTTGCATCCTTTTTATAACTACCATCAGAGTTACGGATATACGACTGTGAAAAGGACAACACAAATTCAATTGCTAACACACCATTTTTGCGAAGTTTCACAATTCCTTTATCTTTAAGCAAGCGTTTCGCGTCATTACAAATATTGTAGCTTCCAACCAAAACCCGATTTAAATGTGTTTTTGAAGGATCTACATTAGGTGGATTGTTTGCTCTACTTAAATGGTCTTGTAGACCCTGTAAAGGCCCCCAACCATCATATTTCAATGCACGCAGAACTGTCCGTGGTGTTTCTGGATTCATAGTTTAAACCCTCTCGATAGTTTAATTTTCATATTTGTTTCTGCTATTTCTCCCTCAATGTTTTTTTCCTCGACACTGGTCTTTTCCTTTATCTTTGGAGAATAGATGGAGGCCTCCAAAGTAGCAGTTATCTGCATTTTAAAGGGCATGCCAGACCGTGTTGTGATAATCCCCAATACTTTACTCTTATGAGTTAAATCTTTAAGCTTATCTGTACTCTTAAGTTCAGGATAAACAATTGATGAGCCCATTGGTTTCTTAGTATTTGCACAAAAGAAAATGTCAGAAGAATCACTAACTGTGAAATCAATTACTCCATATTCCTTAGATATAAATACGTATTGCGTATTGTTTTCAAAATGAAAAGAAGTCTCAAATTCAGCGTCTAACTTATCGTAAAACTCATGAAGTGTTATCGTGAATTTAAACACCTGTTTACTCATATCCTTTCCTAATTAATCAAATCCGTTGATTTCATTGATACTAGCAGGATTTATGAGACCGGGGATTTCTAAGCCACTTTTTTTTAGAAGCTTTTATTCAATGCACACTAAGTGCGGTATACACTAAATTTAAAATTATTTAGTGTATACCGCACTTAGTGTGACCCTTAAGCAACTTTTAGTTTTTTTCCTTCAACAACCAGTGCACCACGATCGATCAGTGATTGAATAATTTTATAATGGGAGTTTGGGCGATTTTTATGCATCTCCCTAAATACGGAACGATTCTTAGTCATCTTGTTAGCCAATACGCTCTGAAGCACCCAGTCCTGTGCATAGTCTTTAGCTATAGACATAGCTTCTTCTTCAAGCCCTTTATTTGAACAGTTTTCTTTTTTTGAGGATAAGCATGATTGAACACTCTTTACGAACAGCCCTAACGCGTACAAAACGTCTTCTCTATTAACAATACCTCTTTCCGCACCTATTAAATATGAGTTACGTTTGACTTGCTCACTTCCACGAGCATAAACAGCCCCCAGTCGAGGATGATTTAAAAACTCATCCCGATCGAAGAGATCATCAATCATACTTAGAGTCTCAAGTGCAACATCAGACATCAATATCGGTGTTTTTTTATCAATAATGCTCTTACACCTATCAAACACGTCTTTACTAATTTCACGGGACACATTTTTTTTCTTAGGTCTTCGAATGTGCGTACCAGGAAAAAAAACAAACCTGCCTAAGAGGCCAGATTGAATATTTCTTTCGTTCAAGATAAAACTTAACTCACTGGGTGTTGAGTACCCCGCGAACCCCAAAAATGGCATTAGTTTAGTCGGATTCTCAATTCTTAGTTCGCGTTGTAAATTTCCCGGAAGAGTTACACTGCTGGCGGTGTTTAATTTCATTAATAAAGAAAGCATTGACTGTGTATACTCAGACGAACTTTTACTCAACATCCCTGAGAATAAACTTTGTACCTCATCAACTAGATACACTAAGCCACCACTCTCATAAAAATCTAAGTAGATTGACTTATCTGAACGAGGGTCAGAATACACCGAATCACCCAGCCCGAGATGACTTAACAAATAATTGCTGTAGTCTATGTGATCACCTTTTCCACTTGCAGAAGGTGCAATTCCAATCATAAAAACACTTAGTTGTTTACCATCTCCATTTAAGCGCTCTTTACACAGTAATGACACAATATTAAGAGCTGCCATAGGCCTAAGCTCTTGTAATGATCTATGCTCCCAGCAGGCTATATCTTTACAAATTGCACCAACCAAACCGGGTGCTTCCGATGAAGAAATACCGCTATAATCAGGGAAAGTTTCAATTATTTGTGCCTCGATACCTAACTTTTCATCTAGTTTATTAATTGAGTCAGCAACATACGGCGATTTAAACTCTTCTAACTTATCATTGTCCTTTAACTGAACCTTTGGTACTTGTTTATTCATACCTTTATTAACCACTTCCCTTCCAACAGTATCTTGAGGTTGTAATTCAGTAAAAGTTGAAAATATGTCTAACTGCTTCATATACACTCCTTGTTTATTGAAAAAATATCGAAACTCCATCTCGATAAATAGAGATACTAGCGTATAAAAATCATCTCGGTAGAAATAGGTATAAAAAAAATTAATATGACGTTTATATAGTAAAAGCTTCACTTAAAAATCATAAGTTATTGTTATTTAATTGCTTTATAGAAAAAATACCTTTTCACTAAAATATTTTTGTTTAGTTAAGTCCAACTTAAGAAAATCCGCTAATATCAAGAAACCAGCAGTCATGGATTAAATTGGAGACACTATGTCAAGGACGACATTAAAATTGACAACCGCATCAAAGAATACAAAAAATATTCTCAGCCTTCCGCTAAGGGAGTTTGTCAGCTCATCAAATGATGGATTAGTGATGAAAGAGGGCTATAAACTTGCTATCGTTGACGAGCAAGGAAACATTTTGCACATGGGAGACTCCGTTTTGGATGAGGTCTTTAATGCTATGAAGGCTCAAGTGGTTAAACAAGTATTTTCAGCATCACGACCTTTAAACGATGGGGACTTTAATTAGAGCTCTACGCCTCCGATTAAATCGCCACTGTACTTATGTATTCTAATTACCCTAACTAATCCGTTATGGAACTTAAGGGTAAGATCGATAAAATTTTGATCATCGGCAGGCATATAGGTATCTCTAATCAGTGCAAGCTCTTTAGCGATTCCTGTTTCCAAGGCTCTGTTAAGTGGATGGAGCCTAATTTCATCGAACGTATCTTTAATCAGCAATCGGATTTTTAATCTGTCTTCGCCATTTTGGGTTTCATGGCCTAATGTTAACTTTTTCCATTTATCAACCACTCTTAAAACAGATTCCCTATCTGCATGACTCAACTTATTCGACAACCCAGCTAGTTTGTTATTAATTTCACTCTGTTTTTCAGCTAGAGAATTCATTTTTTTTGCTAATTGTTCTGGCTGAAATTTCAATAAAGAAGCAGTTTCCAGAAGTAAATTCAACTCATCATCAATTTCAAGCTTTTGTTCTTCTAAAATTTGCTTTTGTTTATCAAGTAGTGATGAAGGGTCTGATTGAGTAAGAACTCTTTCTAGCTCAACGACATCTTGGCAATATTTAACAACAGCTCTTTCAACAGCGTAAGTTTGAACACCATTGACATTCTCACAACCATTTTTTCTCGCGGCTTCCTCACACATATACCGCTTATTACCCTTAGGCAACTCATCCAGGGGTTTTCCTCGGTAATCTACATGCGCTTTAACACCTCGACCACATACCCCACACTTGAATACACCTATTCCAGATAGTAAGCCTATAAATTTTTGTGAATTTTTAGGCGCTCCGCGCTTTTCAGAGTAAGAAACTAGACTGTCGAACTCTTTTCTACTCAATATTGCAGGGTAATAATTTTTCAGTATATAGGGCACACCACCTACTCCTATTTCTAACTCCCCAATCAATGACCGACGCCGAACCTCTTTATACACATTAGCCCCTGTGTGGTGTACGGTTCCATCTCCGAACTCTTTATTTAAGAGCCTAGCAATTTTAAGCCCTCCATAGCCTTTGCTATATAGCTCAATCTTGCGCTCCATTATATTTTTTTTATAGTTGTCAAAAACATACTCTTTTCTAATTGCATCCCACTTGACCCACGTAGGTGCCATACCACTTCCCACCTTAAAGTTTCTGTCTCCACGCTGCCACGCTTCACATTTATCTCTGAGAGCTGCTCTAACCCTTTCAGCCTTAACTTCACTTTCCTCATTGGCTCGAATAAAAATTCCAATCATCGTATAAAACTCAGAGGGATTTTTATCAAGAATATCTTTGTTATATTCTTTTCGATCCATCGCCGTAATCACAGTTATGCCAGCACAAATAATTTGAGTAAACATGCTATTGCATTCTGTAATCTTTCTTCTTGAGAGCCTATCTAAGCTTTCAACGACTAACACTGAACCTTCGGCTATCCTGCCTTGTTTAATGGCCCTCAAGAAGCTACCTAATGCTCCTTTTTCTATATTGTCTCCATGATAGGCGCTAAGACCTTCATCACGCATAGTAAGTGAGTCATCCAGCGTTAACCCTTTATCCTTAGCAATTTTTTTCGCAAAGTCTAATTGTCGGTCACTTGAATTACCCTTTGCCTGCTCAGCAGTAGAAAAGCGGATATAGCTATATAATAAAGGTTGAATTTTAGGCGTCATACGAGCGATTACTTTGAGATAATTTCATTCAGTATATGGTAAAGCTCAACCTAGATCTATCTTTATTATCTTTTGGCTGGCCTGTAATAGCCGTAGATACACACATATTTCGTGTATCTAACCGTACAAAGCTTGCCATGGGTAAAGATGTTGTAGCTGTAGAACAAAAGCTTGAAAAGGTTGTACCAAAAGAATTTAAAGTAGACGTGCATCATTGGCTGATACTGCACGGACGTTACACCTGCGTAGCACGTAAACCAAAGTGTGGCAGCTGTATTATTGAAGACTTGTGTGAGTACAAAGATAAGACAGAATAGTTGATTCTCTAGTGCTATATCCAAATGATCAATGCAATTTAAATATCAAGATCGTCCAAGTGTTTAACTTTTGCACTTGGTCGGTTTTCACTTATAGCTCATTAGGTATTATACAATGCTATTGATACTGAAAGCACAGTTCAACAGCTACACCGTTTTCCATTTGCTCTATCTTTACCTTAACACCATATTTTTCGCACAAACGTTTAACTAACGACAGACCAATCCCACACCCGTTGCTCGAAGAACCGCGAACCCCTGTCTCAAACGCTTCTGATATAGCAAGCCCAGAAGGAAAGCCTTTACCGTTATCGATAATACTTAAGCTCCCATCATGGAAGGATAATTTGATTTGGTTGCACTTACCGTGTTCGACTGCGTTATAGAGTAAATTTTGTAGAATAAGTTTAAACTCATCTTCTCCCATTTCTATATAAACATTACTTTCAATTTCTATACACAAATCGACACCTGAAAGAACCTCTAGATTATCAAGCACACAGGTTTCAATCAGCGCTTTTAGGTTGTTTTTTTTAATTTCAGTCCCTTTTTCACGAGCTAAAGCTAAAAGAGCCTCAATGGTCCTTTGCATTTGCTTGTTTGCATCATCGATTCGAACAACAAATTTTTGCTGTTCTGGTGTGAGTTGCGTTTTTGCTAAGAGGGTTAAGGCTCCTTGGTTAATGGTTAAAGGAGTTCTGAGCTCATGAGAGACATCCCGAGTAAACTGTTGCTCTCGGTTAATAAATGAGTTGATCCTTGTTAGCGCTAACTGTAACACTTTGGCAAAGCGGCCTATTTCATTACTTTTAAAACGACTAGCAAAATTGGTGGGTAGCTGAGTAACCGGACTGTTATCAACGATATCCATCAAATCATCGAGTGGTTGAAGCTGTTTTTTAACTAACTTTATTGTCCCAAATGCTAAAAGTAGTGCTAAGGCGATGCCAAATAATAAAAGTGCAGATGAAAAGCCAAAAATAGTGCCCATTAATTTATTAACGACAAGCTGGTCGCTGACATCCGCTAACAAAATATGTTGATGCAAATTGGACTCATCGACAAAAGCAATATGAAAGTGTTTACCACTATCATCACTAAACTCTTTGCGGCGAGGCTCTGCTTCTAAGGCTATTTTAATAGGAAGTGGGAGTGTAGAACGATCTTCATAATATTTAATAAAGCTTACATTTGGCCTTGGGGGTTGCGCTTGGTTTATTTGCTCTTTTACAAGACGTTTTTGTCCATTCAATATTTGATAAAAGAAGTTATCTTCAACAACAAAGCTAAATATCAAGGTGACTGAAGAAAATAACAGGCTCAATAACACTACGATGGAGACAAAATAAATAACAATGCGATTTCTTAATTGTTTTGTTTTCATGTAATTCAACTGTAATTTATATATCTAAGGCAAAACCAACACTATGAATGGTTTTAATGACAGTGGAGCTAAAAGGTTTATCCACCGACTTTCTCAGTTGATAAATGTGTGAACGTAACGAGTCAGAATCTGTGCCATTTTCGCCCCAGACTCTATCAACTAATTCACTTTTTGAGACCGGCCTTGGATGTGATTCGATCAGGATCTGTAAAATCGAAAATATTTTAGGAGGTAGCGACAACAATTGGTTGTTTCGACTGACCTGCTGTCGTTGATAGTCGAGCGTTAATTTCTTTTCGCCTTCACCAAGTGACGTGACTTTACCTTGTTTTGGTAAATTTAACCGATTAGACAAGGCAAGACAGCGAATATATAGCTCTTCAAGTGCAAACGGTTTTGTTAGGTAATCGTCTGCACCATGAGTAAAACCAGCTAACTTATCTGCAAGCGTGTCCCTGGCAGTGAGCATTATAATGGGAATATGTCGGTCTGAAGCGGCTCTTATTATTTGGCAGACTTCTAGGCCTTCAATATCGGGCAGCATAATATCTAAGATAATACAGTGATAATACTGAGAAAGAGCAAGCTCGCAACCGTGTTTACCACTACAGGCAAAATCAATGACGGCATCCTGCAAGGTAAAATAGTCAGCAATATTATTTGCGATTGCGACGCTATCTTCAACCAATAATACGCGTAGTTGCGAACTTGTCCCCATTAAAACCAACCTGTTAATTGTTTATAATAGCCCTCAGGTAAAATATGCCCACCAGCTATCTCAATATGATGTTTATCGAGTACATTAAGAGCATCGTATAAAACCGAGTTATCCTCAACACTTGCATGTTCGTCGTTATCTGCTGTTACTAACCAAACTTTTTCAGTATTTAGTCGGGTAACAAAATTTAAAGGCGATACCCTAGCCACAGTATCCTTTGACGCTGGGGGAACAATCGATAACACCTTACTGATCCGTTCATCCATGGAGGCCAATATCAAACTTATTTGACCACCCATACTGTAACCCGCCACGCTAATGTTATTTTGGTCAAATTGAGGTTGGGTAACAACCCAGTCTAGCAATACTCTATGATCTTTTACTGAATCAATGATCATATTTTCGTACGGTTCTTTCTTGCCCCAGAACCACAAATCATACATTACATCTTTTATGTTGTAATCCAAGTTCTTACGTTTGCCGTGATTCCTTGAGTCGATGGCTAATACGGCATAACCTCGAGCAAGCGCCATATTTGCTAATTCGTCCGTTTGTTCCAGAGTGTCTGTGTCCTTAAACTCACCTTCTACCCAACGCACATAAGTACGCCCCATGCCATGAACACCTATTAGAATAGGAATAGGCTGAGAAGGGTCTGCATTTTTAGGGTAAATGAGTTGACCGTATACCTGCTCGCCATCAAAACTATTAAACGTGACATTAAACTGCCCCTTTTCTAGTGCTGTCAGGTCCACATTAACGGCTTGCTTTTGATAACCATATAGCTCTTCTAACTCTTGAACAGTTACTTTGTATGCTTTCAAGCCGAACACAGTGTACCAACTCACTCCGCTAATCAGCAGCATTAAGGTTATTACCAGAGCGATATTAAATATTTTTTTAATCTTCATTTTTGTCCTAATTCTTTAAACGATTAATGTCAATTTGACTGTAATGGCACTTTACCGAAAAGCTTGTGAAGTAAATGTGAAGCCAATTTGAAAAACTAGAAATAGGACACAATTATTCTAATGAGCTAAACCAAACTTAACTGAGTAAGAAAATTGATGTTTCGTGACTGATAAACGAGTTAACGCAATGATGTAAAAATCTATTTTCATCATCTTTTGGCTGGCCTACCATCGCTGTAGACACGCACATTGACCGCGTATCTAACCGTACCAAATTTGCGATGGGCAAAAACGTAGTCGAGGTTGAGAAAAAACTTTTAAAGGTTGTACCTGCTGAATTTAAAGTCGATGTACATCACTGGCTGATTCTACACGGGCGTTATACTTGTACAGCCCGCAAACCAAAATGCGGCAGTTGTATTATTGAAGACTTGTGTGAGTTTAAAGATAAAGTTGATTAGTCTAGTTTTATAATTAGCGAAAACGGCAATGAACTATTTTTTCAGCCGATTTCAAGTTGTACTTTCTATCAAATCCAGCCTATCGCTAGCCTAATCTAAAGCATAGTCAATCGCCCGAATAAGCCCTGCGTGCTATATCCTTTGATTGACTATTAATTTCCATTAGCCTTTTTCTTCCTTAAATTTTTCGCCTTCATAACTTTGTAAAAATTCTATAATCGACGCTTTTAAGTCCTCTTCATCATCGCCAATATATTTTAGCGCCAGCTCAGCCTGTTGCTTAGCACACTCATTTTGTTCCCTATTTTTATACGCTTTGGCAAGATTAAATTGAACCCAAGCAGAATCTGGATAAAGTTCGGCATTATATTTAAATAAATCCATCCCCTGATCTGGCTTAAACAAGCCATGTGTCATATAGTCGCCCCCAAAATTGACGGCCCCCTTGCGAGGCTTTATTTCATAGTAGAGGTCGTCTGATAAACTCTGAAAATGCTTAATTATACCTTCTCGCCCCTGCTCCATTACTGCAAAAGGAAGGGACCAGTTCCGATATAGCTCATTCAATGCATGCGTTAACCCTGTAATATTGGTCGCTACATGGGGTAAAGTCTGTAACAGCTCACTCTTAACTCTAAAACCACTAGGCGTAGTTTCCTGTAGGAGTTCCTGAAGTTCTAAAAATGCTTTTCGCATTAACTTAGATTGGTCGGTGCCTGAGTTAAACCCTTCATTACCTAAATTCATATAAACAAACTGATTCAATTTCTTTTTGGAAGATACATAACTCATCAGTTTTTTAACCGTTTCTTTATTGCCCCAATGAAGCGAAGGGCTCAATGCAAAGTGTGCAGTAAATAACTCAGGCCGAGAATGTAAGGCATGAAGTGACAATAGCCCGCCTAGGGAATGACCATTTAATATTCTAAAGTCTGAGGTTTGATACGTTGTATCTATAAAGGGAATCAATTCTTTTTCAATATAATCTAGAAAAACATCGGCCCCACCTGTCCCCTTATGGGTTTCATGAGGGCTTGGCGTATAGTCTCGAATGCGATCTTCGTTTTCGATGGCAACAACCAAAATATCGGGAATAAGCGCATTAGAGTAGTACGAAGTAACGACACCTTGCACCATCCTTTTATAGTATTTTCCGTCTAATAAATATAAAACTGGATATTGGTGGCCTGACTTTTCATCATAATCATTTGGAAGATAGACAGTAATTTTTTGTTCTTCACCCAATGCTTTGGATTCAATGGTGTGTTCATTAAGAATAACATCTTCAGCAAATGAAAAAGAACTGAGGCATGTTAACAGGATGAAAACCCCTGATTTTTTTAAGTAGTTCATAAACTTCCTTGATTTATTGTACTTTTTCTAGACTATCAAATAACACTTTTCATGAAAAGTTGTTTGTTTTAAAACGCAATGCTAATGGAACTCCCTAAGAAGAGGAAGCTATGTGTTTTTCACTAAAAGTGATCAGAAGGTAGTAATTACACATTTTGGTTTTATATAAGCGAGGAAAAATGACTTAAGAAGGTAGTGATTTCAGCAGACTTTGTAGTTGCATATTCAGCGGTTAAAAAACATGCGAACAAAGTAATTTAGTTTATAATCAGGCTGCCGGAGGTCTCTGCTCGCTAGCCTCCGCACCGCAGTAGTGGTAATTAAACAGCCCAATTATTAGAACATTATCAAAGTATTAATTTCACAACGCTCACTCCTTTGGTTATGCTAGTGGGCATTATAAAATTATATTGCGAAACCCTCTATGCTACCTCTACTTCGTATCTTGATAATTGAGCAAGACCCAGCCACTCTACAAGGGCTTTCAACTAATCTGTCAAAGACCATTCCTAACTTTGAGCGAGATGATATTCATATCGATATTATTGAATGCCTTGAGCTTAAACGCGCGTTGGAACATGTAGAGGAAGATGGTGATATTCAAGCCGTAGTTCTAAGCTGGGATATGCACAACAAAGTGGGTGAGCGAATGTATAGTCGCTTTATCGAGGATTTAAAGGCAATTCGTCTTGAGTTACCGGTTTATGTTATTGGCGACGACACTAAAGGGCTGGAGATCGTAAACGAATCAGAAGAAATCGAATCATTCTTTTTTAAAGATGAGGTGATTTCTGACCCAGAAGCTATTTTAGGTTATATGATTAACGATTTTGACGACCGCTCTGAAACACCATTTTGGACGGCATATCGTCGTTACGTTGGTGAAGCAAACGACTCTTGGCATACACCGGGTCATAGTGGGGGTTCTAGCTTTAGAAACTCACCTTACATTAAAGATTTTTATCAGTTTTACGGCCGCAATGTATTTGTTGGCGACCTGTCGGTTTCGGTAGATTCGTTAGGTTCATTGTCAGACAGCACCAATACAATTGGTCGCGCTCAAGAATCGGCAGCGGCGACGTTTGAAGTTAAGCACACCTACTTTGTTACAAACGGTTCGTCTACTTCAAATAAAATCATCTTGCAGACACTCCTGCGCAAGGGAGATAAAGTAATCGTCGACCGTAATTGCCATAAGTCAGTGCACTATGGCATATTGCAATCAGCTAGTTACCCCATTTATTTAGCGAGTATTTTAAACCCAAAATACGGAATTTTCGCGCCACCGTCGTTGGCCGACATCAAGTTGGCAATTGAAAACAATACTGATGCTAAATTATTAGTGCTTACCGGTTGTACTTACGACGGCCTACTTAGCGACCTGAAACAAGTGGTAGATTATGCTCATCAGCATGGTATTAAAGTGTTTATAGATGAAGCCTGGTTTGCATACTCTTTGTTTCATCCTAGCTTTCGTCATTATTCTGCAATACATGCTGGGGCTGACTACATTACGCATTCGGCGCATAAAGTAGTATCGGCGTTTTCTCAGGCGTCTTATATTCATATTAACGATCCCGATTTTGATGCTGATTTCTTTCGAGAGATTTATAGCATCTACGCCAGCACATCGCCAAAATATCAGCTTATTGCATCGCTTGACGTGTGCCAAAAGCAATTAGAGATGGAAGGCTATAAGCTGCTCAATGCGCTGCTAAATCATGTTGAAGAGTTTAAACAACAGATGGCCTCGCTTAAGCAAATTAAAGTATTAGCTAAGCAAGACTTTATGGAAATATTCCCGCATTTTAGTGGTGATAATATGGGCCACGACCCATTAAAAATCCTTATTGATATTAGTGAGCTACCTTACTCATTAAAAGATATTCATAAATATCTACTGGATGAAATTGGGCTAGAGATAGAAAAATACACACACAGCACCATTTTGGTTTTACTGACGCTTGGCGGCACGCGCTCAAAAATAATTCGTTTGTACAATGCGTTGAAAAAGCTAGACAGCGGTAAGGTAAAACTATCGAAATCGACGCGTAGAGCTCGCTTACCTGAAAATTTACCTGCCATCGACTTGGCGTGTATTCCAAGCGATGCTTTTTATGGCGACCGCGAATCTGTGCCTATCAGTAAAAGCAACAACCGCATTTGTGCAGGTTTAGTTACTCCATATCCACCGGGCATTCCGCTTTTAGTCCCAGGCCAGCATATCACTAATGACCATATCGAATATTTACAAGAGTTAGCAAGCCAAGGACTGACGATACAAGGCAGTTTCGATGGTGAAATTTATGTTCTTAAGGGTAAGGTTAAAAAATAAAGGTATTGGTTTAATACTATCTCGATAATAATACCAATCTGCTTATATACGGGGTCTATTTAACGCTAAGAAAATTACGCTAGAACTAGGCAAAAATTTTTGTATCTAGTTGTTCTAAATAAAAAATTTTTAACGACGTTATAGTGCAATTTAACTCGTTAAATTGATCAAAGATTTATGCAGGTTGGTATAATTACTGGTGGCAGTGCCGCAAGACATTGCCGCTGTAACAGTATTTAAAAGTAAAATACAAAGTGGAATAAATCATTTTTATAAATGTTAACTAATTATAGTTAAAAAAAAGCAAGCCAGATGGCTTGCTTTTAACGTCTTTAAATACACACACTTATAGACTCGATTTAACTATAACTTTTAAAATCTATAGCTAGCGCCAAATGTGATACGGCGGTCTGTAATACCTTGGAAACAAAGTAAAGCACCTTCGTTAACACAAGACTGGCTAACTTCTGATTCAGTTAAGTTAACGGCTTCAATACCGATATTTAGCTGATCGTTCACATCATAACTTATGCTGGCATTAAGCTGCCCTCTGTCTTCTTGTACAACAGGGAAACCCCATGGGAAGCTTGAGGTGCTACCAAAGTCAGTTGAACGGTACCCTTCGCGCCACGTGTAACGCGCTCGAGCAGATAGACCGTATTTCTCATAATAAAATGTAATGTTATATGCGTTTTCTGACAGATCAATGAGTGATTGCTTAGCACTGATGTCTGCATCCGGGTTACCGGTTGTTAATGCAAAAACTGCATTTGCACGACTCGTTGCAGTGTCAAATGATTCACCACCAGAAAATTCTTGATAGGTATAGTTAGCAACCACACCAAAACCTGATGCCCAACCTAGCTCTTTTTCAAAACTTGATAAGTCGTATTGAGCTGCAAGCTCAATACCTTGCTGTGTTGTTTCACCAGAGTCATTAATAGTAGTTTGTGTTGGTACACATAACCCTACGCCAGCATCTGGGCCAAATACGTTTATATCTGCAATTGGATTAAATATGCCGCCGCCTTCACACTCTGGACCATTTGTATCGCGAAAGCCTGTGCTTGGGTCTTCAAATGGGTCAACTTGCTGTGTAACGTGCAAATCGCTACGTGTTTTATGAAAGTACCCCACACTTAACAAAGCAGCGGGTGCAAAATACCAATCTGTGGATATATCGAAAGAGGTTACTTCTTCTGGCGCTAAGCCTGAATTACCAATTGAAACGGCACTATTAGGGCTTGTGCCAAACGTAACAGATGTAGATAGGTCATCAAAATCTGGGCGTCTAATATCTTTTGACCAACCTAAACGAACAATCACATCTTCACTTACATTCGCGGCTAAATTGAATCGAGGTAAAAAGAAATCGTAATCACCTTTTGACGTTAGCTGAGTAACCAGTTCGTTGCCACTTCCATCTTGAGTAACAGAGTTACCTAGCGATGTAACTTCAGTCTCTAAATAACGTAGGCCAAAGTTACCGCGAAACATGCCATACTCAAAATTTGCTTGTGCATATAAGGCATGCGTTTCTTCTTCAATATCAAAAAATGCATTTACTTGAGACGTTGGTGAACTTATAGGTCCACGATCAGAACCCGTTATTGCATTATTAGCTTCAATCGCTTGGTTAAGTGCTGCTAATACAGCTTGTGGATCAGAGGATGCAAGCTCTGGGTTTATAAGTAAGAAATCACGAATATAGAGTGCTCGCCCATCACCATCGTTAAAGTTATCTGGGCCCGCTGTTAATAATTGTGCAAATAAATCACCCGTTGGGCTATCAGCCATATTTCTTAAACCAACGTTAGAGCGAACTTGATCCGACACACTACTCGTTTTACTGTAGCGGTAACCAAAATCGACTGACGTTATTACATCATCTAAGTAATATGTAAAATCTGTACGAAACGCATCTTCTGTATTTTCTGACTCATCTTGCCCTTGGTTTACGTCACGTAGAACAACATTTGCAGGGTCGAGTAATTGAGCCATTGTTGGCGCGTTTGCCTCCCCCGTTGCAATCCCAAACGTAAGTGCATCACCTGTAAGATCATACTCAAAAGGAGTCCCATTTTCATTTGACGAATTAGTAGCAACATTTGGATTTATAAAATTAAGCGTTGTATTAAAGCTTGGTGTAGTTGAATCAGAACGAGAGGTTGAGGCTTCAACACTTGCAAATAATCTATCGCCTTGCCATTCACCCCCTATTCTAAATATTTTGCTCTTTGTGATGCGTGAATTAGTATCGCTTGAAAAACGCAAGTTAGGATCGCCACCACCGTCTTCAACCGGAATTACGCCTCTTACGGCCGCTTGTATGCTGCCTAGGTTTTGCCCGTCCAGTGAACCAAAATTAACTGTTTCAAATTCACTCGGTATTGATACATTTCTAAGATCACTTAGGCCAGATGCTTGTACTCTTGAGCTTTCTTGGCGGCGCTCTTGATCGTTAACAACTGCATCAAAAAAGAATTTCATATTATCGTTTGGTGCATATTCAAATGTACCTGCGAAGTTTTTTGTCTCGTATTCGTAATTATCGTAATCTTGAATTAAGAATTGTACTGGTAGAAAATCAAACGATTGTGCACTTGCAGCACCGCTATCAGCGGCTACCGAATTATCTCTATCTGCGCGAGGACGAAATGCGGTTACGTCTTGCTCACTGTAACTACCACTAAATACAACACCAAACTTACCGCCCGAATCAAGCTCCCAGTTATCACCCCAAGCACCTGATACCCTAGGGGTAACGCCATCTGTTGATAAGCTACTATCTTCACCTTGAACTCTAATTGAGCCTAGAGTTTCATTTAACTGTAACGGGCGAATTGTTTTAAGGTTTATTGTTGCGCCCACAGAGCCTTCGATTGTTTTTGCTTCAGGTGACTTAATTACTTCTACACCAGAGATGATTGCAGCTGATACATCCTCAAAACTAATGCCACTTCGTCCAGACCCTGAGCCAACTGTTGATACGCCGTTCACTTCTGTACGATTGGCGTTGGTACCACGAATTTGAACGCCCGTACCTACCCCTGCTTCACGTGTAATTTGAATCCCTGTTACGTTTTCAAGTACTTCTGCGAGGTTTTGATCTGGTAGCTTACCAATATCTACAGCCTCGATAATTTCAACAAGGCTATCTGCTGAACGCTTTTGTGCAAGCGCATTTGTAAGCGATTGTCGAATACCTGAAACCTCGATAACCTCAAGATCGTCTGCAGCTTTTTTTGGAGCTTCTTGCGCCTGTGTAGACAAAGACATACCAAGTGCGGTTGCCGATATAACTGCCAGTGTAATTTTAGATAACTTGTGACTCATAGTTTTTTTCCTGTGTGTGTGAAATGCTATGTTTAACCAGCTACTTTATTGTTTTTATTAAAAGCCCTTTCTTATTACAAAGTATTAACTTTATATTTACACCCACATCTACAAAGGTCAACCTTTTGGTAATGAATTTAGATCAAATATTATGCAATATGTTATTACCAAAATAGAAAAACCTAACTAAATTTCAAGTTAAAAGCAAAACTTACATTTTAAGTTGATGTTATTTATGGTTTTTAAATTCTATTAGAAATAAGACTGTCAATAACAAAGGTTAGAATAGTTATCGTTTTAAAAATGAATTAATTTAGGCAGGAGAAACCGATGATGTTGGGCGTGCTGAATAAACAGCATTATTGGTTAACCAATTTAATTGTTTTTAGTCAAGTAGCGTAATTTAGGAGTGAGTTTTTAAGTACTGTTTGTTGATGTTATCGAAAATATAAAATTGAAGAATTTGAGGATCAAAAAAGGCGGTAAAACCGCCTTTTTGATGTGATTTAATGTTTAACTATTATTACAGCTTGTAGCTTAAACCTAAGAATAAACGTGGGCCATAGTCATTCACTTCACCTAAGTTACCTTCAACAAAGAAGTCTTGTGATTTAGGTGCACTGAACAAGTTAATTGCTTCTGCTTTAACTCTAAAGTGCTCATCAATTTTGTATGATGCGCGCATTTCCCATACGCCTACGCCATCAACATAACGAAGTCGAGTACCATTTGTAGTATATGGTTGGAAATACTCACTACGATATTTGTAAATAACAGCAGTATCAAATCCACCAATTTGGTAGTACAGCTGACTGCTAAATACATGCTTTGAGAAACCAGGTACTGAAGCCGACTCAATAATACCGTCAGTTAACTGTGTAGTATTACCATCTACGTCAGTCTCAAACGTATCGCCGTATAAGCTATCTTGGAACTCAAAATCAGTGTCTGCATAGTTGTAACCAAATTTCATACCGATGCCATTATCCCAGCGGTAAGAAAATGAAGCTTCAAGACCTAATATTTCACTGTCATCGTCTGATGTAACAGAGTTAGTAATTGGTAATGAAACAGTTTCACCGGCAACAGTAAAATCTTCAATTACTGTTTGTTGTTGAAAACCACCGTTGAACTGTTTGTAGTATAAGCTTAACGCTAAGATTGAATCTTCGTTAGGGTACCATTCAAACGCAGCGTCGTAGTTCCACGACATAAGCGGTTGAGTGTCCGGGTTACCAGAGCCATTTACACCCACTAATAAATCGCTGATTGAAGTTGCTGTACCTTCTGTATCTTCTTGGAATGTACGGCTGTAACCTAAATCAGATGGATCTGCACGTGACATACCACGGTATATACCTGCACGGAATAAAATATCTTCACTGTAGTCAATAACTAGGTTAAAACTTGGTAAATACTTCGTGTAGTCACCACCGCTTTTTATTTTATCCAATGAACCATTATCAGATTCAACCAGAGAAAGTACACCGGTGTCGCTTGTTACTACGTCAAAGCTATTTCTAAAACCAATCGAAGTTACTTCTGTGTCTACAATACGAAGACCAAAGTTACCGCGAATGAATTTACCAAACATTTCAGTATCGTAGTTAGCCATTAAGTACACTGATGTTGTTTTTTCTGTTACATCGATTGTACCTGCATTTTCATATTCAACTTCTGGGTAAGCAAACACACCATCAGCGTTAGAACCCGCTACAGCTTGTGAGAAACATACGTTGTCGTATGTAGCCCATGATGAACCTGTACCGCTATCTACAACGTTACCGTCACTATCAACATTTGTTACGATATCGCCATCAGATACACTTGATAAAAAGCCTGATTCAGGGAAATCGATTTGACAACCTTGTAATACGTCAAGCGCTTCAGTACCAGAGTCTAGTGTAAATTCATTTCTTGAACCGTTACCTTGGCTACCACCATACTGTAGGAAGGTCATTTCAGATGTTCTAATACCACCTTGAATACTGGTGAAAACATTGCCATCTAAGGTATAGTCAAAATCTAGTCGCGCTGAGATAACTTCGTTTTCACGAACATTTTCACGGTCAAGTCGTGTTCTTAGGCTATCTGTAAAGTTTGAAATATCTGTTACGTCAAAGTCTGTCAGTGTGAAATGAGGGATCTCATCGCCCATATCCCAAGAAAAGAAATTACGACCTGATGTTCTACCACGGTTAGATATTTGAAGTTCTTCACGTTCAGTTTTTGAATACGCTAAATCTAAGTCAACAGTTAATCTATCAGTAACTGTATGTTCTATATTTATGCCGTAACCTTGGTAGTTTTCTTCACGAGAAAATTGCTCACCCGCTGATTCAATGCGCTCTTCACCTTCCCAGTGCAAAATACCGCCTACATCATTAGTAACAAGTGTTGGACCTGTTACGCCTGGTGTTGCACGTTTTTGTAAAAAGATTAAATCGTGGCGTGCTTCTTGTTGTGTTCTATCTGAAATCTGTGCATCAAAGTTAACATCCCAATCAGCTGACGGTTGGTATTGCAGTGCAAAAAACATTGCATCACGTTCATCTGATGTCTCGTTTTGGCGGTAACTACGGCTACTGCCAGTCCAAGCGTAAGGAGTACCATCACTTACTGCTTTACCTGTTTCAGGATCAATTTCTGTATCGTAACCTTGGTTGCTACTGCCACTAACTTGGTCTTCACAGTCGCCTGCGCTGCTACGATAAAAACCTTCATTGGTATTATTAGGATCGTTTAAACACGCCCATAATGAAGAACCTGATGGGCTAGAGCTTCTGTATTCAGCTTCTGGTTGGCTGATATCTTGGCGCTGTACACCAAAAGACACACCAACGGCTTGGCCGTTATCAAATTCAAACTGGTCTACATAACTAAACGTGCCACGGTAACCCGCGTCACTTTGAAGTGAGTTATCTACATTACCTTCATCAGGGTTGTAGTTTAATTTAACTTCAGCTGATACACGTTGCTTGCCAAAATCAAGTGGAGTTATAGTTTCAAGTGCAATAACACCTGCAACACCACCTTCAATCATTGACGCATCTTGCGTTTTATAAATTGCTACTTTTTTTACAAGTTCAGACGGAAACTGCGAAAAGTTAACTGAGCGGTCACCACTACCATTAGTCGCTTCACGACCATTGATATGCGTTGCACTTAAAAATGGACCAAGACCACGAATAGTGATTTCTGTTGCACCACCGTTTTCACGGTGAGATGCAGCACCTGTAATTGATTCCAGTGCTTCACCGATAGACAGTGCTGGTAAATCACCAATATCTTCAGATGACAGGCCATCAACTACCGTTGTTGCTTCACGTTTAATTGCTATTTGGTCTTGAATCGTTCTACGTGTACCTGTAACACTAATTATTTCAACGTCTTCTTCAACTTCTGTCGCTTTTCCCTGATCTTCCTGTGCGCTTGCTGTAAATACGCAAGAACTTGCCATACCTGCGATGACCGCTGTTCTTACCCATTTTGCAACTGGGCGCATTGCAAACTGCCCTGTTGTAGAATTATTGTTATCTCGTGACTTCAACGACATTTGAATTCTCCGCTGGTTGTTGTTGTGTGATTTTAGTGTGTTAGCTTGTTATGCTTATGTATATTTTATGTGACCTTTGACGTTAATATACTTAAACGCAGCACGATGATCAACCAATTTGACGTTTTAATATTACCATAAGGTATACCAATTTTAACTTAGCGGCATTACCAGTAGGTCAGGCAGGTTTTTACTAGAATATAAACCGCTCTAAACTAGTTTATAAATGGGTAATGTAGGTTGAGAAAAGTGTGGTGATTATTAATAATGTCCCGTCCTAAAATACGTTGACGGTTTTAATTGAAGGCCAGTAGCTTTTGCTCCTGGCTTTTTTTGTGCACTTGGTTTGGTGTTTTCATTCCCAAACTCAAATGCGGCCTCATTTCATTGTATATTAATATTGATTCTTCGACGAGTTCACGTAGCTCTTTTAGATTTTGGCATTTATAGAGTAAGAACTCCTGCTTCAATATGCCGTTAATACGCTCCGCCAGTGCATTTTGATAGCAGTCATAGCCATCGGTCATTGATGGAATAATGCCATTTTCATTAAGCTTTATTTGATATACCTGCGAGCAATACTGCAACCCTCTATCTGAATGATGAATCGTACTACATTGATACTGACGATTATTGATTGTCATATCTAATGCCTTAACAACATCTGTCGCCTTCATTTCATCACTGAGTTCATAACCCATAATTTTGCGACTATACGCATCAGTTACTAGCGATAGATAGTGAACACCTTGCTCTGATTGAACATAGGTTATATCGCTTACAAAAACCTCTTCTGGCCGCGATGGTTGCACATCTTTTAGCAAGTTAGGATGCTTTTTCATCCAATGTTTACTAAAAGTAGTTTTAATGTAACTACGCTTAGGTTTAACCAATAAACGTTCATTTTTCAAATAACTAAAAAAAGCGTCTCGACCTAAACTTATGCCTCGCTCTATGAATTTTGGTTTAAGTAAAAAATACAACTTTCTTCCACCTAAGCGCGGCATAAAACGTCGTATTTCCAATACCATCGCTTTAACTGGTGCTAGTTCAATAGCACGCAGTTTAGCTCTGCTCTCTCGTTGATATATCGCTTGTCTCGTTATACCAAGCAGCATGCAAGCACGTTCTAAGCTAACTATTTTTTGCTTTTGAAGGCTTCTTGCTCCTTGGCAATATACTTTTTTCGAAGGCTTGTTCCATGCTCAGCGTCAAGGATATTAACCACTTCATTGAGTAACAGGTTACGTAAGTGCTCATCTTCAAGCTCTCGCTCGAGGCGTTTTATTTTTTGAGCGGGACTTTCTTTGGCTTTAGGTGATGTAGGCATAGTTATCTTAGGTGATTGAGTCCAATCCATCTTACCGTGTTTTCTTAACCAAGTAAGCACGGTAGAACGACCTTGTATGCCATAAATTTTTTGGGCTTGTTTATAAGTCATATCGCCTTTTTCTACAGCGTCGACAACTTGTAATTTAAAGCCTAATGAATAATCTCGTTGTGTTCGTTTGATCGGTGTATTATTTGACTTGGTCATAATAAATCCTAAATGTGTAAACACATTTCAGGACGAGACA
>NZ_WTKV01000016.1:0-127169 GCF_011378705.1 Pseudoalteromonas sp. SA25 | reverse complement strand
GCTGTCTCTTATACACAAATCCCTGCTAAGAAATTAGCGGGGATTTTTTTGAACTAAATCTCAATGTCATGATCAGATCTTCAAATCTTGTTTGAGGGCACATTATGATTAACGAACATACTCATTGGGCAAAACAACAATTCGGTAAATCGGACTTAGGTGATCCAAGAAGAACAGCGCGTCTGGTAAAGTTAGCATCAACGCTTGCAAATGAACCAGGAAAACCACTTGTGAACATCACTCAATCCCCCGCCGATATGGAAGGTGCCTACCGCTTTATTCGCAACGAGAATATTGACGCAACGGCTATAGCAGAGTCAGGCTTTAAAGCCACGGTTGAACAAGCAAAAAGTCATAACTTATTACTCGCATTAGAAGACACGACCACACTAATTTATAAACATTCCTCCATTCGAGATGATTTGGGTCATGTCGGACGAGGAGCAAAACAACGAGGCTTGTTAGCTCATAGCGTATTACTGTTTGCGCCAGACACAAAGCAAGTTGTGGGATTAATTGAACAGTCTCGCTGGAGTCGTGATATCAACACGATTGGAAAAAGAGAAAAACACGCGACGACTTCTTACGAAGAAAAAGAAAGTTACAAGTGGGAGTCAGCGTCACGAGCGATGGCAGAGCGGCTGCAAGGACAAATGGCGAACGTGATATCGGTGTGTGACCGCGAAGCGGACATCTACGAATACTTGCAGTATAAACTGAGCGAGCAGCAACGATTCGTCGTACGCTCGATGCAAAGTCGTCATATTGAAGAAGGTGAGGATAAGCTCTATGCGTTTGCAAGCGAGCTGATGAGTGCAGGCACCAAACACATCCACATTGCACAAAAAGGAGGAAGAAAAGCCCGAAGCGCAACACTGGATATCACCTATGCGCCAGTGACACTCAAAGCGCCTTACAATAAGAAAGGACACTCCCTCCCAGTTTACTATGTCGGCTGTGCAGAGCGAGGAAACGCTGAGAACGGCTTAAGCTGGCACCTATTAACCAGTGAACCAGTCACCAGCAAAGAAGACGCTTTAGCTATCATCACCTACTATGAGCACCGTTGGCTTGTAGAGGAATACCATAAAGTCTGGAAAAGTGATGGTACGGATATCGAAAGTTTACGCCTTCAAAGCCAAGATAACATGGAAAGATTGGTGACGATTAATGGCTTTATTGCGACGCGAATATTGCAACTAAAGTTCACCAATGAGCAGCCTGATTCTCCAAGTTGTGAACAACTGTTATCTCCCAAAGCATGGAAGTTATTGTGGTTAAAGAGAATAAAAACACCATTGCCTGAAACTGCTCCAAATATGTCATGGGCGTATCAGGAACTGGCAAAGTTAGGAGGCTGGAAAGATACCAAGCGCACAGGGCGTGCATCTGTGAAAGTGTTATGGCAAGGATGGCTTAAGTTACAAGCCATCCTGGAAGGCTACGATTTAGCAAAATCTCTTGAGTCAGACTTGTGATCAAGAGACAGCTCAATGCGCCTTTTTTTGTGAATAATTTTAGCCGTGTTTTATTACTGCAAGGTACTTAAATTAAATAACAGTGAAAATAACTTCGTTTGAATACAATGTTTCGTAATCAATGTCTTCATGGCAATATAGCTATAAACAAAATCAGGGAAGATAAATAATGGAACCATGGAATGACGATAAGTTAAATAGAGTTGAAGATGCAAAATATCTAACTTCTTACTTGCTCAATCGATTTACAGTAAAGAAAGAGGAACCTTTTGTATTAAATATTGATGCTGAATGGGGATTTGGTAAAACCTATTTTCTTACAAATTGGCGAAGTGATTTAAAGTCACAAGGCTGCGAAGTTGTTTATTTTAATGCTTGGGATAAGGATTTTACAGATAACCCTTTGCTTGGTTTCATTTCTGCGATCGATAAAGAGTTAAAACCTTTTTTTAGTAAAAAGGCCAACGCAAGCCAAAAAAATAAATGGAATAAATTCAAGCTTGCTGCCGCTCCATTACTTTTATCTTTTATAGCAAAAAAATTGACGGGCTATTCTCTAGATCAAATAAACGAATTAATCGAGAGTGATGGTGAGGAAAGTAAAGCATCCGATATAGATAAAAAAGCTACAAATAGATTAGTTGAAGGTCTAACTACTCAAGCAACAAATATTGCGTTAGAACATCAAGAAAGCATAGAAAATAGTATTATTACTTTTAAGACTAATTTAGGGGAGATAGCGAAAAAGGCAGGTAAGGATATAAAACCAATTTTTATATTCGTAGATGAGTTAGACAGATGTAGACCTAGTTATGCCATTGAACTACTCGAGACAATTAAACATTTATTCCAAATACCGCGCGTTTACTTTGTTGTTGCTACTGCATCTGAGCAATTAAGTCATTCAATCAAGGCTATTTATGGTAATAATTTTGAATCTAAAAAATACCTAAATAGATTTTTCGATCAAATTTATCATCTACCACCACCAAATCGCTTGTCTTACTCAGAGTACTTATGGAAAACAGAGCTTGTTAATGATGATAAGTTAATTGCTGTGCATAAAAGTGGTAATGCTTATTTGCTGGCTCAAACAGCTCTTTTATGTGATGCGGGTTTACGAGATATTGAACAAGCCATAAAGATTTTACAAGCAATTCAGCTAACAACTGAAGAAAGGCTATATACGTTACCGTTAGTATTTTTAGCTATCCTAAAAATAAGTAAGCCAGAATTATATAAAATTACGATACCAATGTGGAAAGATAAATTTCGAACTAACTCCAGTCAAGATTGGAATGTTTTTATTGAAAAAATGAGTAACCCTGAATCAAACTTGGACTCAAATAAAGCCTATGAAGGTAAAATTATTAGCATTATAAGTAAGTTACTAGGAAAAACCGGAATAAAATCTTCAGAAATTCAACAATGTTCAGCGGAGCTTGGCGACATGATCCTATATGACTTTAGCTTTAACCAAAATCGACAGTTTTCGATATTACATTACCCTGAGTTAGTTGAGCGTGCAGGTCGTTTTATATCTTAAAGAAAGGGGAAAACTCCCTTTTCGTATTAATGAGCAAAAATAATCAGAGCTAAAGTATACTTAGAGCTTGTAGCTCGAATCGCGCAGCTGTCACCTATGAAAACATTTAAATCACTAATCTCTACTTAATAAGCGCTAAATACGCTAAAATTACAGGCTAATTTTTTAGCAATAAGCCCACAACTTTTATGACCTCAGCCACAAGCCCTAGCACTTTTTCCGAACTTGGCCTTATTCCAGAGCTATTAGCTCGATTAACCGATTTGGAATATACCCAGCCTACACCTATTCAAGCTAAGGCTATACCTAGTGTGCTTGCGGGTAGTGACCTAATTGCAGGGGCAAATACCGGTTCAGGTAAAACAGCAACGTTTGCATTACCTATGTTGCAAAAAGCTTTCCTTGAGCAGGGCGCTAAAAATACTGCCAGCAAAGGTAATTTTGTAACAGGGCTTATTTTAGTGCCAACGCGTGAGCTTGCTACGCAGGTGGCCGATAGCGTTAAATCGTATTCTGCTAACTTTAACGGCGCAATCAAAATAGTTGCAGTGTTTGGTGGTGTGTCGGTTAATACACAAATGCAGACACTGCGCGGCGGCGCCGATATTATTGTTGCAACACCAGGACGTTTGCTCGATTTAATCTCAAGCAATGCGATTAAGCTCGATAATGTAAATACCCTTGTGCTTGATGAAGCCGACCGTATGCTAAGCCTTGGCTTTACCGAAGAGCTGGCTAATTTGTTGGCGCTTATGCCTGCTAAAAAACAAACCATGTTGTTTTCAGCGACTTTCCCTGAGCAAGTAACCCAATTAACGCAAGAGCTATTAAACGACCCTGTTGAAATACAAGTTCAAAATAAAGATGAAAGCACACTTGTTCAACGCGTGTTTACGGTAAATAAAGGCGAAAAAACCACGGTTTTAGCACATTTAATTAAAACGCATAAATGGCGCCAAGCGCTGATTTTTGTGAACGCTAAAAAAGACTGTGAGCATTTAGTGGCTAAGCTTGAAAAACGCGGTGTTAATGCACAAGTTTTCCATGGCGATAAAGGCCAAAGTGAACGTACTCGCGTAATAGAAAAATTTAAAGCGGGCGAAATCGAAGTACTTATCGCAACCGATATTGCTGCACGTGGTTTGGATATTGAAAAGCTGCCAGTGGTAATAAACTTTAATCTACCACGCAGTCCTGCTGATTATATGCACCGTATTGGCCGAAGCGGCCGTGCTGGTGAAGTAGGCTTAGCGCTTTCATTGGTTGATTATGAAGATTTGCATCACTTTAAAATAATCGAGAAGAAAAACAAACTACGCCTAGAGCGTGAAGAAGTAACCGGTTTTGCTGTAAACCAAGCAAACCTTGATGCAGCTGATGCGCTTAAAAATGAAAAGCCAATGGCAAAACCAGAAGGCACAGGCAAGAAAAAGAAAAAAAATAAAGCCGATGATATAGATGATGTATGGAGTGGCTGGCGCCGTAAGTAACAATAGAGCTAAATAAATAGCTGTAAAAAACCCGTAATTAGTAAACCTAATTACGGGTTTTTTGTTTTGTGGCTTTAACTTAAAACGTTAGTTTTAAATTAATGGTCGTGATCTTCATCTTCTATTTCTTGTGCAATCCCTAACCAGGTAATGCTTGCAGGTGGAAAAGTTAACTCTAGCTCACTTTCAATTTCTAGGTCTTCTAGGTGCACTTGCACTATGTGTTGAGCAATTGGATCGGCAATATAAGCAAACGGACCACTTTGCGCCACTGTCATACTAAAGCTCATTCCTTCGGGCATTGTGGTTACGTCTGCTTGAGTAATATCTACTTGGCCTGCGAGTTCCCAGTGCATTTCACCGTCATGTTCATGCCCAGTAAGTACATTTAAAAAGCCTAGGCTGTCGAGTATTAAAAAGTGTTCACCACTGGCTGAAAAAGAATAAGAAACAGCACTTGCGCCATCAGCAAATTGCCATTCTACTTCTTCCATTTCGGCATTTTCAGAATGAATACTCAGTAATACTGAGCCACTGCCATCATGCCCTGCGGCAATACCAAAAATTGTGTCGTTGTTTTTATGGCCGTACAAAGTACCAATGCGCTGATCGCCTACGGCATCTATATTTACAACTTTTTGAGCGCTGTATACATCACCTTGCTGATGGGCAATCAATACACCATCACCACAACCAAATACAACATAATCGTGATTTTGTGCTGCGCCGTGTAAATCGGGGCAGGTTATTTCAAACGTTTGCTCTAGTTCGTAATTACCATCGTGAAGATGATAAACACCCACTTGATCGGGAAGTACTTTGGCATTAGATGTATTACTTGCATCGTCGCGGCGAATGGTTGAGAGTAAATGCTTGCCGCGAGGCTCAGCTACACCATGCATGTTAATGTCGTAGTTAATGCCCGTGAGTGTAGCTGTTGTATTGGTAATATCGTTATCGGTTAGCACTTCTACTGAGGCAGGCGTACCGGTTTCTGCATCGCCATCGTAAAATATTGCTAATTGCCCGTCGTGAGTTATTAAGTGTGTAGGGCGACTACCACTTGTTAGCTCGTAGCTGCTAAACGCAGGGCCTTGCTCATAATCATGCAAGTGCTCTGCGTGATCTTCGCGCCACATACCGCCGTCTATAAACCCTAGGTAATCTTGAGTACGATTAGCAATAACAGCATAACGAAAGCCTGGTGATGCAGATAACGTGTTTGAGTCATTGTTTAGTGTAAATGTATCAAGTAATTCGTGGTTGTCTAAATCAAAAAAGCTAGCTTCGTTACTGTCACCTGCCAGAACGGCAAGTCTGCCAAGTGAGTCTATGGTATAGCCGTCGTCATGGTCGTGATCATCATTATGATTGTGCTCGTCTTCTACAACAATAGGATCTTTTTCCACAATGTTGGTTTCTGCATCGCCACAGGCCGTAATAAATGTAGCGCTAATAGCGAGTGCAATAAGCTTTAATTGATATAGTTTTTTCATGTTTATTTCCTTTAATTATAATTTTTTAACGCTTAAAAATAACCGCGAATACCTAGCGCAAAACTACGTCCTGGACGTGGCGCTATATCCTTTACAAACGAGCTGTGCACGCGTGCTTCTGTATCTGTTAAGTTAGTGCCTCGTAGGTACACAGACATATCTTGGTTTAACACTGAAAGGTCGTAAGAGATGCTTGCATCAACTAAGGTGTAACCGTCTGTGGCTGTTTCTTGTGGGGCTGTGCGGTCTTGCTCTTGATAACGAGTTACGTGAATATGTGCACTGAGTTTATCTGTTTGATAGCTTAGCTCGCTACCAAAACGAAGCGGTGGTGTACGTGGTAAATCGCCGCCGTCTTTAAGGCGTGCACGAACGTAGTCAGAGAATACATCTAGCTTAAACTCATCTGTTAATTGCCACGCAATTTGCGCTTCAAAACCATGTAAAACTACATCATCTGTTTTAAATAAATAAACGGGTAGCTCTGATGAATGGTCGTGTTCGTCAACGCCTTCATCGCCATGGTCGTGTCCACTTTGTGCGTATAAACCGGTGTCTATTTGGTAATAATAGTTATCTACTTGGTTGTAAAAGGCATTTAAAATAAAGCCAACATCGCCTTGAGTTTTACGTAGGGTTAAATCGATATTATTGGCTGTTTCCAGGTCAATTGCTTGTTCAGATAAACCCAAATGGCCATCTTCATCTAAATCAAATAGTGCGCCTACTTCGTAAGTGCCAGTGCCAATATGCGGCCCAAACGATAACAACTCAGAGGCAGAAGGTGCACGTTCAGAGCGCGATACCGAAAGCCCTAAGTTATAGTTAGATGTAAAATCCCATACTACCCCTGCCGATAAACTGACTGGCGTAAATTCATGCTCTACATCAAATACGCGAGTGGTTTCTGCGCTTTCTTCGTGGTCATGATCATGCTCGTCGGCTTCTTCTGCTTCATCGTGTGCGTGAGCGTCAATATTTGGCAGTAATACGTCGCCTGCTTCAATTGTTACACGCTCTATGCGCCCACCTAACTGCACTAAAAAATTCCCAAAGTGCCTTTCTTCCATTAACGCTACAGCAAAGCTTTCGGTCTCTGATGGAGGAGTAAAGGCCTCTTCACCTTGTGCTTCAACATCGCTTTGCTTGTAATGAAAGCTAATACCGCCATTCCATTCGTTAAATTGGTTATGCAGTAGGTCTATGCGTAATTCGTTGGTTTCGTTTTTAAAGGTAGTGCCAACAGCGCCGCTCTCAATTTCAGCGTGTTCGTAGTCGGTATGGCCAGCGCGGAGATTTATTTTGTTTAGCCATTTATTATCTAGGTTGTACTCACCTAATAATTGCACTTTAGTTTGCTCTAAATCAGCAAATACGCTTTCTTCTTCGTCGTTGTGTTCTTCCTCTTCTTCCTCGCCGTGCGTATGACCAGGAATACCGTATTGACGATTAAATTGCTCTACTGCTAAGCCAATAAAGCCGTTATCCATTAAATAGCTAGCGCCAACAGTAAAACCGTCAGACTCTTCATTACTGTTTTCAACTTTATAGTCACCACGATGCTCTTCACCGTCGCTATCTATATCGGCAGCTACAGGTACCCCGTAGTCATCGGCCTCACGCCAAAATGCATCGGCGTAAAAAGCCACCGAGTCTGTGCCTGTGGTGGCATTGAACGAGGCCACTTTTTGGTTATCTACCGAGTTATGTTCTAGGTTCCATTCACCACGCGTGGTGCTGTCGGTAGGTACGCGGTTATCTACTACATTAACCACACCACCAATTGCGCCACTGCCACAAAACAGCGTTGCAGGGCCGCGTAATACTTCAATTTGTTGTGCGGTAGACGCCTCCGATGCAACAGAGTGATCGGGGCCAACGCGCGAAACATCACTAACATCAAGGCCATTTTGAGTAATAAGTACGCGAGGGCCGCTTAAACCACGAATAATAGGTGTGCTGGCTACTTTACCGTGAAAATTTGTATTAACGCCTGGGAGTTTTTCAAGGCTGTCGCCAAGGGTTGCAGCTTGTTGTCGTCTTAGTTGTTCGCCAGATAAAACACTAACAGGCGATGCAGATTCCATTGCCGACATATGAATAGGGGTCGCTTCAATATCAATAACTTCAATAGGCGAGCGCTTTAAATTAAAAGTAACCGATTGGTTTTCATCATTAGTTATTGTTATATCGCGATGAAGATGCGCATAACCAGGGGCTACAACGTGAAGCTCTTTTAAGCCATTATTTAGTTCTGTTATAACAAATTTACCGTTTTCATCGGTGGTTACTTTAAGATCTGAGCCTTCAACTTCTACCGTTGCATTGGTAACTACTTTACCTTTGTTGTTTAAAACAACGCCTTCTATTGTGGATGCAAGCACACTAGCCGGCAATAAAGCTGCTATGAGAACAGCTAATTGTGATCTACGTTTCATTTGACTACCTTGTTGGATGTTATATTATATCAATTATGCGAGTAATGTTATAATATATCAACAGCAATTAACTGATGTTATTAAAATGTCTCCTTAAAAGTAACGTTTTTGAGTGGAGACACTGATTTAGTAGAGGAAATAATGAAGTCGAGTCAAAGTGTTATGGATCGTATGGCAATAGGGTTATCGGTAATGTGCACAGTGCATTGTTTTGCAACCCCGGTTATTTTAGCGTTATTACCAAGCTTTGCTGTACTGCAAATAGATAGTGAGCAATTTCATTTATGGATTCTTGCGGCGGTAATGCCAACCAGTTTGTTGGCATTGAGTTTAGGCTGTAAAAAACATAAACGTACACGTTATATGGTGTCTGGTGTAACAGGCTTAGCTTTTATGATATTTGCCGTATTGCTAGGCCATGAAGTGCTCGAAAAAGCGCTAACCTTAATAGGCTCAGCGTTTATTGCTGTAGCCCATTGGTTTAATTATCAGCAATGTCTTAAACAGAATGACGACAACTGCCCGTGTTCAGGCAGTGAGCCAGATCAAGTGGTTTAATGCTATAAGTGCTGGTGGTTTAAACGAAAGCTATACTGGCACTTTAAACTTTGTTCTTTTGGATAGCTTAAATATTCGCTAAAAGTACTTTAAAGTAGGTACTTAATTTATTTTTAGCTTAGGTTAACCAATACAGTGCCTCTTATTTTAAAATCTCTTTTGCTTTTAAGCGCCTTAATATGTTTTAAATTAAGCGCAAATACCCCTTATTCAATACCCCGAAGTAACGTGGTTGAGCTCATTGAGCCCGTTAGCGAGCGGGCGTATCCTGTGTATATTCAGCTTCCTAAATCATACCAAAAGCAGCCTAATAAAACGTATCCAGTTATTTATGTAACCGATGCACCGTATACCTTTCCCATCGTTGCTGGGGCTACACGATTCCCTATGAATAGTGGCAAAATGCAACAGGCTATTATTGTAGCAATTGGCTATGAAAAAGGGTCCGCTGGCTCTAACAGCCGAATTAGAGATTACACGCCTACCTTTGCAAAAGATTGGAAAAAGCAAACAGGTAATGCCAAAGGGCATATTCAGTTTTTACAAAGTACAGTTTTCCCTTTTATTGAAAAAAACTATCGGGCCAGTAACTTACAAAGAACCTACATGGGGCATTCGTTAGGCGGTTTATTTGGCGCGACTATTTTATTAACGACACCCGATTTATTTAGCAATTATATTATTGGCAGCCCATCGGTTTGGTTTGATAACAATGCACTATTAGCGTTAAAAGTGAATAAGCCAAAATTGCCTATAAGGGTATATATATCAGTTGGATCTATGGAAACGCCAGCTTTCGGCGAAGAGCAAAATATGGTTGAAGGTGCTAAGCAGCTAACGCAAAAAATTAATGCGCTTAAAAGTGACAATATAGAATTAAAAAGTGTTGTTATTGACGGCGCTAATCATGCAACCGCATTTCCAACAACAGCAATCCAAGGCTTAGATTGGGTGCTGGGTAAAGCGAAAATTAATATAATTAAATGATTTTTAACAAGCACAAAAAAAGCGACTACCCAATATGGTGTCGCTTTTTTAGTAAGTAGTATTAACTACTTATAAAAGGCTTCAACAGTGCCTTTTCTTGTAAGTAAAAGTGGTTGTCCGCGACGATCAAGCCCCTTTGGAGATGCAAACTTTATCCAACCTTCGCTGATGCAGTATTCTTCAACATCAAAACGCTCTTTGCCGTTGAACGTGATACCAATATCGTGTTCAAAAACTTCTTCCACATGATGTGGGCTACGTGGATTAATAGAAAGGCGATCTGGTAAAGCAGGTTTTGCGGTAGTGTCGTTCATGGTCATATTCTATATTGAATGAAGTATGCGCTATTGTAGGCAATACAAAGCTTTCGCTCAAGAGAGATAGTAGTAAATGTGTTTAAAAATGTACTAATTAATGAGTTGTGTATACAAATGAGATTGCGCTTGGAAAATATTTACAGAGGAGGTTTTGAAGATATTCGACTAAATAATTATAAAGGTAAATATATTAATGGGTTATCTCTAACCCACTAAATTGTTTAGCAATTAGATGCTAACAATGTTCTCAGCTTGTGGGCCTTTTTGACCTTGAGTAACAGTAAACTGTACACGTTGGCCTTCAGCTAAAGTTTTAAAACCGTCGCCAGAGATTGCGCTAAAATGTGCGAACACGTCTGCGCCAGATTCTTGCTCGATAAAACCAAAACCTTTTGCTTCGTTAAACCATTTTACTGAACCAGTAGTTGTAGTAGACATAATATGTATCCTAAAAAATTAATATAAGTGTGCCTGAAAAGAGGCGATTGAGCCGGAAAAAATAGTTAACTTGAGGATATCGCGTAGGATTATTACTAAAACAACGGGGTACTAACAAATAAAACAAAACTTCTTTCAAACTAGTATTCAAAATGGGTTATTGCTAACCCATTTTAACGAAAGCAATTAGATGCTAACGATGTTTTCAGCTTGTGGACCTTTTTGACCTTGAGTAACAGTAAACTGTACACGTTGGCCTTCAGCTAGAGTTTTGAAACCGTCGCCAGAGATTGCGCTGAAATGTGCGAAAACATCAGGACCAGATTCTTGCTCGATGAAACCAAAACCTTTTGCTTCGTTGAAAAATTTAACTGTACCAGTTGTAGTATTAGACATAATAGTATCCTAAGAATTAATAAAAGTGCGCCTTAAATTAGGCAATTTAACAGGAAGAAAACATACATTTAACTGAGGATAACGCGAAGGATTATTACTAAAACAACGTGGTACTTACAAATAAATAGGGTTTTCTGTCAACCCGATGCCAAGCAGGATAACAGTAAATTGAGCTATATACCAAGCCCTATTGTAAATTTATTTTAGAGTAAGTGCTTTATTAGTTTGTTTGTTTTTTAACTAACTAGTCATGATTAAGGTGATCTTATTTGCGTCTTAATTTGAGTTAATTTGAATTTAATCAATGCTTTATGTTTGTATTAGTACGAGGTTCTAGAGTAGGTAAAATGCAAGTTTTAAGTGGTTAAAACATGACCTAATTACCTACTGATTTTTTTGATATATACCTTAAATAACTTGATTCATTAGCTCCAAATTACAAATCCAAGTATTAATAATGCAATCCAAAGTGTTTCAGCCACAATTAAAATAATGGGTTTCATACCTACTTCGGTAAGCTTTCCTAAATTAGTTTTCATTCCTATAGCTGAAATAGCCGCAATTAAAAAGAACTGCGAAAGTTCGTTAGCGGTTTCAAGTACTATTGTAGGAAGTGAAAAGCAGCTATTTATTATCATGAGTATTACAAAGCCAATTAAAAAACCAGGTACTTTAGGTAATTCTCCGTGTTTTTCTTTGTTTGAGCGATTAATAACGACCATCATAATAAGTACAACAGGTAGTAGCATGGCAACACGTACAAGTTTAGTTAGAGTTGCGATATCGCCTGTCTCTGGTGATACCGAATAACCTGCACCCACTACCTGGGCTACATCATGTATTGTGCCACCTAAGAATACGCCTGCATTATGGGCGTCAAACTCAAGATAATTAACCACAATAGGGTAGAGAATCATAGCAAGGGTCGACATAGCTGTTACGCCAATAACGGTTAATAAGGTGTCGCGCTCTTTATGTTCGCTGTTTGGCATAATAGACGAGATAGCCAGCGCAGCAGACGCTCCACAAATAGCAACCGAGCCACCTGTTAGTGCACCAAAGCGTTTTTGTAAGCCAAATGCGCGCGCTAGCACTACACCTAAAATAATAGTGGTAAATATGGCGCCCGCTAACATAAGTGCTGTTTGCCAACCCAGTGTTACTAAATCTCCCAGCGCAATGCGTGTGCCTAGCAGTACTATACCTACACGCAAAATCGTGGTGCCAGTAAAATCGATACCTTTGGCGCAAGGGCTATCGCTTTGATACAAAAATGAGACTGCCATACCCAGTAACAAAGCAAACAACATGGCTGGCGCACCATAATGTTCGCTTAAAAATAAGGCGGCAAGGCCAGTCATTGCAGCAATGCTGGCACCTTGCCATAAAGGTGATATTTTACAGCTTAATTTACTACTTAAGCGCTGCATTACGCTTTAGCTGCGGTAAGTGCTACTAATACTTGGCGCTTACGTTCACCTGTAAAAGGGCGACGACCATGCATAGCCATTTCGTTATCAACTAAAGCAACGTCACCGTCTTGCCATGCAAGATCAAAGGTAAATACTTTAGAAAGCTCCACAATTTTATCAAGTCCAACTTTAGGAATTGCACTACCATCACCAAAGGTAATGGCAATTGATGGATTATCGCGTACACCTTTCCAGCCCATGTAAGCGGCAATCAGTTGGTTATAAAAAACCTGTACGTTGTTTTCAAGAGTTACTACAGCAGGCAGTACTGGTGTAACTGCTTTTAGTGAGCCGTCTTCAAGCCATTCCCACTGGTAACCAAGTTCGGTTAATTTATTATGTGCTTCGTCTTTGGTTTCTACACTTAGCGTACTTTTCCAGCTTCGGCCTTGGCCTGATGTTGCGTCGTCAGCGGCTGGCATATAGGTGGTATATTTTAGGCCTTTGTGTTCAAAGTCATGGGCAAGCTTGCTGTCGTATTCTTTTAATGCACTAAATAATTTATCTGATCGGCAAAGAGGTGTTGCACCGCCTTCTTCTGCGGCCGATTTACAAAAGAAGAATAATTTACTTGGCGAAATAGGCGTTTGCGCCATTTCGTGATGTAAGTATATTTCTACATCTTTTGGCGCTTCGTTAGCTGTAAATACACGTTCGGTAAAATTAATACGTACCGCGTTAGACAGTGACTCTTTATAAGTAAAATTGTCATAATCAAACCCGGCTGAAAAAGTATCAAATGTTTCGGCGCTATTTACAGGAAAGCCACGAAACAACACAGCACCTGAGCTGCGAAGTTTTGTAGCCAATTCACTTTTATTTGCGCGAATGAAAGCTACCGCTTCTTCAACGGTGCTGGCGTTATTGTTATTAACAACAATGCACGGAAAAACCGAATCATCGAATGTTAATTGAGTTGGCACTGAGGCGTAGTTAATTTCGGTAGCTGACATTGTATGTTCCTAATCGTAAATTGGGTGAAAACGGTTAAAGGCAGCTTCACAAAAGTGCCCAGGGTCGTTGAATCGGCGATTACTGTTAAGCGCAGAAATTTGCGCCATTTCTTGCTCTGTTAATTTAAAATCAAACAGTGTGAGATTTTCTTTCATGCGTTCAAGTTTTGAGGTTTTAGGAATAATGGCAGTGCCGCGTTGCACGCCCCAGCGAAGAACTACTTGTGCTGGCGTTTTGCCATGATTGTCTGCGGCCGCTTTAACAACGCTTTGCTCAAGAACTGATTCAGTTTTATCAGCCATTTCTAGCTCAAGGTATGAAAGCGCACCCAGTGGTGAAAACGCAGTAACCGGAATATCGTACTGCTTTGCGAGTCTTACTAATCGCTCTTGCGTTAAATAAGGGTGCGACTCAATTTGCAACATAGCGGGTTTGATATTCGCGTAGTTCATTAAATCGTGAAGCAGTGCGCTTGAGTAATTACATACCCCAATGCGTTTTGCTTTGTTGCTGTGTACTTGTTCTTCCATTGCTTGCCACGTTAAATACAGTGGTACTTTTGCAAGCTCCATTTGTGGGTTTTGCGCCGTAGGGTCAACAAACCACTCTGGTGGATAGCGGGTTTCTATTGGCACAAATGTTTGCGCAATCGGAAAATGAATTAGGTATAAGTCTAGGTAATCTAGCTTTAAATCACTCAGTGTTTTATCAATCGCGAGGCCAACATGCTCTGGTGCATGAAAGGTATTCCACAGTTTTGATGTTACCCATAATTCTTCACGGGTACATAAGCCATCGTTTATTGCTTGGGCGATGCCATCGCCTACTTGTTCTTCGTTACCGTAGTCTGATGCGCAATCAAGATGGCGGTAACCTGCCTTAATGGCTTGGTATACCGTTTGTGCACAATCTTCTTGCGCGACTTTCCATAAACCGAACCCTACTGGAGGGATATTATTTAATGAACTCATTGGGAATTCCTGTTAAAAATGCATAATGACTTAGGTCTTGTATAAGACATAAGTTATTATACGAATCAAACAGTGTCAATACTGTGTTAATAGCAAAGCAGTAAATGGTTCAGTTAAAAAACCTACAGGCAGCAAAAAGGCAGCGTTTGCTGCCTTTAAAAAATATTTAATTATTATGCGCTAAAGTGGGTTTTTAGCACTAAACACGCTTTTAATTAATCAAGTTCAATTTGATAGTGGTAATGATCGCTACGGCATTTACTTTGGCGGTATTCAATACGTTTACCTTCGATTGATTCGGTAATGCGTGATACCAACAGCAGTGGATCGCCAGCTTTTATAGCAAGCATTTTGGCATCATCCACTGTAGCAAGTACGGCTTTAATACTGTCTTGGGTTTTGTGTACAGTTTGGTTAAATTTGGTCTGATAGTAATGGTACAATGTATGCGGAATATCACTACTTTGATGTATATCAGGAAAATAGCTTTGTGGTAGGTATATAGTTTCGCTCATGCAAAATTCGTTATCAAGAATACGCCTACGAACAAGCTTGGTAACTTTGTCTTTTTTATTGAGTTGTAACGCTTCTATTACTTCAACTGGCGCTGCACAAAGCTCAACCGATAGCAGTTCAGCCTTTGGCAAATCGGCACCTTTACCGTCTGCTTGTAACGGAAAAAACCTAAATAAGGCATCTTGCGCAGTATGTTGCGATACAAACGTACCAACGCCTTGGCGACGAGTTACTATTTTATTGTCGGTTAATAAGTTTAGTGCTTTACGAACTGTACCTTGGCTTACGTTAAATTCTTCAGCAAGGCGAAATTCGCTTGGTAGTGCTTCGCCAGGTACCCAACGTCTTTCAACAATGAGCTGTTTAATATAATCAGCCACTTGTAAGTAAAGTGGTTGAAAAGCCAAGCTTGGGCCACTTAATTTGTGATCAAACATAGAGTTACTCATTATTATTTACCATTAAATTTAATCCACCTGTAGTTATAGCATAGGTGAAACCTTTTACGCATATTTGCGCTAGCTCAATTAAACGTGAACTACTGCTGTAATGTTTAATAGGCGCAAAATATACATTATGCCTAAAAACAAATCGTTACACTACAATAGCTCACCCTTAGGAAATTAAAAGTGCTCAGTATTTCTTTTGAACTCATTTTGCTTATGGCGCTGTGCCTAAGCCTTGCCACCGTAATGCAAACTCTTAGCGGGTTTGGCTTTGGGTTGCTGGTGGTTGCAAGCTTTACGTTGCTTGATGTATTGCCACTTACGGCAACTACATTTTTGGTGAGTTTGCTGGGGTTAGTTAATTCAACAACCGTGGTCGTTAAAAACCGCAGTTCGGTAAAAGTACCCGAGCTAAAACTTATGTTGTATACCGGTATTCCGCTAATGCTGTTAGGTTTTGTGCTACTTGAATATATGTCGTCGCATTTAACACACTATTTAAACTTTGCTTTAGGTGTAAGCATTTTGCTTTGCTGCGCTTTAATGCTGATTGGCCGCGAGCGTACAAATAAACAAAGTAATCCTCGTTCATTTTTAATAGCCGGTGGAGTAAGTGGGTTACTTGGTGGGTTGTTTTCAACCTCAGGGCCGCCGCTTGTGTTTCAGTGTTATAAGCAAAGTTGGTCCATTGAAGCTATTCGCAGTACGTTATTAGCGGTATTTACTATCGGTGGACTAGTACGTGTAGGTATCGCTTTATTTGGTACTTTACCTGGGCTCGACATTATGTTTTTAATTGCAGCGGCTATTCCTTTAGTGTTGCTAGTTACGCATTTTGCTCGTAAATTAACGCCCTACGTTGACGCTAAATGGGTACGTATTATAGCAATTGCATTGCTTGGCCTAAGTGGTGTATCGCTGGTGGCAACATCGGCGCCGGGTATATTTTAAAAATCGCGATGTAAATAATTCATCTTGAGTTTATTTACGTTGACATGGGGATTACAATTATTTAACTTGTGTCTTATACAAGACTAATAATTGGTTAAGGAACTCCCATGAATGCATTTGAATTACGTGAGCCAGACTGGAACGCAATAGAGCCAGCACGCTTAACCGCACAGCCAAAGTTGCAAGGTAATGTGCTGGTTTTGCCCACTCAGTTTGGTGATATTAGCGTAACGATAAGCCAGTTTGGCTTACGTTTAAATGCAGGCACTACGCATGACGAGCAATTTAAAATATTAACCACAACCCCATCAGAATACCCCCTCACGCTTAGCAAAAACAATAATGATTACAGCGTAAGTGGTGGCGAATACCGCCTAGAATTTTACAGCGACCCTTTTCATTTCAAACTTTATAAAAAAGATGAGCTAGTACAGCAATCAGCAACTGATGGTCACTTTGTACGCCAGCACCGTTTACCGCCACTAGCTAAAACAGATAACGGCTGGATATTAAGCCTAGAGCTTAACTACGACGAAGCCGTGTATGGTCTTGGCGAAAAATGGGGCAAGCTTGATAAACGCGGCCAACTTATTCGTTCATACAACCACGATGCGCTAGGCGTTAACGCCGAAAAATCTTATAAAAATACCCCGTATGCATGGAGCCCAGAAGGCTGGAATTTGTTTGTACATACACCCGCACCGGTAACTCATGGCGTAGGTTATGCACTTTGGTCGCAACGTGCATATGTATGTTTAGTTGAAGATGACGTGCTAGATGTATTTTTATATCAAGAACAAACACCTGCCCAAAGCATCAACCGTTACTGCGAGCTAACAGGTTTTGCACCGGTACCACCGCAGTGGAGCTTTGGTGTTATTTTATCAAAAGCGTATTACAAAGATGCTGACGAATTACTCAGTGTTGCCCGCGAAGTGCGCGCTAAAAATATGCCGTGCGACGTAATTACTCTTGATGGCCGTGCATGGCAAGACACCGACACCCGCTTTGCATTTGAATGGGACCCAACACGCTACGCCGACCCAAAACCTGTGCTTGATGAATTAAAAGCGATGGATTTTAAAATTTGTGTGTGGGAATACCCGATGATCTCGGTAAATAACCCATTATTTGCTAAAGCGGCTGAAAACGGTTGGCTAATAAAAGACAAACGCACAGGTAAAGCGTATCAATACGAGTGGGATTTAAGCCCATTTGGCGAAGTACTTACGCCACTACCTGAGTCGGGTATTTTAGATTTTACGCACCCTGATGCTTACGAATATTGGCTCGAATCGCATAAGCCTTTGTTTGAGCTTGGCGTAGATATGATAAAAGCGGATTTTGGCGAGCAGCTAGAAGACGACAATATGATATCTCACAGTGGTGATAGCGGTATTAGGCTGCACAACGTTTACAGCATGTTGTACAACCGCTGCGTTTTTGAGGCCGCCGAAAAATACTGTAAAACAGGGCCATTTTTGTTTAGCCGTTCAGCATGGACGGGCAGCCAACGTTTTCCTGCACAGTGGGGCGGCGATCCGCAAGCCGATTGGCAGGGTTTAGCGGCAAGCATTCGTGGCAGTTTAGCGTGGGGTATGTCGGGTGGGCCATTTTTTGCAACTGACATTGGTGGTTTTTACAAAGACACCCGCGACGCAGAACTTTACGTGCGCTGGGCACAAGCGTCGGTATTTAGCGCACATATGCGCTTACACGGTATTGGTCCTCGCGAACCGTGGTCTTACACCGAGCAAGCAAGTGATGCGGTATTTGCAGCACTTAAATTACGCTACCAGTTAATTCCGTACTTACAAACATGTGCAGAGCAAGCGCAGCAAACAGGCTTGCCGATTCAGCGTGCCATGGTATTGGCATTTCCTGATGATGTACTGGCACATAGTTTTGATCAGCAATTTATGTGCGGTGAAAAATTACTGGTTGTGCCGTGTGTAGTACCAAACGGTAAAGTTAAGTTTTATTTACCGCAAGGCAATTGGATTCGCTTCCCCGATAAACAAGTTTACGAAGGGAGTAAGTACTACGAACACACACTCGCACTTGAAGAAATGGCAGTATTTGTACGCGAAGGCGACAGCCTAATGCTTGGCCCAGAGGTTCAACACACAGAACAAGACATGAGCCAATTAACAGCATGGCCTAAATAAAACTCGGCTTAATAAAAAACACACACAACACACATACAACACACAATAATAAAGATATTAGCTTACTTTTTACCGAGTAAAGTAAGCTAAAAGGGGCGCAAGATGGAAGGTATGAACATTACCATGACACTGCTATCGTGCTTGGCGTTTATGGCGCTGGTGGGATATATCTCGTACCAAAAAACCAAAGGGGAAGTTAACACCCAAGATGGCTACTTTTTAGCGGGTCGTGGGTTAACAGGTACATTTATAGCAGGGTCGATGATCCTCACTAACTTATCGGCCGAGCAACTAATTGGCCTTAATGGCTCAGCTTATGGTTACAACCTAAGCTCAATGGCGTGGGAAGTAACCGCAGGGATCTCAACCATTATTATGGCGTTGATCTTTTTGCCTCGTTATTTAGCGGGCGCGTTTTCTACCTTACCTGAATTTTTACGGGATCGTTTTGACGATACCGTACGACGCATGACAGTGATCTTATTTATGGTAGGGTATTGTTTTATAACGATCCCTTCTGTTTTGTACTCAGGATCAATTGCCGTACTTAGACTTTTTGATGTACCCACCTTATTAAATATGAGCTACCAAGCAAGCCTAATTGTGACCATTATTACAGTGGGTTCAGTTGGGGCTATTTATGCTGTATTTGGTGGTTTAAAGGCGGTTGCGGTATCAGATACCATTAACGGTGTTGGGTTATTAATTATTGGTATTTTAGTGCCAACACTGGGCTTAATTGCATTGGGTGATGGTAGTTTTTCAGAAGGGTTAAGCACCCTAGTAAACACAGACACAGAAAAGCTCAATGCTATTGGTAGTAGCGATGATCCCGTGCCATTTGGCACTATTTTTACGGGGATGATCTTAGCTAATTTGTTTTATTGGGGCACTAATCAGTATGTGATCCAGCGTACATTGGGCGCTAAAAACTTAGTTGAAGGTCAAAAAGGGGTGTTGTTTTCAGGGTACTTTAAAGTGCTAGTACCGTTTATGATGATGATCCCAGGCGTTATTGCTTACCATCTTTATAAACACGAAAGCCTGCCAACTATCGACTTAGCTTACCCACATTTGGTAAAAGAAGTACTTCCACAGTATTTATCTGGCTTCTTTTTGGCCGTATTGCTAGGTGCTGTATTTAGCTCATTTAATTCATTGCTCAACAGCGCGGCGACCTTATTTTGCTTAGATGTTTATAAGCCAATGAAAAAAAATAAGGTAACAGACAGCCAACTTATAAAAGTAGCCAAAATTACCAGTATTGTTATTGCCATATTGTCGTTTATAACTGCGCCATTATTGATGTTTGCACCTGAAGGTTTATGGCACATTATTCGTGTGTTTACAGGCTTCTACAACATTCCGGTCATCACAATTGTATTGGTTGGTTTGTTTACTCGAAAAGTGCCTGCACTAGGCGCTAAAGTCGCGATTATATTCCATATTATTGCCTACACCTTGCTTAAATTTGTATGGGATGTAGACATTAACTTTATTCATATTTACGCCATTTTGTTCATAATTGAATTGGCAATAATGCTGGGTATTGGTTACTACAAACCACTTAAAACACCATGGCAATTTACACGCAAAGCTGAGGTAGACCTTAATCCTTGGAAATACGCATTACCTTGCGCAATTGTATTAGTAGGCTTGATTGTTAGCTTGTATATATTGTTTTCGCCGCTCGGATTAGTGGGTGGAACCAGTGTGTACTTTGTACCAAGTTTAGTTGCTGTTTGGTCTACTGTTTTAGTGCTTAGCTGGTGGAGTGTACGTCGTTGGCAGGTTCGTTACGAAAATAGCTTAGCGCGTATTGGGGCTAAAAACGCCGCATAACGTGCGACCATATTCTACACACCAAACTTAAATCACATTTAATTCACATAATGTTTGCATTAGTAAGATAGTTTGTTTAAATTTAAAGCTCTTATATAAGATATAAGAGCTTTAAGGAAAGTATCACACACACTGACACCGCTTTTTAGCAACTCACACAATTGCTAGCGCGGTACCACACAGCACACGCACAATATGGAGAATGACATGAGAGCTAAAAAGTCCGTCTTAAGCTTGGCAGTCACGTTAGCAATGACAACCGGTTTAGCGCTTAGCGCGCAGGTACATGCACAGCAAGAGCAAACCGAACAAGAACAACAAAAAACAGAAACAGCTAAAAACGATACATTTGAAAAAATAGTCGTTACTTCACAAAAAAGAACGCAAAGTTTAAACGAAGTACCTGTTGCGGTATCGGTACTTAATAGCGATCAAATTAATTCAGCTTTTGCTAATAACATGGAAGGCTTACAGTCACTTGTTCCTTCGGTTAGCTTTAGAAAAGGCACCACAACACGTAACTCAGCGCTAACAGTGCGCGGTATTGGTACTATTTCATTTAGTATTGCTGCCGAACCAAGTGTGGCAACTGTTGTTGATGGCGTGGTACTTGGCCGCTCGGGTCAAGCATTTGCCGATTTATACGACGTAGACCGCATTGAAGTATTACGCGGGCCACAAGGTACGTTATTTGGCAAAAACGCCTCAGCAGGTGTGGTAAATATTACCACTAAAGATCCGTCGTACGACACAACCGGCAGCGTAGAAACCTCGTTTTATCAAGATAACGAATACCGTTTTAAAGGTGTTATAAGCGGCGGTTTAACCGACGATTTAGCCGCTAGCTTAACAGTATTTAAAGGCAAGTTTGACGGTTACATTGATAACGTTTACAACAACGAAAAAGTAAACGGTTATGACCGCGAAGGTGCACGTGCTGTATTTAAATACGAGCCAGAGGACGACTTAAGCGTAAAATTTATAGCTGAGTTTTATAACGCAGATGACGACTGTTGTGCCGACTTAGAAGCTCTGCCAAGTGGTCGTAATCCTGATTCAAAAGCAGCGCCAAACAGTAACGGCATTGTGGATGGTGTAGCCGATATTGACCTAGACCAGCGCAAAGTTGACCATGACTACGAGTCGCGCACAATTGACGAACATAGCGCATTTTCGGTGCAAGTTGATAAAACAATTGGCGACTATACGTATACTTCAATTACTGCACAGCGTTCATGGGATAACACAGAATACCGCGAAGGCGACTTTACCTCTATTGCTGGCGACAGCAGTGAGCCGGTATTTGGCGCGCCGTTTCAGTTACATGATATTGGTGCACAGCAATGGGATCAGTTTTCACAAGAGTTTAGAGTTACATCAAACCTAGCTGGGCCATTTAATTATGTTGCCGGCTTATTTTATTGGAACATGGATTCACAACGTAACTTTACTCGCGATGCAAGTTGCCAAAATAATGGTGGCCAGCTTGATAGCGCAATGGCTTTTTACGCGCAAAATAACTTATCGGGCGCTGAGCTTGATACAGCACTTGCTGACTTAGAAGGTTACACACAAGGCCTAGGTGTTAGCTGTAACGCAAACGATATTGTATCGGCCACTGCTTTTATGAGCACAGAATTTAATAACTGGGCAGCCTTTGCCGATGGTACCTACGATTTATCTGAAGATTTACGCGTTTTATTTGGTATTCGTTACACCGACGATGAAGTGTCTTACACGCATCGCCGTGTAAGTAATGATGTATATGGCCGCACCGGTGTAGGCGTGCGCCCAGCAACACTTAATACAGATGATGAAGGCAAAGCCGAAGAAACCAACGTATCGGGTCGTCTAGGTATGCAATACGATTTAGGCGATGGCCAAATGGTATACGGTACTTACTCGCAAGGTTACAAAGGCCCTGGTTTTAATATTTATTATAACTTTAATCCAGACAACGACAGCCGTGAAATAGCACCTGAAGAGTCAGACGCTTATGAAATAGGCTACAAATACGCAAGCCGCGAATTTGTATTTAACATGGCTCTTTTCAGAACCGAAATTGAAGGCTTTCAAGCTAACAACTTTGACTGTTCAGACGGCACCTGTATTACCCGCTTAACCAATGCGGGCGACGTAAGTACACAAGGTGTTGAAGTTGACTTTATGTGGGCTGCAACAGAGTCGCTAACGCTTACCGGTGGTGTTGCTTACATTAAAGCCGAAATTGACGAGTTTAATTGTCCGGCAGAGGTAGCCGCTGGCTCGTGTACTGACCGCTCAGGTTTAGATGTCCCATTTTCGCCAGATCTTAAATATTCACTAACGGCTGATTACTTTATTGAAACCGATCATGGTTTTAACGTACACATAAACAGCTCATACATTTACACCGATGAGCAATACTCAGACCTACCAGACAACGTAGGCGAATTCAATCCAGCTGCTTTATTACCAGATTACGGTATTTTAAATGCAAGTGTGGGTTTGTCGTTTAAAGATGACGCGTTTAGGGTATCGCTTATTGCTAAAAACTTAACCGACGAAAGCTACGTAACTACCTACAGTGGCGATAACTTCCGTTACCAAATACCGCGCGATGCAGAACGCTACTTTGGGGTATCGTTTAAAGCACGTTTTTAATATTTAAATAATTCCCTCAATAATTTCCCTTAAAAGCGCAACGTTTAATACGTTGCGCTTTTTTTGTGACTTATTTTTGTAATAGTTTAGTCATCTTACTTTCATCAAAATTACCTTTATCAGTCACATCTGTTTTCTATAGTGCAGCGGTTGATCTTTTTTGTGGTCACACATTTAAAAATAACCACTAAACAATGGGAATTACGGATGAAAATTAAAAAAGTCGCTGCGGCAATCGCGCTAACATTTGCGTTTAGCGCAGTTAGCCATGCTGATGTACTACCGCAAAGCCAAAAAGACAGCAGCTGGTATAGCGCTGCGCAAACTAAACTAACAACAAAAACAGCACAAGCGCAGGCTACACAAGCCACTAAAGCTAAAAACGTTATTTTATTTGTGGGCGATGGCATGGGTATTTCTACACTTACCGCCGCGCGCATTTTACAAGGGCAGCGTAATAACCAATCTGGCGAAGAAGGTTATTTAAGCTTTGAAGAGTTCCCATACTCTGCACAAGTTAAAACGTATAACGTAGATGCTCAAACTCCCGACTCAGCAGGCACGATGACGGCTATTATTTCCGGTGTAAAAACCGATGTGGGCGTTATTGGTGTAGACGAAGATATTGAACGCGGCGTGTGTTCAACAGTGGCAGGTAACGAGCTAATTACCGCAACTGAATTGGCTGAAATTAAAGGGCTATCTACCGGTATTATTTCTACAGCACGTATTACTCATGCAACCCCTGCTGCAACGTATGCTAAATCGGCTGACCGTAACTGGGAAGACGTATCAGATATGCCAGAAGATGCCGTAACAGGTGGCTGTGAAGACATTGCATCGCAACTTGTTAACTTTGAAAAAAACCTAGAAGCACGATTTGTAGGGACCGACGTAGACGGTCTTGATTTTGTAATGGGTGGCGGTCGTCGTCACTTTTTACCAAAAGACGAAACAGCTAACTCAATAGATGCAGTAAGTGCTATAGAAGGCGACCGCACTGACGAGCGCAACTTAGTAACTGAGTGGCAAACACAATACCCAGATGCCACATACGTAATGGATCAAACGGGCTTTGATGCAATAGCAGATGACGCCACTAAAGTATTTGGTTTATTTAACGAATCCCACATGCAGTACGAAGCTGACCGCGCAAATGATGTAGCGGGCGAGCCTTCACTTACCGATATGACCACTAAAGCAATTGAAGTGCTTGGTAAAAACGATAACGGATTTTTCTTAACGGTTGAGTCGGGTCGAATTGACCACGCGCACCACGCGGGTAATGCATACAATGCGCTTAACGACACCATTGAGTTTGCTAAAGCCGTACAAGCTGCGGTAGATAACACCAACCCAGAAGAAACCCTTATTTTAGTAACCGCCGATCACAGCCATGTATTTACTATTGCAGGCTACCCTAAGCGTGGTAATCCAATTTTAGGTCAAGTAGTTGCAGTAGGTGCAACAACACCAAGCCTAGCCGCCGACGATATGCCGTACACCACAGTAGGTTACGCAAATGGCTTAGGTTTTAGAAATCTAGGCGACGAGACTGATGCTGATGCAAGTTACACAAGTGCTGCTGTAGCAGGGCGTGTTGAGCTAAATGGCGTTGATACAACAATCCCAGGTTTTCACCAAGAAGCAACTGTACCAATGGGCTCAGAAACACACGCAGGTGAAGACATCTCTTTGCATGCAAAAGGTCCTGGTGCTCAGCTAGCACAAGGCGTAATTGAACAAAACGTAGTGTTTCATCTAATTAATCAAGCTCTTGAACTAACTCAGCAATAATGGCGGCTAACATGAACAAATTAACGGTACTTTCTTTGGCAGTAATGGTCGCGCTAGCAGGTTGCTCGAGTGACGATAACAAAAATGAAAACAATATTATCGCAGTAGATAACGCTATTGCAGTGGGCTCTGAGCAGTGCATTAATGGCGGTGTAGAGACGCAAGTAGGCGCAGATACCAATAATAACGATGTGCTAGATAGCGATGAAGTTAACTCAACTAATTTAGTGTGTAATGCACCTGCAACGTCGTTAACAAGCGAGCAGCTGGCATCGCTCACTAGTAATACTTGGTTTAGTGAAGCGCAAACAAAATTAGGCGCTGCACAAACAGCCAGTAGCAACATTGTTACAGAATCAGGCAAAGCTAAAAACGTTATTTTATTTGTTGGCGATGGTATGGGTATTTCTACCATAACCGCAGCACGTATTTTAGCGGGTCAGTTAGAGGGCGAAATGGGTGAAGACCACCAGTTAAGCTTTGAAACTATGCCTTTTTCAGGCTTTGTAAAAACATACAACGTAGATGCGCAAACGCCAGATTCGGCAGGCACTATGACCGCAATGGCATCGGGTGTTAAAACCGACGCAGGCGTTATTGGTATTGATGAAGCGGTTGAACGTGGTAATTGTGCATCAGGCAAAGGGCACGAACTTGTTACCTCGTTAGAGCTTGCTGAAATTGCAGGCAAAGCAACAGGGATTATTTCTACAGCGCGTATTACTCACGCAACACCAGCTGCAACGTATGCTAAATCGGCAGAGCGTAACTGGGAAGATATCTCCGATATGCCAGAAAGTGCCGCAACGTGTGAAGATATTGCATCGCAACTGGTTAACTTTGAAGCCAACTTAGAGGCACGCTTCAGTGGTGTTGATGTAGACGGTATTGACGTGGTAATGGGCGGCGGTCGTCGTCACTTTTTACCAAAAGATGCCGCGTTTAATTCAGCCGATGCAGTAAGTGCTGTTGAAGGGGATCGAACCGATAACCGCGACTTAACCGCAGAGTGGAAAACGCAATATCCAAATGGCACGTACGTAATGGATCAAACCGGTTTTGATGCAATAAGTGACGACGCCACTAAAGTGTTTGGCTTATTTAACGAGTCCCACATGCAGTACGAAGCTGACCGCGCAAACGATGTTGCAGGCGAGCCTTCGCTTTCGCAAATGACCGAAAAAGCAATAAACGTACTTGATAACAACGAGCAAGGTTTTTTCTTAACGGTTGAGTCGGGTCGAATTGACCACGCGCATCATGCGGGTAACGCTTATAACGCGTTAAACGACACTATTGAGCTTGCTAAAGCCGTTAAAGTGGCGATGGAAAACACCAACCCAGAAGAAACATTAATAGTTGTAACTGCCGATCACAGCCATGTATTTACCATTGCTGGTTACCCTAAACGCGGTAACCCAATTTTAGGTAAAGTGGTTGCAGTAGGCGCTACTGAGCCAAGCTTAGCTGCCGACGATATGCCTTACACAACGGTTGGTTACACCAATGGTGGTGGCTTTAGAAACCTAGGTAGCGAGACCGATGCCGATGCAGGTTACGCCTTTGCACCAGTAACAGGGCGTGTTGATTTAACAGATGTTGATACAACAACACCTGGTTTTCATCAAGAAGCATTGGTACCAATGGGCTCAGAAACACATGCCGGTGAAGACGTAGGCGTTTATGCAATGGGGCCAGGTGCACACTTGGTAACAGGCACAAACGAGCAAAGCTTTTTATTCCATGTAATGGACTTTGCCGCTGACTTTGTAAAAACCGCAGACGAAAAACTAGCGCAATAAATACCGGCTAGCTATAAATTTAGTTAAATATATCTAAATAAAAAACCCCGCCTACTTTGCGGGGTTTTTGTCATTAAACTGACATTTATAATCGTTATGTTATTGCCATAAACTTGAAATATAAATAAGAGATAGCTAAATGAAAAAAGCGTTATTAATAATTGCCACGCTTGTAAGTACAAGTAGCTTTGCCTCGCAATGTGATATTGATGCCAAGCATTTAAAAGCGGATTATAAAATTACCAACAGCCATAAAACGCAGCAAAGCAGCGAGTCACTTACCCTTTGGCGAAACAATCAGCAAGTAGCGCACCAAAGTGAAGTAATAACCGAGCTTTGGCAGCACTTAGCTAATAATCAAATACGACCAATACGTTACTTTAATGCCCAGCAACGCGGCATTGAATATCAACCATCTGAGGTACGCGGCGTACAAAACTGGAGTGCTAAAAGTCAGCTGGTGGATAACCACTTAATCGAAAAAATGACCCTAGTAAGCACACAAGGCAAAGGCTGCGATGAAGTAAAAAACTATACACTGAGCGAAAATGACAACGACTTTAACCTTGCCTTTTATACGCATTCAAAATTAGTTAAAACATTTAGCATTAGTAATAAAAAAAGCCAAACAAGTACATTGCTAAGCCTTAACAATATAAACACTGATGTGCCATTAATTACTGCTCAATTTGCACAGTGGGACCGTTTTCAAACCACCGATTACGCCGACATTGGCGATAACGAAGGCGACCCGTTTTTAGCTAAAATGATAAACCTTGGTTTTATTGAGCACAGCGCAACTGGCTTTTATAACCAGCAGGGCGAGGCTATTCAAGGCGGGCACCACCACTAGATTTTAGCGTTTTTAAATGTAGTAGCTCATAGTTGGTCTTAATGTTTTGAAGATTAAGCTTATACTTCAGCAGATAGGCGACTGTGAGCTACAAGCTGGTATTCAATTCGTTAATAGAAGTCACAACCACCAAAATCTTATCATCAAGTCATCTTACTTTTGTTCCCAAAATAACCACTCACCGCATGATATTCTTAACTGGTAAAAATTCACACTATTTGATATTAATAGAAGTTCACATTATAGGTACTTTTCTCGTAATAATGAGGGAAATGTCCTCTGATAAAGTTGTTAGCACACTTAATGGAAGCTTTTGGTGAGAATAAACAAGTATGGCTTAAAAGATACAATTGAAGCTGGTATTAAGCGTGAGATTAGACAACGCTGCGGTTTTGGTTGTGTAAACTGTGGGAGTGCAGTTTATCAATATGAGCATGTTGATCCTACATTTGCGGAAGCAACGGAACATAACCCAGATCATATAGTGCTCCTATGCGGCGGTTGCCATGACCGTGTTACTCGAAAAATATTATCAAAAGAAACGATAAAAATCAGATCTGATAGCCCTGTTTGTAAACAAAAAGGATTTTCTTTTGGTCCTTTTGACTTAGGTATGGTTGAACCAAAAATTACAATTGGCACATTAAATTGTAAAGGCGTTGAATCCTTAATTAGGATAAATGGAGATAATGTACTTTCCATTAAGCCTCCCGAATCCGAAGGCGCACCATTTCAAATAAATGCATATTTGGCTGATAGGGATGGGCGTGAGATATTAAAAATTGTCGATAATGAGTGGATTACAACTACAAATAATTGGGATGTAGAAGTTGTTGGTACCAGAATAACAATAAGGAAAGCTCTTGGTGATATTGTTCTTTCTCTACGTTCAGAGCCTCCGCACAATTTAGTGATTGAACGTCTAGAGATGGAACATTTAGGTATAGAACTATCTTGTCGTGAAAATAAAAATTTGAAAGTGATTACACCGTCAGGGCAAATATTAACGTCTAACTCAATGGATATTGAAGGCAGTAAAGTCGGGTTTGATATTAATAATGATTCTATGTCTATAGGTGTTGGTGGTGGTTGTGTCCATATAGGAAGTATGACATTAGATAGTACTTATATACCGCAAAGGCACACTCGGCAAATGTTCGTAGGACCTAGACGAGAAAGTAGAAAAATTGGTCGCAATGAAATATGCCCGTGCCGTAGTGGAAAGAAATTCAAAAAGTGCTGTGGGTTAGTGTGCTAACAAAAGCATTAAGGTGACGCGTTATACTTGGCGATTCTTGTATAGCGTTTGTTGCGCTTGGTGAGCACATGCTAGGCGATACGTGGATTAGATATTAGTCGACCGCTGCATTAAAACAATAAAAAGCTACCCTAATACATCGCATGTTAGTCGGGTGTTAATTACTAAGAGGATATTCAGTTGAATCCGATAGATGTTATTAATTCTAAAAAGCAGCATTTGGCTAGGTATGCTAATGAAAATGGTTCAAATGGTGAGTTAGTAACCATTGAATTAAATGAAAATTGGATCCCCAGACCAAAAGGAAATGAACTAAAACTTTTGTTATTAGCCCTTAAAGAAGTAGGGATTATTATTAAACGTTCAAGTTTCGATGCGTTGTCTATTCCAAAAGGAATTTCGATAGATTTTAATGATCTTGTATCTATTAAAGCTTCACTCTCAAACATAACCTTTATTGAAATCAAGTCGGCTAATCAAGATCGCGTTAAAAAAGATTTTTCGGGCTTTTTCTTTGCATTAACTGAGAATGAAATTAAAGCTGCAGAAGCATTAGGAGATAGACATCAGGTTGCTTTATATAATAAAAAAACATCTGAAGTATTGATGACTAGTGTAGTGGAAATCATTAATAGGGCTAAATCATCTACTTGGCAAGTATCAGTACAGTTATAAGCGTCATACGAGTTGTTTAAAAGAAATGAAACAGTTGGTTATACTCAAGCGATGCTGATTTAAACCAACTATTTATTGTTTGTATTAAAATGCTACTATCACCCGCTTATAACGCGATTGCCTAATACTACTCCAAATGAGCATCATCAGGCTTTTTAGGTTTACTCGCTACTTCTGTTAAGCCGTCTTCGCAGTCGCCGCTGTCGCAGGTATTTAAATCGCTTTGTGCTTGTTTATCTTGTTGCAGCACTTGTTTTAAATCTTCCATACGTTGGCGCACGGCTACGCCGTAGCTGGCGTCGTCTCCCCATAATGCAGCAAGTTGCAGTACTGCAGCGCGGTCGTGGTCTCTAAATAATTTACCGGCGCGCTCTGCATCTTGCTTAGTGTTACCTAGTAACTCGAGTGCTTCTACGGCAAGGTTAATAGCCGAGTCGACTGTTTCGCGGTTAAACGCATCTACTTTTAAATTAAGTAACTGATACGCATGGCGGCGGTCGATTGCGCGAGCAACTATTTTAAGCTGCGGGTAGTTTTTATGCGCGAGCTTAATTATCTCAATGGTTTTATCGGGGTTATCAATTGCAATTACTAGCATTTGCGCGGTGTGTGCGCCTGCTGCTTCAAGGAGTTCTTGGCGTGCGGCATCGCCATAAAATACGGTATTACCAAAACGGCGTAGTAATTCTATTTGGCTAGGGCTGTGATCAAGTACGGTAATTTCGTAGCCTTGCGCGTGCAGTAAACGCCCCATAATTTGACCAAAACGTCCGTAGCCCGCAATAATTACGTGCTTAGCGGTGCTAATTTGCTCTGGCTTATCAAACTCAGGCAGAGCACTGCTGCTGCGTTTTTGTATTTGCTCATAAACCATAAGTAGTAACGGCGCTATTAGCATTGATACCGCTACAACTAAGGTAACAAGGCTGGTTTGCTCGGGCGTTAAAATACTTAAGGTGGTGGTTACGCTTAAAAGTACAAAGGCAAATTCACCCCCTTGGGCAAGCGCTAAGGCAAATAATAACTGCTGTTTACTGTTAATTTTAAAGGTAACGGCAAGGGCAAATAAAATGCAGGCTTTAACTACAATAAGTAAAACTACTAAGCCAATAACAGTACTAAACTCGTTAAATAGCAGCTCAAAGTTAATTGATGCGCCAACCGTTATAAAAAACAATCCTAACAGTAAGCCTTTAAAGGGTTCTATATCGGCTTCTAATTCGTGTCTAAATTCGCTCTCGGCAAGTACAACGCCTGCTAAAAAAGTCCCCAAAGCAGGCGATAAACCAATACTTTGCATAACTAGCGCAATAGCGCCCACTAAAAACAGTGCAAAAATAGTAAATATTTCACGCATGTGCGTTTGGGCAATGTATCTAAATAACGGGGCCGATACATATTTACCACCGGCAATAATAGCGGCAATAACCGCAACCGAAACACATACTTGTTGCCATACAGGCCAGCTTGCAATAATCGAATCGCTGATTTCTTTTGTGCTAGTTTGCGGGGCAAATGCAAGCAGTGGCAATAGGGCTAAAATAGGAATAATTGCGATGTCTTGAAACAGCAATACCGAAAAAGCGTTTTGTCCGGCTTCTTGCTTTAGCCAGCCTTTTTCTTCAAGGCTTTGCAGCACAATAGCCGTAGAGGAGAGCGCGAGCATTAAACCAATGGCGAGTGCAGTTTGCCAATGCATGGCAAAAAACCAATAACAAAATGCAAATATAGCCGCTGCCGATAACACAACCTGTAAGCCGCCAAGCCCTAAAATAGAGTGGCGTAATGTCCATAAACGCGAAGGTTGTAGTTCAAGGCCCACTAAAAACAGCATCATCACTACGCCAAATTCAGCGAAGTGCATTACATCGGTTTGATCGCCCACAACACCCAGCGCATAAGGGCCAATGAGTATTCCGGCAATTAAATAACCTAACACAGAGCCAAGTCCGACTCGTTTTGCAATAGGGACAGCTACAATGGCTGCTGCTAAATAAATTAAAGCAATTTCTAACACGCGTTTATCCTAAGTCATTCTATTTATGCTCAAGGTATTTGAGCATAAATAGAATGACTTAGGTTCTTATAAAATACAATAATTCATGTGGCTGAAAATACGTTATTTTTAGCTCATACTGTTAGGGCGTGTTGATCATTGGTGAGTGAATTTACAGCAGTATGTTTGGTTTTTAGACAAGGCGGAGCCTATGTAGTGTGGTTATTCCCCATGAATAGGCGATAACGCAGCATAAATACCAAACATGCGCTGCCCTTTGGGTTCTTTCTAGGGACGATTAACTCTTTGTTGCTCGGTTTTTACTTATTCTTACATGGATGTAAGCCATTAGGGTAACGCAGGAGCAGTTACCGAGCCCACTAGGTTACAAACCTCGCGCCGCGATTTAATCGCCCCTAGATTGAACAAATTTCTATCCACAAAGATCAACACGCCCTAGTTAGCTACTTTTACTGAACCGCTAATATTATCGATACTTACATCGCCCGAGCCCGACTCAGTAATAGTCAGCCCCTTTGCATGGTTAACGCGAATATCACCCGAACCGTCTTCAATTGTTACGCTTGAGCCAATATGCTCAATGATCATGTCGCCAGAGTTATCATCAACATTAACAGTACCGCTTATATGGCTTATCACTAAATCACCCGATCCATCTTCAACGTTTAGCGAACCGTTTATGTTGCTCACGTGCATTTCGCCAGAACCATCGTCAATAGTTGCATTGCCGCTTACGTTGTTTATATGAATACTGCCAGAGCCGTCGGTTAATTCTAAATTACCTGCGATGTTTTCAAGGTTTACTTCACCTGAGCCATCGTCAATAGTTAGGTTTTTAGCACCGCTTATCGTTAAATCTCCTGAGCCGTCTTTTACATCAATATTGCTTTGCATAGCACTTATTAAAATGTCGCCAGAGCCATCATCAATATCTAAATTTAGATTACTTGGCACAGTAACCACTAAATTAATACTTGGAGATTGGCCACTGTAAAAGCTAATACCATTACGGCTTTTATTTTGGGCAACAAGCTTTGCCTGTTTACCGTCTTGCTCGAGCGTTAGTTCGTACTCGTCTTCAATGTCGGCTGTGTAAATAGTGGCATCCACACTAATGCTGGTGGCCGTTTTTGAGCCTTTTATTTCAAGGCTACCTGCGCCGCTTAACACATTTAAATATTCAAGATTATTGCTTGGCAGTGATAGCTGCTGAGTTTGCTTTACTGAGGCAACGCTTGGCGATATATGAAATACACAGCCACTTAATAATAAAATGCCGCCAATAAGTGAAAATGGTTTTGCAATGCTTAATTGTGTTGATGAGCTCATGTTTAGTCCTTTGGTATTTATTGTTTGTATTTATATAAACAATATAGAGCAAAAATGAGGCCGAAATGTAAGCTGTTGTTTTATATAGGGTGGTGGTTTTTTATGAAAGTTGAAATACTAATAAGTGGTTAAAATAACTAATTATTAATATAAAAGGATGCGCGATGCATCCTTTTATAATTGCTCTGCTTTTATTAGGGAACTAATTAAAAGCTGTAAGTAATATTACCGTATAAAAAACGCCCGTCTAATCCGTAAGGCGCATACGGTGTGTACGGGAATATTTGGCCAAAGTCAGAGTAACCAATGTTATCCACGGTGGCTTGTGGGTACTGATCGAACAAGTTGTTTGCACCAACGGCAAATTTCCAATATTCGTCTGGACGGTATGCCACTTCTAGGTCGGTGATCCATTTAGGGTCTAAGTATTCATCGCGATCAGCTGTAGTTGATATATCAGCGACTTCACCATAACGTGTGGCACGAAGCGTTGTTTGCCATTCGTTAAAGTTCCACACTGCAGATAGGTTCCATTTGCTATCTGGCGTGCCTTCTTCAAAGCGACCTACTTCACGACGCGCAAACACTACGTAGTCGTCACCTAGTGAGTTAAGCTGTGCAGGGTTGTCGTTTACGTGTGTTACTTCGGTATCGTTAAAGTTAGCTGCTACGTTTAAACGTAAATCACCTAAGTTGTCTAAATCTAGGTTATAAGTGGCAACTATATCTACACCTTGCGTGCGTGAGTCGATAGCGTTGGTAAAGTAACGTACGCTTTCGGTGTTTAGCTCACCGGCATTTTGTAGTATTTCAACAACTGCATCGCCTTCTAAGTTTTCAGACAATACAATACGGTCATCAATATCAATACGGTACGCATCAACAGTTAAGCTAAAGCTGCCTTGAGTGTAAATAAAGCCCGCAGTAACGTTTACTGACTCTTCAGCATCTAACGGCTGTGCACCTAGCGCTTGCGCGGCTGCAGAATCAGTTGGGAATAGACCAACTTCAAATGGTTGGTTGTTTTCAAGTACGGTTGATATTTGGCGGTACGAGCTTTGCGCTAAAGATGGCGCACGGAAACCTGTGCTAATTGCACCGCGCAGCGATAGGTTTTCAGTAATGCTGTAACGCGAAGCAAGCTTAGAAGTAAATGTGTCACCAAAGTCGCTGTAATCTTCATAACGACCCGCTAAAACTACGTTCCAGTTTTCTGTTAAGTAGGTATCAAACTCAACAAATAAAGCGATGTTATGACGGCTTTCGTCAGTCGCACTTTCTGGTCCAAAACCAGCAAGTACTTGCGCGCCACCGGCTGCAATTGGGTTACCATCGCTATCAAGTGCGGTGATGTAAGACGCTTCTTCGCCTTCTTCTATTTTGTAGCTTTCGTGGCGGTATTCAGTACCTACGGTAAAAAATACGTCATCAGGTAAGCCTAAATCGAGTGTGGTATTGACTGTTGCGTTTACTAAAAACTGATCGTAAACCAATGCACCGTTGTCAAATTCGGTTGGGCTGTCGGCACCTAGTGATGTATTAATACTATTTACAACACCGAAACCAAAGTCGTTGCGGCCGTAGTTGGTACTTACATCCCATGTCCAGTCGTTAGTTTCGCCTTGTAAGCCCAATGCAAATGAGTAGTCTTGTACGTCTGTTTCAATTTGCGGTAAAAAGCCATCTGGGTACACTTCTAAAACGTTACGGCTGTCTTTTGCTCGGCGGTAAAAACCACCTGAATTACCTTCACGCTTTGAGTAGCTACCAAATGAATAAAGGTTTAAGCCGTTATCTAAATCGTAACCCATGTTGTAAAACAACGCGTAATCTTCAAGGTCTGCTTTACCAAAGCGGTGGTTGTAACGATCGATAGTAAATTCACGTGGGTCTAGGCTGCCATCATCAAGGCGACTGTATTGTTCGCGTGGGTCAAAGCCTGAGCGTTGCGTTGAGTCGTTATCACGGTACTCAATGGATACGTTTACAAAGCCGTTATCAGATAACGCAAAACCAGAGTTTGCACTAACAGTGCGTGTTGCACCGTCGTTTACTTCTCTGTCGCCACCGGTATTAAACGCTAAGTCGCCGTTTGCGTCTGCATAGGTGCTGTCTAGCTGAGATACACCAGCCATTTGAGTATCGTATTTACCGTACGTTACGCTTACGCTACCGCCTTCTGAGGCATCTTTAAGTACAATGTTAATTACGCCAGCAATTGCATCAGAACCGTACTGTGCGGCTGCGCCGTCACGTAGTACTTCAACACGCTTAATTGCAGAGGTTGGAATCATGTTCAAATCAACAGCTGTAGATCCTCGGCCAACAACACCTGCTAAGTTTAATAGCGCACCGGCATGGCGGCGTTTGCCGTTTATAAGTACTAATGTGTGATCGGGTGCTAATCCACGTAAAACAGCTGGTTTTGCATGGTCAGTACCATCACCCATAGTGGCACTTGGGTAGTTAAAGCTAGGTACTTGGTTTGCTAGTATTTGGCTTATTTCTAGCTGACCCGTACTTTGCATATCACCGCTGGTAATAATGTCTACGGGTACCGTACTTTCGGCAATACTGCGTAAGCTTCTGCGAGTACCGGTAACCGAAATTACTTCGATATTCTTTTCTGCTTGATTATCTTGCTCTGCGGCAACGGCCATAGAGTAAGGTGTGCTAAGTGCAGTGGTAACGGCCAAGCTAAGTGCTAGTTTATTTGCAGATAAACGCTTAAAAGTCATTAATTGTTCCCCAAGAGCTGCTAGTCGAAAAGGAGCGCATCATATAGAAGCGACTACCCTAGTGCAAAGATAAAAACTATCTAAGATATTCTAAGTTGTTAACATATAAGGTCACTGTTTACGCACGATATCGGCGTTTGGATCGTTGTAGTTGCAATCTTGTGTCGAATGGTTGCGAATTCAAGGGAATTTTAGATAAAAGTTAGTAAGACGTAAAAAGGCCAAGCAAATGCTTGGCCTTTCAATTTTTTAAATTTAGTAATTTAAATTATTCAGGGGCAACTTCAAGCGTTGTAAATAATGCATAACGTCCTGCATCTACGCCTTCTTCATTTACGGTAACCTTGTTAGAAGTTTCGATTAGGTATAGGCCTGGTTCTTTCCATGTAATTGTAAACATACCTTCTTTATCGGTCGTTACTTTTACTTCGCCACGGTCGTTACGGTAGCGTGTGTCGCCTTTTAAAATACTTACTTCAATGCCTTCACCAGCAGATTTACCATCTTGTAGTAATTGAAAACGTGCTTGCTCACCTACAAATAAATCGTTTGGATGCGTTGGACCGCTAAGCTCTAAGCCTAAACCTAACAGGGCAGGCTTTGAGGTGCCATTTCGGCTTACAAATGTGTCTACTGTTGAAACAACCTTCGTTGTAGTTACATCTTTTGCATTGCTAGGTAACTCGGCGTCTGTTTTCTTACCAAATACACGCTTGCGCTTACCTTCTTCGTTTTTATAGAAGGTCATGTACATTGGCTTTTGGGTCATTGCAATGTGGTAAGTGCCTTGCTCTGTTAAGCTTACCGCAGCTGAGCTTTTACGTTTTAAGTAATAAGCACGAATGGTTTCAGATACTGGCTCACCATTAGGCGCAAGTGCCATTAATAATGTGTCGTCGTACTCGGCGCCTTTTTCTTTAGGTTTAAAGGCTTTGTCAGGTGCAAAAATTTCGTTAGAGATACTTGCGTCAATCATTACGTAATGCGCTTTATCGCCTGATAAAGATGTATGCGAAGGTAGTAACCAACGTCCGTGTGCACTTGCCGAAGTTGACACTAAAGCAGATAGGCTCAATGCGCCGATTAATGCAGTTTTTAATAAATTAATTTTCATTATTTTTCCTTTGCTTAAATTCTAGTAATAAATAGGTGCTACTTAGTGCTTACAGTGACGAAACTTTGTGAAAACTCGTTTTTACCATCAATTGTAATTTTTCCCGACTTTGTTAAATCAAGCTCAACACGGGCGTAATCTCTACCGCCTTCTTCGCGTACAACTTCAATATTTAGTAAGTATTTACCTGGTTTTACTGGGTTACCGTCTAAATCGTTACCTTGCCAATTTATAGTGTAAGTACCCGCGCGTTTTGTTGCGCCGCTAATGCCGTCAAAGTTGGCATCGCTTTTACCGGCTTTACGCCACCATTGGCGTAAGTCTTTAAACCATTCTGCTTTTTGTACCCAAAGTGCAAGCGTTGTAACGTGTTTGCGCTCTGGTGTTTCAAGCCAAACTGCAACGTATGGACGGTGATACGGTTGTACTTCTAAGTCGGGAAGCGTTAATTCAACCTCTAGCTGTGGTGTTTGTGCATGCGCTGTTGTTTGAAAAAACGCAGCTACTAGCAGTAATGCGGCGCTTATAAATAATTTAAATTTAACCATTAAGACACTCCTTTTATTTGTGGAACCCAACATAAATAAATAACCAGTGGAGTTGCGACTCCTAGTAAGGTTATCCATATTCCTGCTAAGCGTTTTTTTCTATTTTGAAACAAAATAATCATGCCGGTGATGGCAAATAAAATCATTAGTACGGCAGATATATCAATCACCCAACTCCATACTTCACCGCTGTGGCGGCCTTTATGTAAGTCGCCAATGAGGCTTAAAAAGCCACCTGTTTGGTAATCAAGGTTTAACTCGCCAGTTGTAAAATCAAGCTCTGCGTAGGCAAACCCTGCAGGCAGTGGGTAGTCGAGCATGACAAGCGCGTCTTCTTTTTCCCACTCAATGCTTTTTACTTTTGTAAGTGCATATTGCTCGGCTAAGTAAGCTTCTATTTCTGGGTAAAGCGTTGGCAAGGTATTTAGCTGCTCATTTGCTTTGGTAACTAGCTCAGCTGGAATTACCGCCGTTACTTGACCGTTATTTTTATCGTTTTTAAGCCAATCAATATGGTTGAGCACTATGCCGCTAACGCAAAATAAAATAAGCAAAAAAAACAAAGCTGTAGAAATATAAATATGTAGAGCACGGCTTGTACTATACAAAGCCCGCTTATTAATAAACGACATAAAAACAGTAAATAAATTAAATTTACAACATGATAATGATTTGCATTAGCTATTACAAATTTACTTACTTATCTTTACATAAAAACTTTAAAACAAAGGTGGTATGCAGGTAAAAAATGAATATTTAATGCTTAGGGGGGCTGGAGGGTCTTAAAATAAGGTAAATCATTACCGATACTTCTATTACTGCAACGAGATAAATAACCCAAATAGGGGCGGCTGAATACAGTAAAAATATAAATCCAATTAACATGCCAATGGCGGCGTAGCATTTGGCTTTAACAGGCACTACTTTATGGGCTTGCCATTGCTGCAAAGTTACACCGTAACGAGGGTGGTTTAACAGCCATTGTTCAAGCGCGGGTGATGAGCGAGTAAAGCAGGTGAGCGCTAAAATAAAAAATATAGTGGTAGGCATGACCGGTAACACAATGCCAATAATACCCAAGGCTACAAGTATTAAGCCAAGCGCTTTAAACCATAAGTTTTTATAACAAATAAACACTGCTTTTATATTCACTTAGGCTCTTTTTAGGCGTGTTATGGTATCTCTAATTGTAGGCTAAATAGCTATTAATTCGAAGCTTAAAATCAATAAAAAAGGGCAAACTAAGTTTGCCCTTTTAAAAATAAATGCGGTTAACAGTTTAGAAGTAGTAACCAATATTTATGTTGAAGCGACGTTCTGTATCGCCATCACCAATAATTGTTCCGCCAATAAATGGCTGGTTACGTGCTTGAATAAAGTCGAAGTAACTAAAGAAACCACCTGCAGCAACACTCATACCCGTTACGTTCATCCATGTATCTGCGCTATCGTCAGACTTGTCATAAATAATGCCGTAATCGTTGTAAAATTGAATGTCGGTAACTGGGCCCCAATCAAGCGAGTAATTATAAGCAACGTTAAAGTTAGTCATAGTTGCTTCGCTAGATACAGTGTCATAATACGCATACGCACCAACAACAAAGCGGTCGCTGCTGTCGTCTAGATCGTAGTCGTATTCACCGTGTTGAAATTGGATATTCCAGTTGTTAATTGTGCTATCAACATGAAATGCCCATGCACCGTAGTTACCTGCACGATCGTTACCGTCATGTAAACCACCACTTAATAATGATACACCCACATCGGTAGTTATATTTTTGCTGTGCTCAATTTGGTATGTTGCACGCCCGGCAAACGTATTGTATTCGCCTATGCGAGAGCCTGGTGCATCGTATGTACCTTCCTCTGCTGAGCGACTACCAATAATGTCGTAAGAGTAACGATGGTTAATATCTGAAGAGCCACCGTCTATACCACCTAGCTCATCATTTTTGAAAAAGCCTAGGTCTAGTTTCCAGTTATCTTTAAGTTTACGTTTTACTACTACACCTAAATCAAAATCGTCTTCTAGACCTACGTAATAATTAGTACTGAAAAAGTAGCTGTGTGAGTTGTATGGGCCATTACCAAAAGGCACGGGTGCAATACCTGCTTGTCCTTCCCAGCCATCTGCAAACTCGTAACCTAAGTAAGCATACTTAACAACGGTCATGTAATCGTAAAAACGTATTTCGCCGTTAAGTGAAATATCGTTAATCTCACCAGATACATTTATACGGAAAATATCAAAATCAAAATCGCCACCGCGATCTTGGGTATCTTCATCGTATGTGTTGGTGCTGTAATTAAAGCGTATTGCTCCACCAACTTTAATGCCTTCATCTTTTTTCTCAGGTTCAGCTGCGGCAACTTCAACTACTTTTTGATCAGATTTTTTACTGATGTTTGCAACTTGTTGTTCGTGCTGCTTATTAATTTGCTGTTGTTTTGTTTTTTCATCAGCTAACTTATTTTCAAGCAATTGCATTTGTTGCTTTAGCTGTTTAAGTTGGCTTTGTAGTGTGTCTAGATCATCAGACGCATAAGAAGTGCTTGTAACACCACCTAGGACTAGTGCTAGTGTTAATTTTGAGAGTTTAGTCATAATAGCCGCTCTGCTTGTGATTAAAAAATAAAAAATTCAAGACGTCAAAAAACGCCTTACGTTTAGAGTAAGTACAAAACTATGTATTTTTTTTATTGTTTATTCTTTAGGAGCTTGAGTAAGTGCACCAACTTCTAGAAGGGGCGATGCATCTAATTTATCTGCATCCATCATCGCGGCTACACGCTGCATTGATGAGAGTAAAAGGCTCTGTTCCCACTCAGCAAGCGCAGAAAACTTTTCAATAAAGTGTTCTTGCAATGGCTGAGGTGCTTTATCAAGTAACTCTTTTCCTTTATCGGTGAGGTATAAGCTCACTCTGCGTTTATCCATTTGACTGCGTACGCGTGTTACTAAGTTTCTGCTTTCTATTCTGTCGAGAATATTGGTGACCGTTGCTGGGCTTAAATTTACGTTTTGAGCAATACGGCTCGCCGTTATTCCATCGGTTTTTTTAACTTCTTGCATTATAAGCAATTGTGGGCCAGTTAAACCCGAAGTTTTATTTAGCTGCTTAGAATGTAAGTCAATCGCGCGGATCACTTTACGTAAAGAAACCAATAACTCGTCATATTTTTGCATTTGCTTATCTCATCGATGGGGCGGTAGTTTGCCGTAATCGCGAAATGTTACACATCAAATAAATTGAATTCAAACAATATATTGCACATTAGGCCGCTTTTGTTGGTTTTTAATAGTTAGAGCAGTAACTAATGTAAAATTATATTGTTTAAATTATAGTAAATTTTCTTAGCATCTTGTGTGCATTAAGTTGCGCACAGTACGTATGTTGTGAATAATTGGCAAGTCTTATTGTATAGACTTTAGTATTATTCATTTACAGCTGTTAGTACAAAGTAATTGTTTGTGAGTTTACTGTATATGTATTAATCGGCAATGAACAAATTCAGCAATCAATATTTAATATCAATAGCGTATACTTTAAGCATGCATTATTGTTTCTGCACAAATATTAAAAATCTTTAGTATCAGTATTATAGGGGAAGGTATGAAATTATCGCCATCAGTTAGCATTGAGCAAAGCGAAACCGGTCTTGAGTTTATTAAAATAGCTAGCTCAAAGTGCGATGCAAAAATATTTTTGCAAGGTGGGCAAATTACCGAGTTTATCCCTAAAAATAACAAGCCACTTATATGGGTATCACAAGACGAAACTTATCAAGAAGGGGCAAGTATTCGAGGTGGTATTCCTATTTGTTGGCCGTGGTTTGGTATACACGCTAATGATGGCTGGCCTGCCCATGGTTTTGCGCGCACAAGTGTGTGGCAAGCTGATGAAGTACACGAATCTGATGAGCAAATTACAGTTAGTTTAAAGCTACCCATGAAGCTTGTTAATACGACGTATTGGCCACATCAGTCAGCATTAAAAGTTGAGTTTGTATTAAGCGATAAATTACAGGTTAGCTTAACGACCGCTAACTTAGGGAGTGCGCCATTTAGCTTTACTCAAGCGCTGCATACCTATTTTCCTACATCAGACATTACAAAGACCCATGTAGATGGTTTGCAAGGTGCGCAATATATTGAGTTTAGTGAAGGGCCATTTGTACAAAATGATGTTGTAAGCTTTAATCGCGAAACCGATATGGTTTACACACAAGCAAGTACAGTGCAAACCATTAATATGCCAGAAGGTGTTATTAATGTGAGCCGCGAAAACTCAAGTTCGTGTGTACTGTGGAACCCATGGATAGAAAAATCAAAACGCTTATCTAACTTTGCTGACGATGAGTATAAAACAATGCTCTGCTTAGAGGCTGCTAATGTACTGACAGATAAAGTAACGCTTGAGCCAAAACAAAGCCACACCTTAATAACCACCATTAGTTGGTAAGCTAGCCATAATTAAAAGCAGGAATAGGGACAAATAGTGTTTAACAATCAACAAATAATGGATTTACCAAAGCATAGTGATATTAGCTTTAAGCCATTGGCTGATAAAGCCTTATTACATACACAGCTTAGCTCGCTTCTGTTTTATATACCGCTAATTGGAGCGCTTATTGCTGTTTGTTATTTTAATGAAGCCTTTGCTAATAATGCACAAACGTATTTGCTAATTGGTATGCCTATTTTGGTGGCCGTATCTATGGCGTACAACATGATAAGTGTGAGGCTGCGAGGTTTTGCAGTGCGAAATCATGACATTGCTTTTAAAAAAGGCGTTATTTGGCAACAAGTGACGGTATTACCTTTAGCGCGTGTACAGCATATGGAAATACACCAAGGGCCAATAGAGCGAAAACTTAGCCTTGCGAGTATTAAATTATTTAGCGCTGGCGGTGTAAGTGCCGATTTACAAATTAGTGGGCTAACCCATGATGATTGTAAAAATATGCGCCAATTTGTACAAAACTACCGCCAAGACGACGCAACTACTCAGGCAACTTTAGTCGATGAGTAATGCAACTATCGAAGATAAAGCGAGCCCTATTTACTGGCAAAAAGTATCGCCCTGGGCGCTTTTATACTTTGTTGTGCACTTTAGTGTGCGCTTTGTAAAAGATGGCCTTTTAAACTTACTGCCTATGCTTGTCGTGTTTGTTACTCAAGTAGAAAATAAGTTGTTTTGGGCGCAAGTTGCAGGTGGGATTGCGCTAATTTCGTTGCTTATTTACTCATTTTTATATTATTTAAATTTTAAGTTTTGTATTAGTAGCGACAACGAAATATTGCTTAACAAAGGTGTATTTAAAAAAGAGCGACTTACGCTTAAATTTGGCCGTGTGCAAAACGTTAATATTGCCGAGCCATTTTATTTTATCCCCGTAAACTTAGTTAATTGTATTTTTGATGCAGCTGGCAGTGTGTCGCAAGAAGTTGTTTTACCTGGCGTCACAAAAGATTACGCACAGCAAATGCGTAAACAAATATTTGATTTTAAAGCGCAGCAACAGCAAGAAATACAAAATACTGAACAAAGCGAAACAGACACTATCGAAAACAGCCTAAGCATTAGCAATAAAGAAATAGCCAAATTTGGTTTGATGTCGAATATGGCTATTTTAGCAATCGCTGCTTTGGCCCCTTTTATAAACCTGATTGTTGATTTTTTAGAGAAGCAAATTATTGCGAAAGTAGAAGGCTTTTATCAACAAGAGCTTGGTATGCTGGCCAGCGCTGCTACTTTTGCGATGATCACCTTAATTGTTTTGCTAGTTTTGGTAGCGGTGATGCTATCGGTGACTATGTCGCTTATTCGTTTTTATAACTTTGAGCTTTATTTTAAAGGTCAAAAGTTTAAACGTATTGCTGGCTTGTTAGAGCGCCATCAGCTTTCAATGAGCATGGATAAAGTGCAATCTATTATTATTAAGCAAAACCTAATGGGGCGATTGCTAAAGCGATTTACTGTTGAGTGCTTGCAAGCAAGTAGCGGCGGAATAGCAGCCGGTGTTGCGGCTAAAAAAAATAAACAAACCTTAGTATTACCTGTATTAAATAGCGAACAAGTTGATGGTGTATGCCAGTGGATTTACCCGTGGTTTAATAGTAAAAAACTCGCTTTTAAGCGCGCAGAACGCGCTCTTTTGTATAAAAATTTAGGCTTTTATTCATTGTTACCCAGTGCATTAGTGTTTGGCTTTTGTTTTATTGCTGATATTAATGCTTTGATAAGCCTTGGTGTTTTGGTGGTGTTTTCTGGCTTGGTAACTTTATCGTATCAGCGTTATGGTTATTACATGCATGAGGATAATGGTCGATTTTACATGGTTGTACGCAAAGGTATGATTGGCGTTCATTACCGTGTTTTTGAGCTTTATAAAGCGCAAAGTGCGCGCAGTATAAGTACGTACTTAATGAGAAAATCAGGCTTAAAAAGCCTGTATATACAACTTGCTTCAGGCTTTGCATTTATGCCCTACATAAAGCAGCAAGATGCTGACTTTATTATTGATTTTACAATTAAGCAGATTGAGTCCGATACTCGCAGCTGGATGTAATACCTCTTCATTAAAAAAATAAGGCATGTGTAAATACACATTTGCACATGCTTTATTACACTTTCTTACTGCCCATGAAAGACATTTAATAATACCCTAGATGGTATTAAGGAATTCTTTTAGGGACGCTCATGAAAAAAACACTTATCGCATCAGCTTTATTACTAGCAGCACCAAGCTTTGCAGCCGATTGGCAAACTATTCATACTGAACATTTCAACATTCACTACAGTGTTGAGCATGCTGATTTTGCTAAATCAACTGCAACAGAGCTTGAAATAGTACGCACCAAAGTGCTTGAGCAGCAAAACAGAGCACTTGATAAAACAGTTGATGTAGTGGTGTTTGATCCCCTAAATGCAGCAAACGGCTTTGCGCTACCTACCTCAAGTAACCCTGTAATGGCACTTTTTACAACCCCACCACAATCCGACACAGTTATATCAAACAGCTCTGGCTGGCAGCAGTTGCTTGTGTTGCATGAATATATTCACTTAGTGCACTTAGCACAGCCTACACGCAATGACTGGCAGCAGAAAGTACGTGGTATATGGGATTTATACGACTTAACCTACAGTGATACGCCGCGCTGGGTAGCCGAAGGTTATGCCACATTGATTGAGTCTAAAATGACGGGTCGTGGACGTTTGTTTGATAACTACTCAGAGTCAATACTGAGAGAATTTGCTCAACAGGGCGCACTGCCAACCTATGGGCAGTTAAATGGCGAGCAGGGCTTTATGGGCGGCTCAATGGCGTATTTAATGGGTAGTCGCTTTTTAAATTGGTTAGAGAAAAACTATTCAGAACAAACACTCGATAGTGTTTGGACGCGAATGCAAGGCGTAAAAACGCGTGATTTTGATGAAGCATTTAGCGGTGTGTTTAGGCAAAGTGCAGCCAAGCTATATCGCCGATTTATAGCTGAATATACCTATAAAGCAATGCAAATAGAGCAAGGGGAGCCGTTACTTAATAGTGAGCTTTGGCTTGAGCTTAACTTATATGCAAGCAATCCCGCCCTTTCAAATGATGGTAGTAAAATTGCGATTGTTGAGCGAGATAAAGAGAGTAATACCAAGCTTATAATTTATAGCACTGATGACAACATTGAAGCGCAAGAAGAGTTTACTAAAGCGCAAAAAGAGCTACTCGAAAACGATGCACAAGACATTCCCGATACAGCGCCCAGTGTATTTAAGCGTGAACAAAAACAAGTACTTAATCAAATTAACCAAGCCGGTATTGCAAACCCTCAATGGGTAAATAGCACAACGTTGTATTTCAATGCGTACAGCAATGAAGAGTCGGGTGTTTATAACAAAGTGTCTGACATATTTAGCTATAACACTGACACTGGAAATATTAAACAGCTTACCGAGCTTGCTGGTATACGACGATTTAGCGTAACCAGTAACGGCGAAACCTTGTATGGCGAGCAAATAAGAGATGGCTACTCTGAATTAGTAAAGGTTGATCTCAATACGCAAACCATCACACCATTATTTACAAAAAGCCTTGAGACAACTTACGATTACCCAATACTCAGTCCTGATGAAACTAAATTAGCTTACTTATCAACGTCATTAAATGAAAACTGGCAATTGTATATACAAGATGTAGGCGACAATCAACAGCAATTAGTACCTATGCCAAAAGGGTATCAATATATAAGTCAGCCAAGCTTTAGCCATAATGGCGAGTCACTTTATTTTGTTGCAGGTTTAAATAGCGCTACTGATATTTATAACTACAACATAGAGAGTAAAACACTCACCAAGTTAACCCAAGGGCAAGAGGCCGTTGCCCACCCAATTGAAATGGCTGATGGCTCGTTACTCTATTTTTCGATAACTGCAGATGGGCCAAATGTAAAAACACTGCCAAAAGCTATAAAAAGCACTGTAGTTACTGAGTTTGCAGCTAACAAAAAAGCACCGCTGCTAATAGTAAACGAACATACACTTCCAAAAGCTAAAATATATAAGCACGAAACTACAGAGCAAAAAAATTACAACGTGCTCGACCAGCACGCTACTTTCGCGATTGGCTCTCAATATTATTCGGCTTCTACCAGTTTGTTAGATTTAAGCATTAAAAGTAGCGACTTATTAAAGCAGCTCGACTTACAAGCGGGTTATAGCACTGATTTACACGATGGGGCATTGCACGGTGGTTATGTGCAGGCAAAATATAATGCGCTTGATGTAAAACTGAAACTTGCACTGTTTGACTACAATTTAGATACATCGCGCCAGTATCAGCAAAGTCTAAGTGCAGACATGGATGCCCGTGGTGGTTTTGCCGCAATAAGTTACCCCGTTATATTTGGGCAGTTAAGTTTAACGCCAGAGCTTGCCTACAATTACACTGATTATAAGCAAAGCCATAAAAGTTGGACGCGTTTAGGTATTGCTCAAAATTGGCAATATGATCGTCAAGACTTTGCTATAGGCCAAAGTATTTATGCGAGTTGGTACGATGGCAGTAGCAAAAGTAATAATTGGCAAGGTTATGATTTAGCCGCCAAAATTTTTGGTAAAGCGTTTGGTATTCCCCTTTATGCAAACTTTTCTCAAAAGCAACGTGACGACAGGAGCCTTGCATTAGGTGGCTTTAGCTCAAATCTTATTAATCAGCAGCAAAATAGTGAATATGTACTTTCATCTGAGCTGCCTTTTTACAGTGCAACTGCAAAGCGCTATCAAGGCTACGGTGGCGGCTTTAGCTTTAAAGAAGGCATGCCGTGGCTTTATTATAAGCAACATCAACTCGACGACACCGTATACGCACAAAGCTACGGCTTAAAATACCAAGGTGACTTTAGTTTTGGAATGGGGCCAGCAGGTGTAAACGATTTAACGTTTAATATGGGACTGTCGCGAGTAGAAGGCGACAGTTTTGAAGATGAAATGCGAGCGTGGCTGAGCTTTTATTATTCGTTATAAATATTAATTGGCTAAGTTACTTATCCATCTGCAAGGATAGTAACTTAGCTTGATATACATCGAGTTTTTGATTATCACGTTCTAGTTCAATTGCTTTCTCAAGTAAGGTTTGTGTTTGTTTAATATTACCTTGTTGATAGCGAACTTTTGCGAGTTCCAAGTATAGCTCAGCAATGTAAGGCGCTTTAGTAATCGCTTGCTCAAGGTGTGCTTTAGCCTGATGAGCGTGGCCAGCTTGTAAGTTGTTTTTAGCGATCACTAGCAATTCGTATGGGTCTTTTTCTTTATTAACTAATTGTGAGGTGAGCTCTTTAACAAGCTCTTTGTCGCCTAACTTTTTAGCTAAAAGCTGATAGTTGCTGATTAAATTAATGCTTATTTCGTTATTACTAAGTGCTGTTTGATAGATGTTTTTAGCGCTTTGTAAATCACCAGCTCGGCGATGCAAAATGCCCGCTATATTAAATAATTCAGGATCATTGGGGGTGTATTTGTTTGCTTGTAAAATAAGTGAGTAAGCAATATCCAGCTGTTTGTCTGCTAGCGCTGTTGCAGCTAAATTACTGTAAAACTTAGAAACTAAATCGTTATAGTCTGCGCTGCTTGAATAAAAACTGCGACGGGTAGGGAAGTAATCAATTAAGGTGCCCGCTCTGAAAAACTCAATTATATTATCATCTTTTTTCTCTACTTTTGGAGCATATACTTTTGTTCTAAAGTGATTAGCGACATAAACAACATTATTTTCTTTTGCGTATATGGGCTTACTTGTAACTTCTTGAAAGCTTGTTTCTAACCCAAGGGCTTGTGCGTAGCTTTGCGTTAAAATGGCTAAACTAATGCAATTACCTTGCGAACGCTTTAAGGTTTGAGCTGAAGTAAGTGTATCGCCATGGTATTTAAAGTTAGCTATCTGGCTTTCGAGGTAGTTGTAAATTATGCGGTCATCACGGATTTGGGATAGCTTTTGGTTTTCGGCGTAAGCTAAAAACATTTCTTTTTCAGCATCCGGTAACTCAAAAATACTGTGCTCAGAAGGTGTGTCGAGTTTATTAAACAAAGAATGGTTTAATAGTTGTTCAAGCCCTACTTGTTGTTCTACTTGCTGAACCTTGGTTGTGTTACATCCAACTAAAAATAAAAAGGTAATACTAATAACTATTTTGATAAATATCATAACCCACTCCTTTGTTAATTTTTACATTACAATGTGGTGGGTTTTTAATCAATGTTATAGATGTTTTTTCTAAAAATTTTATAAATAGACTAATGCTAAATTTACGATGTATAAAATTTTGGCTTAAATACTAATGTGACCATAGTTCTATAATGAAACACTAATAAACTATGCCTTCAGCCCTAATACAGAGCTGTAGGCAAAATAACGGTAGTAGCTTTGGGTATGCGCTAAGTAGAGTTTTATTATTCACTTTAAATGACTGTTAAGTAAATGTTATATTCTGAGCTGTTTTAATAAAATAAGTATTTTGACAATGTCATTTAAGCATCAGAAAGTTCCCAAGAGCGTTGTACTTCCAAGCGTCCCCTCCGACGCACCTGGTTTAAGGTATGAAAAGCCAGAACTAGGTAGTAACTATTGGGTTGTTGATGAGTTTTTTAAACATGAAGAAGCAATGGCTATTCGTTCTTCATGTTTAAAAAAAGAGGTTTGGAAGTACGGTAAACCGTATACCAAAGAACTTTGGCCTGGAATGCGCACTCCTAATGCTCTAAATAGTAAACAGCTTAAAAAAATAGAAAAATATGTTAAGTCAGTTATCAAAAAAAATAAATTATGGGTTGCTGATTCCAATAAGGTTGTAGTTGATACCAATACTGCAATTTTAGTGGGGGCTGAAGAAGGGGCTTCTAGGCCTCATGTAGATAATCGTTATTTATGTAGATACGCTGCTGTTTTGTATTTAAACCCTGATCCAATTACCTCTGCCGGTACCTCTTTTTATCGTTTAAAGTATGCAAATGAAGCGGCAGGAGGAAATATTGTCGATCCTCCTTATGCTAACCTTGTTGATGCACTTAATGTAAGTAGCCTTCCATATAGCGCATGGTATAAAGACATAGATATTGAGAATCGCTTTAATCGTTTAATTATATTTAAAGGTAGTATTGTTCACAGTGCATCTGAGTATTTTGGAGATGATTTAAATACTAAAAGGCTGGCGATAACATTTTTTTGGATGTGCGAAGATTAATTAATAATTCTTTTTAGGCAGAAAAATCTTGTCGATAGTAAGGCAAAAATTCCGTTATTTAGTTGTTCTAAATGAGACGCTTTTAATGCAACTAGCGTTAGGTTTACTCCCTCAAAATGACTAAGTATTATTGCGCACTCTCTTCTATAAATAATATGTAGAGTGCTGTTTTTATAATTTATAAATAGCTTATTATTAAATGAATCATAAGCTATTATTTTTAAACGTTAGTGGCTTGGCGTTTATTTAAACGGTTTTTTTGTGATTGTTTTTTACGTTTTCGGCGAGTAAACCATAAGTAAAAACCAGTACCTGCTAGCCACACTGGGCTTAAACCAATTACGCACCACAGTATTTTACTTATTAGCCCTGCAAAGTAGCCAAAATGAAGCTTTCTAAAGCTATCAATTACCTGCCAGCCAACGCCTACTTCGCGAATATCCCAGTTAGCTATGTGCTCGCCTGTTAGCTTGTTATAGCTAACCGTATTGGCATACTCACTAGCAAGTGGGTTGGCGGTATCGACTTCGCCGAATAAGGTAATGTTTTCGTCAGGTTCGAGTGGCATAACTAAAAACGTACCGTTAAAAGTGGGGATTTGCTTTTTACTGTCATCAAGTATGTGTTGGAACGAAATCTCGCTACTGTGTAGGTTTTTGGTTAGTACAAAGTGCTCTTCCTCTGCGTGTTCAATAACTTCGTGATACCACACCGCCCAGTTAAAGTAGCCACCTGTGATAGCTAAAATAATAATGATGGGAGATCCTATAACCCCCGTCATTTTATGAATGTCGCTAAGTACAATTTGCAGTGTTGAACGCCAGCGCACACTAAATAGACGCTGCCAAAATTTACGATAAATAATAAGCCCAGTAATACCTAATACCAATAAAAACAGAGCAAAAAAGAAGCCTAGTACAGTGCCTGTTTGCCCTGGCAGGTTTTTAAAGTCGTTCAGTAAAAAAGTGTAATGTAGTTCTAAAAACCAATCGGTAAAATAATGGCTGGTACCAACAGGTTCAGACAAAATGTCACCCGTATACTGGTTTAAATGAAACTTATACCATTGCTCTGTGCCGCGTTTGACTAAGTAAACCCGATCAGCTGTATCATCGTTAAATATTTCCCAACTACCTACTACATATTCAGGGTAAGCATGCTCTGTTTTTGCAATTAACGTGTCGATTGGCATGCGCTCTGGCAGTGCATTTACAACAAAGTGGCTGCTTGGCATAAGTAAGCCATCTATTTCACTTTTAAAAACTAATACGCTCCCTGTAATACTAATAACAATCAATGGAATGATAGCTATTAGAGCGATCCAACTGTGAATTTTAAAAAGAGTTTTTCTCATAGGTAGTTTTATATACAGCAGTTAATGACTTGCGCATGATAACAACTATCATTTTTATTTAATAGTTAGGCGGTGAGGCTTTCTATTAAACCGGTAAACCGTGAACTTAATTCTACGGTTTTTGTATACCTAGCTTGCCAGTACCTAAAACAAGAATTTCTTATTTAGTTGAGTTAAATTTACGCGGCTCTACAATGCCGCGCTCATAGTAAAAGCCTTTTAAAACAAATGTTTATTAAATGTTTTTATTTCTGTGTTTAATTAACATTTATGTAACGAGCGAGGTTGCTTTGGCGCATTATTTGCCTATATTGTCTTCATTTATTTTGGTTTTTAGTTTTTTACCATTACTAAACAAAATTCGAAAAAATCGTAGTGTCTCAGGTTTATCACTATTGATGATGACGTTTGGGTTAGCACAAAGCCTTTATTTTATAACCTACAATATTTATTTTGAGCGTTTTTATATTGCGTTACCATTTATTGTAACTGGTGCGTTAAGCGGACTTATTTTGTATTTTTTTGCACGTTATAACGCAGCTAAACGAGAACGGGTACAGTTGTTTACTATGCTAGGTTTTTCGTTACTGCCTTTTTCACTGCTTTTGAATTCAAGCCTCGATACTGCAACGGTATTAAGCGCTTTAACGTATGTTGGCCTTGTGATGAGTTCGGTACGTGTTATGCCGCAAACTTATAAAACATTGCGTACGGGTAATGTAAGTAATTTAAGCGCACGCTACTTTAGCTTGCAGTTTATTGCTGGTATTTGCGGCTTAGTTGTTGAGCTTACAACAGCGGCTCCAAGCACGGCGCACTTACTTATGTTTATTATGCTGTTGCTTACCAATGCTGTGCAATTTGGTTGTATGCAATATTATAGAATGCGGCCTGTAATGGCTTAAAGCCAAAATAAAAGTGCTAATTTAGTTTAGGTATGGCAGTTTTAAGCTATTAATCATTACAAAGTTTAAACAATGCAATTAGCTATTCATCAAATTGATGCGTTTACGAATGAGTTATTCAAAGGTAACTATGCGGCAGTGATCCCACTAGAATCGTGGTTAAGTGACGATTTATTGCTAAAGATTGGCGCTGAGAATAACGTATCTGAAACTGCTTTTACCTGCCTGCAAGACGATGGAAGTTTTGTTATTCGTTGGTTTTCGCCGTTAATGGAAATCGATTTTTGTGGTCACGCCACACTTGCGGCTGCCTATGTTTTATGTGAAGAGCATAACATATCGCAAATTCGCTTTATTGCTGATGCGGTGGGCGATCTAATCGTTAATAAAAACGCTGATGGTAGCTTTGCAATGACCTTTCCAATACAAGCACCGGTTGAAGTGCAAAATGTGCCTCAGCAACTGCTTGATGGCCTGTCTATACAACCGAGTAAAGTGCTTAAAAATCGCCAAGCCTACTTTGTTATTTATGAAAACGCCGATCAAATACTTGAATTAAAAACTAGCTCAGAGCTTTTAAAAACGCTTTATCCACTTGATGTAGTGGCCACTGCTCCAAGTGCTGAATATGATTTTATATCTCGTTATTTTTGGCCTGCAAGCGGTGGCGACGAAGATTATGTAACAGGCTCTATTCATACTGGCTTGGCACCTTACTGGGCGCAGCAATTGGGTAAAACTACGTTAAGCGCTTATCAGGCTTCAAGCAGAGGCGGGTATTTACTATGTGAAGTGGGTGATACAACCGTCACCTTAACGGGGCATGCTGTAAGGTATTTAAAAGGGACTATCTATATTTGATCTGTGAATTAAGTGATAAAAAAGGCCACGTTAAACGTGGCCTTGGTTTACTCAATTAGTAGAGATATTTTACGCTTCTAGTGCCTTTGCAATTAAGCGATCAATATATTTTTTATGCGCTTTAGTTGCTGTATCTGCACCCCAAGCAGTGCTGGTATCGGCTATTTGAGTTAGCTGATATAACGCAGCTGTTTTAGCTAAGTTATCGTACTTACTTGCTTTGCCAAGACCTGCAATTGCGATTAGCTGATTAACATACTCAATTTGTAAGTTGTGACTAATAGAATTTGCGTCTTTGCTTTTCACAAAAATATTAGCGGTTAAATCTTGCATAAACTGAGTTAGGCTATATTCATTGCCGTACAAAGCAGTATCAGAAATACGCAGTAATACGGCTGGGTGTAATAGCTGCGCAAGTACAGACTTTTGCATACCTAAAATCATTTTGTGTGCTTTAGGGTCTTCATTTTTACCAAAGTGATTAAAGCCACGACGTTGCAGTTGCAAGTAGCTATATAGAGGTTGCATGTTTTGTAGTACGTCTGGTGCAAATACAAACTTGGCTAATATATCCATCGCTTGTGTTTGACGTTCAAGAGATACCGGTGTAAATGGTTTATCTGCGTTTGCATCACCCACTACAGCACGCTCAACGTACACACCACCAATTTGGCGAGAAACAACACCTGCTTGAGCTCGGTATTGACCAAATAAGCTATTAGCAGAGGTAACAAGCTGTTGGTAAGACTCACCTTTAACCGTTGCTTTATCTTTTAGCTCAGTAAATAATTTATTAATTAACGCCATACGATCTGCGCCATAGGCCGCAGGATTTGACGACAAATCACCAATCATGACACGTGGATCGATATGGCGACCTGGTGCGCGCATATCGTCTGCATCGTTACCAAAGGCAAGGGCATGTTCACTTGAACGAGCAAGTATTTTTTCAAGTCTAGCTTGCTCAGCAGTTTCATCTGCAAGTGCTTCGCTGTAGCCATAGTTAATAGCCCAATCATCATAAGGGCCTGGTTTTGTTTGAAAAATATCACCTTGCTGCATACCAATTGGGGCAATGTTAGCTGGTGCATAATCCATAACAGAACCGGTTACTATGCCTTGGGTTTTGTTTTTGTCGTGTACTTCTTTTTCATCCCACAAAATAGATGATTTCATATTGTGGTTAAGACCTAAAGTATGGCCAACTTCGTGAAGTACCAATTGCGTTAGACCTTGGCGAAGCATTTCTTTATCTTCAATTTTGTCGCCGCTAGCAAGACCTTTGGCAAGCATTAGATTTTGTTGAATCTCATGCCCTAGCGAGCAATTTAGCTCACCGGTATTTGTTGCTTCACCGTGGCTCATTGTTCCTTGAGTGAAAAGTGTGTCGTAAATCCAACGGTTTTTCATAAATACAAACTCAAGCATAATGTCTGAGCCCAGTATTTCGCCTGTTAATGGGTTAGCAAGTGCTGGTCCGTATCCGCCAAATGGAGGCTTAGGTGACGAAGTCCAACGCAGTACGTTGTAATTAATATCGCCCGCATCCCAGTCTGCATCATCTGGTTGTACTTTTACCTCTAAGGCATTTTTAAAACCGGCTTTTTCAAAAGAAGTATTCCACGTTAAAACAGCGTCACGAATAGTATCGCGCCATTGGATAGGTGTGGTGTTTTCTATCCACCAAGTAATTGGTTTTACTGGCTCTGAAAGTGCTGCACTAGGGTCTTTCTTTTGTAGATCCCAACGTTTTATAACATCTTCATAAGGTGCCCAATCGGCAGATGTCATTTGATCAAATTGATTTGTAAAATAACCAATGCGCGCATCATCCATACGTGGTGCGTAGTTATTGCTAGGTAAAGCAACAAACGAGTGCTGAACTTTTACCGATACGCTACGTGGGTCGCTTACTGCATTTGAGCCACGTACCGTTGGGCTTGGGTTAGTAAATACGTAATCAACAACTACGTCTAAGTTATTAGGGTATGGACGCTGTTTAATAATGCGTGATTTTTTATCGTCTAGTTTACCTACTTTAAAGCGTTTTTTAGCGTTTTTATCTGCTGGATTTGGTGTAGGTGATACTTTATGAAGTGCTTCGCTTAAAAATAACTTATTTACGTTAAATGCTATTTTACCGTCTTCTTCTTTTTCTATTTTAATGCTCGCAAGTACCGCTTCACTAATATTGGCATCACTCGCTTTTGAAATTGCACTGTTTTCGTCAAATTTGTAGCGAGGTGTTTTGCTAATGATATCGATACGATCAAAGTATTTTCTAAATTCAATTAACTTCGTTTCACGGTACGAACCACGATAATGGCCTGCATCTGTAACGCCATCGACAGTGTGCGCAAAATATACAAACGGCGTATTAAGTTGGGACTCGTTAATCACCATAAGGTGCTTACCGGTTTTTTCGTCTTGATAAAGGCTAAATATACCGGCAAATTCGGTTTGTCCTTTGATCATTTCGCTAAGTGTTTTTGGCTCTTTTTCGTCTTTTTTATCGGCTGCAAATGCATGGCTGCCAAACGCTAAGCTAAGCGCAAGGGTGATGGTCGTTAATTTCATTTTGAGACTTTTAATATTTGTTAATTTAATTGGACTGTACGTAAATTAATTTAATTTCGCACATCTTCGCGATGAAATTTAAGTGTACAACGCTAATTAACTGATATTAATAAACAAAAGTTTGTAACAAAATATAACGAATGAGGTGAGCTGCATGCAAAGTTATTTTTATAGCCCTAAATAGCAGTGGTTTATATGTATTTGCAACAGTTGCTTACAAATGTCACCTTAATGTTTCATATGGCTCTGGTATTATGACGTTAATAGAATTTTGGGGATAATAGGATATGCAAACAAATTCACTTAGATGGGTTTTTCCATTTGTAGCGCTAATTGTTGGTGTTGTTGGCTTTATGGGAATAAATGCCATTGCACAAGAGCCAGAAAAAAAAGAAGTAATTGATACTCGTCCAACAGTGCAAGTTGAGCCAGTGGCTGCAAACGATCATCAAGTTATTATTAATAGCTACGGTGAAGTAAAGCCTCTTGAAAGTACACAGCTTTCGGCGCAGGTGTCGGGTGAAGTGTTAAGTTGGCATCCTAATTTTGTAGCCGGCGGCATCGTTGCTCGCGGTGAAACGTTATTCACTATCGAAAAAGACAACTACGAAGCAGCAGTACTTGTTGCAGAGGCAGAAATTGCTCGTGCACAAGCAGGCTTAATTGAAGAGCAGGCCCAAGCTCAAGTAGCCGCAGATGAAGCAAAGCGTTTTCCAAGTAAAGCGCGTACCGACTTATTTTTACGTAAGCCTCAAGTGTTAAGTGCGCAGGCATCTGTAAAGTCGGCGCAAGCTGCATTAAAACGTGCACAACGTGACTTAGATAATTGTGAAGTAACAGCCCCTTACGATGCATTGGTTATTAGCCGAAATGTAGGTGTTGGTCAATTTGTCACTATGGGTTCGCAAGTTGCTGAGCTCAATAATATTGAAACTGCTGAAGTGATTATTCCTATCGCAGGGTTCGATAGCGTTTTTTTGCCAGAGCGTATTAAAGGTATTACCGCAACGATTATTCAAAAAGGCCTAAACAGCTTTACCCGAGAAGGTGTAATTGACCGCGACCTAGGGATTGTTGATAACGCTACGCGTATGAGCAGTTTGGTAGTGCGTATAGAAGACCCATACGGTCTTAAAAACATACAACCAGCCATTAAGTTTGGCAGCTACGTACAGGTAAATTTTGCAGGTGCAATGCTTAATAATATTTACCGTTTACCGCAAGCTTTGGTTAACAACCAAACTGTGTGGGTAGTAAACGAAAACCAAGAGCTAGAGCCACGTAAAGTAACGGTTATTCGTGAAGAGGGTGAGTATTTTTATATTAGCAGCGGTTTAAATGCCGATGACAAACTCGTTATTACTTTACCTGAATACCCGCAAAAAGGAATGCAGGTTAAAATTGCAGGTGTAGCTGCAAAACCTGAAAGCTCAGAAACGAGCACTTCAAACACGCAACAGCTGTAGGGTGTAATAGTTATGAGCGAGTCAATACAACAAAAACAAACAGGGCTAATTGCCTACTTTGCTAATAATTCAGTAGCCGCTAATTTAATGATGTTTTTTATCATTATTATGGGGGCTATAAGTTACTTTACGATTCAGCGTCAAATGTTTCCTAATGTAGAGATTAACTACATTAATATTGAGGCTAATTACCCAGGTGCCTCTCCTCAGGAAATAGAAGAAAGTATTCTTATAAAAGTTGAAGAGTCACTTAAAGATATAACCGAAATTAAAAAAGGCGTATATCGCGCATTTAGAAATGGCGGTACAGCAAGCCTGGAAATAAACACCGATGCAAAACTTACCGATGTGCTTGATAAAGTAAAGTTGCGTGTTGATGGCATTGCGACTTTTCCGGCGGGTATGGAACCGGTCACCATAAGTCAGGTTGAGTTTAGGCAAGACGTAATAGGTATGACGCTCGTTGCTGATTTACCACTTACAGAGCTTAAGCCTATAGCAAACCAAATAGAGGATGAGTTACTACAGTTATCTAACGTGTCGTTAGTGGTAAACGATGTTCCTCTTGATGAAATAGCAATTGAAATAGAACCTGATACGCTGCGTCAATATAACCTAACCCTTAGTGATGTAATGAATGCAGTGCGTCGTTATTCAGCTAACTTTTCGGCGGGGCAGCTAAAAACAGACGCAGGTGTTATTTCTGTTCGCGTCGAGAATCAGTTTTACTCAGGTGAAGAGTTTAGGCAAATTCCGGTAAAAATTGGCGAGTATGGCGCTAAAGTTTTACTGCAAGATATTGCAGTTATTAAAGATCAATTTACCGAAGGTGAGCGCTACTTTAAGTTTAATGGCGAAAACGCGGTGTATTTATCGGTAAAAGCAACGCAAGAGCAAAACATGATTCCCGTTGCGGATTCGGTTAAAGCGTTTATTGATCAAAAAAATAAGCAACTACCGCCGGGTATTCGATTAGAGCCATTAATGGATATGACCTACTACCTAAATGCTCGCCTTGATATGATGAAAGCTAACCTGTTTCAAGGTGCAATTTTGGTGGCAATTATGTTGTCGTTATTCTTACGTTTTAAACTAGCGCTTTGGGTAATGATTGGCTTACCTGTTTGTTTTTTAGGGGCCATGATGATGATGCCACTATTTGGCATTAGCATTAACATTATTTCGTTATTCGCTTTTATAATGGTGCTCGGCATAGTGGTGGATGATGCCATAGTGATAGGGGAAGCTGCCTACACCGAAGTTGAAAAAAGCGGCGGTGGTGTAGAAAATGTTGTGCGTGGCGCTAACCGAGTCGCGACCCCAGCAACCTTTGGTGTGTTAACAACAATTGCTGTATTTGCACCATTCACAATGTCGAGCGGGCCAGAAAGTGCCTTCTTTTATGGTATAGCCGTTGTAGTAATGCTGTGTTTAGTATTTAGTTTGATTGAATCAAAGCTGATACTGCCAGCTCACATTGCTCATACGCACTTTTCGCCGATTAAAAAAGGTGGTTGGCGCGATCGCTTCAATACACGCTTTTTTGGTTTCGTAAATGGCCCATATAAACGTTTTATTGCTAAGTGTGTTGATTGGCGCTGGACTGTTTTGTTTGCTTTTATTGCAATGTTTATAATCAGTATTGCACTTATTACGTCTAATAAAGTACGTACAGTTCCAACTCCTAAAGTGCCGCACGACTTTCCACAAATTCAAGTAGAAATGAACGACAACGTTTCTGACTTACAAACCATTGCGGCTATTCGTGAAATAGAAGCTATGGTACTTAGAGTCGATGAAGAAACAGAACGTGAGTTTGGTCAAAAAATTATTCGTGATGTATTGGTATTTAATCAAGGCAGAACCGAGTCGCAGTTACTAGCTCCATTAGTTGACGAAGATTCACGTCCATACAATGCATTTGAGCTTTCTCGACGGTGGCGTGAGGCTATGCCGACTATTGCTGGTATTAAGTCGTTAACTATTCAAGACGATGTTGGTGGCGGCGGTGGTAATGGCGGCGGCGAGTTTGGCTATTTACTGTATGGCTCAGACATAGATACTTTAAATCAAGCGGGTCGTCGTTTTATTCAATTACTTCAACAGCAAAAAGGATTGTTTGATATTAGCTCAACCATAGATCCTGCGAGCAAAGAAGTGCAAATGAGCCTTAAACCTGTTGCTTACGATTTAGGCTTAGATTTGGCAGGTATTGCAAATCAAGTGGGAGCCAGTTTTTATGGTGGCGAAGCGCAGCGCGTAATCCGAAACGGCGAAGAAGTACGCGTAATGGTACGTTACCCTAAGCTGACTCGTGAGGCATTTTCATCGCTTAAACACACCGTTGTTACTACCCCACAAGGGCGAGAAGTACTTCTTGGTGATGTAGTAGAGCTAACAGAAACGCCTGGTATTAGCTATATACGCCGCGAAGGTGGTTACCGTACCGTGTATGTTTATGGCAATATTGATGAAGAGCAAATTGAGCCAGGCGAAGTGGTTAAGCAAGTAAAAGAAAATCTACTGCCACAGCTAATAGAAGAATTCCCAAGTGTTAAATCAGAGCTTGGTGGTGCAATAGAAGAGCAGCAAGCTCAAGCTAATGAGCAAATAATGTTTTTTATTGGCGGAATGATTTTAGTATACATACTGCTAGCTGTGCCGCTTAAAAGCTATTCACAACCGCTTATTGTAATGTCGGTTATTCCGTTTAGTTTAACCGGGGCTATTTGGGGTCATTACTGGTTTGATTTAGATATGAGCTTAATGTCGGGATTTGGCTTAATTGCCGCAGCAGGTGTTGTTATAAATGATTCACTTGTAATGACAGATTATGTAAACCAAGTTCGCCGCGAAGGTGTTAGCGTTAAAAATGCAGTAATAGAAGCTGGTTGTGCCCGCTTTAGAGCAATACTATTAACGTCTATAACAACCTTTGCTGGTGTATTACCTATTATGTTTGAAACAAGCCTGCAGGCTAAGTTTGTAATACCTATGGCAGTAGCACTTGGCTTTGCTGTTATGTTTGCAACGTTAATAACGCTTATATTAGTACCGTGTTTATATATTATTCTAGGCGATATTGGTGCGTTATTTAAGCGCCCTTTTAAAAGCCGAGCTGCTAAAGTCTCGTAAATATAAAACATAAAAAAGCACTGACCGTTATTAACGCTCAGTGCTTTTTATTATCTATTTATTGTTGTTAAACTGGCTACAACAATAATTAATCTTTAAATTGCTTATGGCAATCTTTACAGCCTTTAGCCCATGCGCCAAAAGCTTTACCAATTACGGCTTTATCGCCCGATTGAGCAGCTAACGCTAGCTTATCTGCATTTGCTGCAAAAGCATTCGCTTTTTCAACAAAGGTTGCATTTTCGGCCCAAACAGCAGCAAGTGCAGCTGTATCGCCTTTATCTGTCCCTTCGTAAAACGCTTCCCATGGCATTTTTGAAAGTGCAGCAGCGTTGTTAGCACGCATTTTAAATTGCTCTGCGTCAAAAGGTACTTTACCTTTTAGCATTGCGCCCATGTCACCAATTTGCACTGAAATCATTGAAAACGCAGCTTGGCGGTATTCAATCGCGTCACTTGGTTCTTTAAATGCAGAATTTGCCGATACGCTAAATGCACACGTTGCCAGTGCTATTGTTGCTAATACTTTTTTTAATTTCATGTTTGCCCCTTTTAAAGTAATTGTTAATCCTGTTCTATATTAGCTTCTTTGAATGTTCAAGTTAATATATGTGCTTAATAATTGTTTCTTTAACTAAGCATACAATGATTACCCTATCGTTACATCTATTGTATTTATTGTTAATGACTGTAAACGCCTCGTTGTTATTTTGATTGTTGTTGTGTAACGTCGCACCATCATAAAAATAACTAACAAAGAGAGTTTATGAAAAATAATATTTTTAAAATGTCAGCATTGTCTGCTGCGATAGTGGTATCACTTTCTGGTTGTGGAAGTAGTGATGACGATAATAAAAACAGCGTACCATTAGTTACTGACGTAGCTCCTAAAGCGAGCGATGTAGTTGTTGTAGATTTAAAACAATGGATCCCTGTTACTGCAGAATTTAAAGCCAGCGATAACGATGGCGATGCACTTACATTTAGCTTCACTGAAAATGGTGAAGAAGTGGTTGCAGAAGATGGCGTATTCACATTTAGTCACGGTACTCTAACTGTAGAGGGAACATCATTTACTTATGTTCCAATGACGGATGATGATGCAGTTATTGATTACACTGTAAACGCAAATGGTAAAACGGCTTCTGCGCAAATAAACATTTCAGGAGTTGTTGGTGATCCATTAGCAAATCAACAATGGCATTTAAATAATACAGGCCAAAAAGCATACTCATTAAGCGATGAAATGAAGCAGGGCTTAGCCAATTTATATGTAAATCTATTTGGCGATACCGAAGAAGAAGCGCAAGCAAGTGTTGATGCTAGTTTTGCTAATGCAGAAGCTACAGGTTTGGTTGCTGGTGAAGATATGAATGTAACAGCCGCTTATGCTCAAGGCGTTACAGGTGCTGGTGTAACTGCTGTTGTTGTTGACTCAGGTATGGAAATTCGCCACGAAGATTTAGTAGATAACGTATTACCAAATCGTTCTTTAAACCTTAACGCTGAGGCGCTAGATCGTACAGACCCTACAAGTACATCAAACAGTGGTGACCACGGAACAAGTGTTGCCGGCTTAATTGCAGCAAAAGGTTGGAATGGCAAAGGCGGCCGTGGTGTTGCACCTGATGCAGGCTTAATCGGTATGAACTACATTGGTGGAGATAAAGTAGCACAAACTGATTTACTTGCTCATGGCTTCCCTGGTAGTGGTATTAGTACGTCTGAAAATATTTCAGCCTTTAACCGTAGTTACGGTATTACGTTCCCTACGTTTATCGGTTATTCAGAGCTAGATGAGGCAATTGAGTCTTACCCTAACCTTAACCTTCGTGACGGTAAAGGTGCGCTAAATATGAAATCTAGCGGTAACTCATTTGAAGATGGTGGCGATGAAGGTTCTTTATGTGCTGACAATGGTGCAAATGACTTAGGTTTAACTTGTTATAATGGCGCTTTTGAGCCAAGCCAAGGCCACCCTTATTATTTAAGTGTTGCTGCAGTAAATGCTAATGGTAAACATACTAGCTATTCTACAGCGGGTGCTAACGTAATGGTGTCGGCTCCAGCGGGTGAATATGGTCGTTTTGCACCTGCAATGGTAACAACAGATCAAATGACTTGTATTAATGGTTATTCAGGTTTCAATGGTGGCTCTATTGCAGCATGGGCTGCTGCTTATGGTGAAGAGTTTGCTGCAAGTCAATATCCATTTAACTACCCAGGCCATGCAGACAATGCAAGCTGTAACTATACTTCAACGTTTAATGGTACATCATCTGCTGCGCCAAATGCATCGGGTGTGGTATCGTTAATTCTTTCGGCTAATCCAGATTTAACATGGCGTGACGTTCGCCATATCCTTGCATCAACTAGCACTTTAATTGATGCAGATAATGCTGCTGTTAAATTAACAGTTGGTGAAGGCGAATTTGTTGCTCACGACGGTTGGATTGAAAACTCTGCCGGTTATAACTTCAATAACTTATATGGTTTTGGTCGTGCTGATGCTGGAGCTGCGGTTTCTATGGCAAAGGCTTACGATGTTGCTTTAGGTGAACAAGTTATTACTCAGTGGAGCGGTGTTGGTTCAGTAATTGCTGAAGACGCACTTGCACTAGAAATTCCAGATAACAATGCAACGGGTCTTACACAAGAAATTGAAGTGACTGAAGAGCTAAGCATTGAAGCAATGCAGTTTAAGTTTGATGTAAGTAATGCTGAAATGGGCTTTGGCTTAAGCGATGGTACACAAACTTCAGCCGGAACAGATTTAGCTATAGAAGTTACATCGCCAGCGGGTACAAGAAGTGTATTACTGTCATCTAAGCAAGCTTTATTCTACCCAGCATATAGTTTCACTAGCAGTTGGAGTGTTGGCTATATACTAAAAGATGCAGTAATGCTTTCAAATGCGTTTTATGGTGAGTCAACTAAAGGCACTTGGACAGTTCGTTTACTAGATACGAGCGCAGATAGCTATGCACTTAGTAAAGGTGATGACAATGGTTTAGGTGTAGTAGGTATTAGCAATAATAGTTCAGCAAGTGTTTTAGAGGGTGTGTCTTTACGCGCATTCGGTCACGCAGGTCAAGAGTAAGGATTATGAAAATGAAAGTTAATAAATTAATCGTATTAAGTGCTGCTGCGTGTATTTCTTTAAGCGCTACGGCAAACACAAGCTTTGATAAAGAGCTTCAACTACCAAAGAAGCAAGCATCTAGCTTAAAGTATACTAAAGCTGATTTTGGCTCTTATAAAGTAGAGAAAAATTTAAGCTTAGTGCCATCAAGTGTTGCTGCCGATGAGCATGTAGTTATGCAAAAAGGCGACATGGCGGTTGTTAATGTTGCAAGTACATCTGATGTAGTAACTAAAGGGTCATTAGTTCGTAATATTCTTACTAATAACTTAAGTTCTTTATCAGGTAATATTACGGTACTTTTAAAAGATGGTATTACTGCTAGCGACATTGCTGCAGCGGCTGGATTAAAAGTGGTGTCTGTATTTCCTGGTACTAAGATTGCTGTTTTAGCAGTGAATGATGGACAAGATATTTTAGTTGCAGCAGAGCAGTTAAATGCTTCAGGTTATGCTAAAGAAGCTAGAATTGAAGTGCTAGAGACGATTTATACTGCACAATAAGTTATTTTATTAAATAAGCTTAGTTAATAAAAACCCCGAGCAACATTAGTTGCTCGGGGTTTTTTATAAAAAATTAATCGTTTATATCAATATCTGCAAATATCATCCCGCGACGCATGCTGCGCGTTGCTAAAAATACTTCGCCTAATAACGACATAAATGCACATATAAGTAATGCCATTGCAGCTACAAAACAACAAGCAATGGTCACGCTTAAGTTAATTGATTGAATGTGCGACAAGAATAAAAACATAACCACAGCACATACAAGTAAGGCACTTAATACACTTAAACTAAAAGCAATATGTATACATCGAGATCTTTTTAATAAAGCGCGGAGTTCTGTTGCTAGCGACTTATTAAAATCGTCATCTGTATTTATTTTTAATCTTCGCTCCAATAGGCGCGCTCTGTCGGTAATTCGTGCTAAGCGATTAGATAAAACACCTAAAGTTGCTGCTATACCTGTGATTAAAAATACGGGAGCAACGGCCGTTTGAATTACTTTAGCCATGGTTAAAATATTTATTACTTCGCTATTCATTACTACCCTTAATCAGTTGAGCTTAAAAGTGACTTATTATATTTACAGAGTACCTGATGTAGGCTTGTTAAGTAAAAAGGAATTACGTTGATTTACTTTACATAGCTTCACAAACTAAATCACAATAAAGGTCATTTATAGGTATATTTAACTACTTAATAAAAAATAAAAATACAATAAGGATTTTGACTGATGAAACATACTCCATTTGCACTTGCTGCATTGTCGCTAGCTATTTTAAGTGGCTGTAATCAAGCCCCAGAAGTAACTCAAAAAAATAATACGCAGGTTAAAGCAACTCAAGTTGCACAAGCTGTTGCGCCTATTGCTAAAAAAGTACCGCATGAAATGACTATTCATGGTGATACACGCATTGATGATTACTATTGGCTACGTGATGACGAGCGTAAAGCACCTGAAGTGATTACCTACTTAGAGGCTGAAAACACATACACTGATGCAATGCTCGCACATACTAAAACGCTGCAAAGCGAATTGTTTGAAGAGCTAAAAGGGCGTATTCAAAAAGACGATGATTCAGTCCCAGTTAAAAATGGTGATTATTTTTACTCAACACAAACACGTGGCGATAACGAGTACACTACTTACTTACGCAGCAGCGATTTTGCAGGTACCGATCAGCAAGTTATTTTAGATGTAAATGAGCTTGCTAAAGGTCATGATTATTATGCAGTAAGTGGTTTAGATGTAAGCCCAAATGGCAATTTAATGGCTTATGGCGAAGATACTGTTAGCCGTCGTATTTATAGCGTAAAAATAAAAGATTTAACTACCGGTAAATTACTCGAAGACACACTTGAAGGTACCAACGGTGGCATTGTGTGGGCAAACGATAATAAAACGGTTTACTACATTAAAAAAGATTTACAAACTCTACTAGGTTACCAAGTGTATCGTCATACATTAGGTACATCGCAAGCTGATGATGAGCTAATTTACGAAGAAACTGATACCAGTTACTACATGGGTATGAGTAAAAGCAAAGATGAGTCAGAGATTTATATTTGGCACAGTAGCACGGCTGCATCAGGCGTATCTGTATTAAGTGCTGATGATACTAAGGCAATGCCTAAACGCTTAATTGAGCGTGAAGCAGGGCTTGAATATGATATTTCGAAGCTAGGGAATACTTACTACATTGTAACTAACTTAGATGCTGTAAATTTTCAGCTGATGAAAGTTGATATTGATAAAGCAGGCGACAAGGCTAATTGGCAAAGTGTGATCCCTGCGCGCGATGATATTAAACTCGAAGGCATTGATTTATTTAATGACTACTTAGTTTACCAAGAACGTGAAATGGGCCAATCAAAGTTGATTGCGCGTGATTTAAAAACAGGTAAAGAGTTACCACTGAGCTTTAACGATAGCGCTTATACAATTGGTACTTATGGCAATAACGATATAGATAGCAGCACGTTACGTGTTTACTACACAAGCATGACCACTCCAAGCTCATCGTACGATGTAAATTTAGCGACTGGCGATAAAACGCTTCTTAAGCAACAGGTTGTGTTAGGTGATTTTGATGCTGACAATTACGCTTCAGAGCGCATTTTTGTAACAGCACGCGATGGCATAAAAGTACCGGTAAGTTTAGTTTACCGTAAAGATGCGTTTAAAAAAGATGGCACTAACCCGCTACTGCAATATGGTTATGGGTCGTACGGCGCAACCATGGATCCAACGTTCTCAAGCTCACGTTTGAGCTTGTTAGACCGTGGCTTTGTATTTGCAATTGCCCATGTACGTGGATCGCAAATGCTAGGTCGTCCTTGGTACGAAGACGGCAAGCTACTAACTAAAAAGAATACATTTAACGACTTTGTTGACGTAACTAAAGCACTGGTTTCTCAAAAGTATGGCGCAAAAGATGAAATATTTGCGTTAGGTGGCAGTGCTGGTGGCTTATTAATGGGCGCAGTAGCAAACCAAGCGCCTGAGCTTTATAAAGGCATGGTTGCTGCGGTACCGTTTGTAGATGTAGTGACAACGATGCTTGATGCGAGTATTCCGCTTACAACAAATGAATACGGCGAATGGGGTAATCCGAACGAAAAAGCGTATTACGATTACATGCTGTCGTACTCGCCATACGACCAAGTATCTAAGCAAGCATATCCTAATATGTTAGTAACGACTGGCTTGCACGATTCACAAGTTCAATACTTTGAGCCTGCAAAATGGGTTGCTAAGCTGCGTGACTATAAAACTGATGACAATAAGTTATTGTTTAAAATAGATATGGAAGCAGGGCACGGTGGTGCATCGGGTCGCTTTAAACGCTTAGAAGATACCGCGCTAAACTATGCATTTATGCTTGATTTAGCGGGTATTAAAAAGTAATTAATATTTAAATAGATTTAACTCAATAAGGTGCTTTTTAAGAAAGCACCTTTTTTTGTGGCAAGTTAAAGCTAAACATAGTGCCTTTACCAATTTCACTTTGTACGTAAATTTCGCTATCCATCAGTTTTAATAACCCTCTGCAAATAGCCAATCCTAAACCACCTTGCTGGCGCCCTTCTTTATTAGAATTACTTGCTTGGTAGTGCGGATCAAAAATAGCATTCAGCTCATCTTCTTTTATGCCTACGCCCGTGTCTGATACATGCACAAATAGTTGATTATCGTCACTGCGTTTTACATGTACTGCAATGCTGCCGCCGCGAGGGGTATGCCTAATTGCATTATCAATTAAGTTACTTAACACGCGCTCTAATTTAGCTATATCGGCAACCACAGGAAAATCACAAATCGCAGGTTCTACCGACAAACTAATGCCTTTTTTGTCAACGGCTAAACTAAATTTTGCCATGCAATCGTAAATGAGTTCACCTAAATTAAAGGTTTCTTTATTTATACTTATTTCGCCATTTTCTAAGTGAGCAAGCTCAAATATTTGCTCTATGAGTAGCTTTAATTGCCCACAATTATTAAGCGATACCTGCAAGTATTCTTGCTGCTCTTGTTTACTTAGCTGCTCGCCCGACTGATTTAATACTTCTAAAAACCCCTGCAGTGAAGCAAGTGGTGTACGTAGGTCGTGCGATAGATGGGTCAGCAACTCTTTGCGTTGTTTATCGCCTTGTTCAAGCGCTTTAAACTGCTCATTAATGCGCGTTAGCATGGCTTGAATACTTCGCCCTAAACTATGCACTTCGTTACTTTTTTGCGTTGAATAGTTACTTAGCTTGGTGTCGGTAAGGCTGTAGTTAGCGGCTTCAATATTACTAACATCGCGTGCTAAGCGCTGAATTGGGTTGGTAAAAAAACGTAGTAAAATTAGCATCGCAATAAATAAAAATGCGAGTGCAGAGCCAAGCCATAAAGCAGCTAGCCATAACTTATCATTATTTTTTACAGTGCTTAGTGAGGTATCGTAAGCCTCACCACCAATAATTACATATAAATAACCTTGTAGCTTATCTTGATTAAATACTGGCGCGGCTGAAAATATTTTTTGTTGCTCTTTATTACGAGGATTATCACCATAAATAGGTGCAGCGCTTGGGTCGTTAATCAGCCTTTTTAAAGGCGTTAAACTAATATGCGTGCGTTTAACTTTACCCGGCTTTGCTGAGTAAGTAAGAATTTTTCCGGTTTCGTCTACAAAATAAAATTCAAACGCAGGACCTAATAACATTAAGGTATGGAAGAGGTTTTCAAGCGCTTTATAGTCGTAAACACCTTCTTTTATTAATGGGTTATCTTGTACTAAATGTTCCGCTAACGCTAAGTGCAGATTTTGTTCGGCGTGGTGTTTTGAAGTCAGTTCTAATTGCTTGCTCCAGCCGTAAACTAGGGCGCAAATAAAACAAAAAATCACGACTAGCGATATAGCTAATTTTTGATACAAAGATAATTTCATAATAGGTGTCTTAATTGAGTTGGCTAGGGTTTAGTTTGTAACCAACACCCCAAACTGTTTCGATGATAGGCGCTTGTTGGTGTTCTTCTAGCTTGGCACGTAAGCGGTTTATATGTGAATTAACCGTATGCTCGTACCCACTGTGTTGGTAACCCCATACTTTATCGAGTAACTGCTGGCGGCTAAAAACATGATTAGGATGGCGTGCAAAGTAAACGAGTAAATCAAATTCGGTGGCGGTAAGGTTAAGGGCTTGCTTGCCTAAATACACTTGGTGCGAACTAAATTCTATATTGAGTGAGCCTACATTTAGTGTTTGTTCGCTATCAACGGGGGAGTTGTCGTTATTTTGGCTAGCGAGTAGCTGTGCTCTGTGGCGTAATTGGGTTTTTACTCTGGCTTGTAATTCGCGTGCAAAAAAGGGTTTACAAATATAATCATCGGCGCCCATTTCAAGGCCAATAACTCTGTCCATATCGCTACTCAGCGCGGTGAGTAAAATTACGGAGGTAGTTGGGTAATGCTCTTTTATTTTTCGGCATAAGCTCAAACCATCCATTTGGGGTAAGTTTATATCGAGTAAAATAAGTCCGTAGGGATGCTTAGCTATTTTTTTTAAGGCAAGTTCTGCGCTTACAACATGATCAACATGTAAGTTAAGCGACGTTAGCTGCGTGGTAATTAACTTACCTATTTCTCTGTCATCTTCTACTACTAATATTTTTTCGTGACGCATGTATTACCTCGTAAAAAGGGGGGCATCCGTGCTCCCTTACTTCCCCATTACAAGCTGGAACGTTACTGCGTGCGCGTAATTACTATTTTCGATACTGGGTTATCAAACTTATGTTCAACACCAAGTGCTGATGTAGATAATCCATCTTGATTTGAAACAATGCCTGGATGCATTGTTATTATATCGGCTGTATCGTCACGTATTTCGTTAAACCCTTCACCGCTAGCGGCAGGACCTGGCACAGTTTCAGCTGTTTCTGTATTTGCTTCCGTACCCGCATCATAAGCAGTCGTAGTGCGTGATAACGAACCGCCAACTTCTAATGTTGATACATCTAAAGAACTAAGACCGGTAAAAGCATCATTTGTATTCCCAAGCATGGCAGCAAATGACAAATTAAGCGTTTCTTGCTCTTCAACAGTAATGATTACTGTGGTGGTTTCACCAGGGCCAATAGCGCCTTCAGCTGAAACTGCAGCAAGTGCACTTTCGTAGCTGAGGTATTCTTCATTTGCACCGCTTTCTGCAAGCATTTCTAAACCAACAGAAGCTGTTGTACCGAATGTCCAAGGTGCTTCATCTTCAAAAGCAATGACAGAGAGTGGTGACAAAGGCTGTCCTGCAGTTAAGTTACTAAAAGTAATAGTAAACTCACTGATCACAGGTTCTACAACAATTGGCTCAACAACGACCGGCTCTTCAACCACTGGGTCGTTATCATTATCACTACACGCTGCAAGTGTGGTTGCAAGTGCAAGCACTAGTAGACTTTTTTTAAGGTTGTTAGCAGATGACATAATCATGCTCCTACTTAACTGTAACGGTTAATTGCGCCACTGGGTTTAACCATCTGTGTACTGTATTACTTAAATCGCTATTACCCGCTTCTAAATCGTCATCACCTAAGCTACCTGGGTGAATATGGATGCTTGTATTTGTATCACCACTTAATATACCTGTACCGCCAGTGCCAGCGTCGCCACCTGGAGCCGCAGGAATCCCCGGAGTACCTGGAGCGCCAGAGCCTTCAACTACAAGCTCATTGTTTTGTTCTGTGCCTGCATCGTAAGCATTTAAATTAATTGTGTAAGTACCCGCTTCTGTTGGGATTTTCCAGCTGTTTAAGCCTACAAAGCCATCATTAGTTGGTAGCATCATTGCAGTTAAAGATAGGTACTCGTTACCGTCAGTAGTTGTTAGTGTTGCCGTTGTAGATGCGGCTGGTGCAAGTAAACCTTCAGCTGGATTTGCAGCCATATCACTGCCCGCTGCAGCTGCTTGTGCAACTAGCTCTGCAATATTGCCGCCTTCAGCCATTGTTTGTAATGCTGTAGATGCTTGCGTTGCGACTTCAAATAGTGTGTCTTCGCTGTTGTGTGCTGTAATTAACAGTGGAGTAAAGTGAATACCCTTGGTTAGGTTAGTAACTTTTAGGTCTAATTCTGCGGCCATAGTCGATTGGCTAGCTGCCGCTAAAAGAATTGCAATTGTTAATGTAGAAGTTTTCATTATTATTCCTGTAAGTGATGATTCGAGTTAAGTATTGAATAATCGTCTCCAGAAACTCTCACAAACTTATCACTTTTTTATCACAAGATTTCACGCTGTGATTTTTAAATACAAATACGTTGGTTGATTTGTAGACATTTGTTTAGTTAAGAGGCAACATACATAAAACAAAAAGGAGAGTGTTATGGAAGAAAATCAACAGGTTGAACCAGTTAATAAAGATGACCGTATGTGGGCTATGTTATGCCATTTGAGTGCGCTTGCCGGATTTATTGTGCCGTTTGGCTCAATAATTGGGCCATTAATTGTGTGGTTAATTAAAAGAGATGAGATGCCAGTTGTTGACGTGCACGGTAAAAAGGCGCTTAACTTTCAAATAACGATGGCAATTGCATATGTAGTTTGTTTTTTACTGATGTTTGTAGCAGTAGGCTTAATATTACTACCTATAGTGGCAATTTTTGGGTTTGTAATGGTTGTAATGGCGAGTATTAAAGCTAACGAAGGTAAAGAGTTTAATTACCCGTTTAGTTTAAATTTGATAAAATAAAACCTCAGTTATTTTTATACCAATTGCATTAAATTAGTGATCTATTATAGCGATAAGAAAATAGCTCAATAACAAGGCTAAAATTATGATACATAGTTGTTCTATATAAATAATTTTTAACGTCGTTAGTGAGTTATTTAATACGCTAGAATGATCATGTTTTTAATAAAATTGGTATTATAAACCCAGCTATAGGCTGGGTTTTTACGTTTAGCCATAAGGACATTATGCTTTATCTCACGTTATTTATTAGCGCATTTATATCTGCCACATTACTGCCTAGCTCTTCTGAGGTGATAATGGTGGGGATGATTGCCCAAGGTAAAGTTAATTTATGGCTTATGTGGTGCGTAGCAACACTTGGAAATGTATTGGGAAGCTGCGTTAATTACTGGTTAGGCACGCAGGTACTGCGTTTTAAAGATAAAAAATGGTTTCCGGTATCGCAAAAAGGGCTTGATAACGCACAAAAGCAATTTAATAAATATGGTCTATATAGTTTGTTATTTGCTTGGTTACCGGTTGTGGGAGACCCATTAACGGTGATTGGAGGCATATTTAAAGTGCGATTTAACACCTTTTTACTGTTAGTAACACTAGGCAAAGGCGCGCGCTATTTAGCGGTTATCGCCCTTGCCGTAGGATTCGAAAAGCTTTTTTAAATAAGTTTTTTAAGGCCTTATTTAGCCCAGTCAAGCGTTAACGACACCGAGTCGGCAAAACGCAGTGCATGCGGTTTATCAACACGTGCTTTAGCGTAATGAACACTTGGGTGTGAGTGACAAACCGCAAGAATTTCAGCCACTAATTTTTCGAGCAGTAAAAAGTGGCCTTGCTCTACTAAGCTAATTACTTCTTTGGTGATCACTTTATAATTAAGTGCTTGGTCAACTTCATCCGTTTTACACGCGTCATCAGCAGGGTAGTGAATCTCTAGGTTGATCACTACATCTTGCTTTTTTTCACGCTCATCGGGGTTAAAGCCAATAAACGTACGCAGGCGCAAATTAGTAACGTTAATAATTGCATTAGCCATAGGGTTAACCTTTTATAAGCTGCAAAAATTCGTTACGTGTTTTAGGATCGCTTCTAAAGTTACCTAACATTACTGATGTACGCATGCTTGAATTTTGCTTTTCTACACCACGCATCATCATACACATGTGTTTTGCTTCAACAATAACGCCCACACCTTTAGCGCCAGTAACTTCTTCAACTGCTTTAGCGATTTGATGCGTTAGCTGTTCTTGAATTTGAAAACGGCGTGAAAACATATCAACAATACGTGCAAATTTAGACAAGCCCAATACTTTACCGTTTGGAATATAAGCAATATGGCAACGGCCAATAAAAGGTAGTAAATGATGCTCACACATAGAGTAAAGCTCTATGTCTTGCACTAACACCATGTCGTCAGCGTCAGATGTAAATACCGCTTTATTAGTTATTTCATCAAGCGTTTGACGATATCCTTGCGTTAAATATTCCATTGCTTTTGCAGCACGTTTTGGCGTATCAAGTAAGCCTTCGCGGTTAGCATCTTCGCCTACTGCGGTGATGATTTTTTCGTAACTTTCTTTTAATTCATTGTGCATAAATATCTCAGTTTATTTATATTTACTTTAAATGACGGCCGCCATCAACAGGCAAAGAGCGCCCTGTGATGTAGTGGCTTTGTAATAGTAAATCAATGCTATTGATAATTTCTTGGCATCCGGGTTCAATGCCCATTAATGATTTTTTAAGGGTCTTAGCTCGATATTGCTCATCGTCATGTTCATTAAAAATAATGAGTGATGGAGCAACCGAGTTCACTTTTATGTTTGGCGCATATTTAGCGCTAAACGATTTAGTTAAGTTATCGAGAGCTGCTTTACTTGCTGCATAAGCTAAGTGTTTAGGGCTGCCTGTTTCAACTACATAATCAGTAAGGTGAATTATATCAGCAGGTACTTTTTCACTTTGCTGATAGTTTATAAGCAGCTCAGCGCACATTAAATTAATTAAATACGGTGTTTTGGCGTGTATACGCATCATATTATCGAACAGTACTGCAAAGTCAGGATTGTTAGCTTCGCAGTCCCAGCTTGATGCATTGTGAACAATAGCGCGCAGCGATGTTGTATGCTCTTTAAGCGTATTTATAAATGCACTTATACCGTCATCGGTACTAAAATCGGCATAAATACATACAGCGCCTAGTTTCTCTAATTTATCAACAGCGTTGTGGCGAGTACGATACGTAATAATAACAGCCTGCCCTTGGGCTATATAATGCTGAGCGAGCGCTAAACCAATACGTTGGCCTGCGCCGGTAATTAAGATGGGCGATGTCATATAAGGCAGTGTTCTCTTTGGCGGGTAACTTATACCAATATTGTTAAAACATGATCGATCTATCGCTATTTTCTTAGGGCTATAATAGATCACTAATTTAACGCAATTGGTATTATAAAATTTAAAGCGTTAATTTACTAAAATATACGCAGTTTCTTAATCTATCGATCAAAAAAGCAATTAATCCTCAAAGGCGTTAATTGCTTTATTTTATTTACTAAAACATTAATCGTAAATTGTCGGAATTGGTTGGCGCTTATGTTGTGTACGCATGTAAATACTTACAAGCTTTTGTTCAACGTCTTTAGAAACAGATTTACCTTCTAAAAAGTCATCAATTTGCTCATAGCTCAAACCAAGTGCTTCTTCATCTGTAAGCCCTGGGCGGTCGCTTTCTAAATCAGCTGTAGGTGCTTTATCTACTAATAAAGCTGGGGCACCGAGTGCAGTAGCAAGTGCACGCACTTGGCGTTTTGATAAACCAAATAGCGGAGCTAAATCGCACGCGCCGTCACCAAATTTAGTATAAAAACCAGTAATGTTTTCAGCACTATGATCGGTACCCACTACTAAGCCTTGGCAAAAGCCAGCAATTTCGTACTGAGCAACCATACGTTGGCGTGCTTTAACATTACCTTTAATAAAATCTATCTGAGCTTGCTCAGGCAGTGCTTCACCACAGCCAACTACAGCAGCTATAGCTTGCTCATGCAATGCATCAGCCGCAGGTTGTACGTTTACGGTCATACGTTTACTTGGCTGGATAAAATCAACCGCCATTTGCGCTTCGTCTTCATCGGCTTGTACGCCATAAGGTAAGCGCACAGCAATAAATTGGTATTTGTTAGTATCGTGTTCTTTATTTAGCTCGTTTACGGCAAGTTGACATAAGCGGCCGCAAGTTGATGAGTCAACACCACCACTAATACCCAATATTAGTGATCGTGAGTGAGCTGCTACTAAACGTGCTTTAATAAAAGCAACCCGGCGAGTTATCTCAGCATTTACATCAATAGTTGGCTGAACCTTCATTTCAGCCATAATTTCGGCGCGCATTGCCAGCTCCTTATAAAATTTAATATGTGATACGCAATAAACTTATTATGTGATTTAGTCTTAATTAATTAAAGTTTTAAATGAGCTTTTATTTTGCGAAGCTCTACTTTTAATTCTTCCACTTCTGCCAGTAAATCACTTAATTCTTTATCTTTAATTACTTCGCTTGGTAGAGCAACAAAGGCATCGGCGGGATTATTTTGTTGTTCGCCAAATAAATGAATGTATCGGCTGTCGCGTTTACCTGCTTCTCGTTCTAATTTACGGGCGTAATCGCTTTCAATCAGTTTATTGAGCGCTGTTTCTACTTCATTTACGTTATTAAAATCAGCAAGCCTAGCACTGCGAGTTCTTAATTCACCTGGGGTTTGGGCACCACGTAAAAGTAATAAACAAACAATGGCACGTTGCTGAGCAGAAAATTGCAGATTACTAAACTCAGTGTTGCAAAAGCGGTGGTCGTATTTATTTACGCGACCAGAAAGCCCTTCATCTATAGTTACCAAACGCATGTCTATTAGTTCATCAAGTGCGTTTTGCACGTCACTATCTGTAAGATTTAACACAGGATCGCGATTAGACTTTTGATTACATGCGTTCACTAGAGCGTTTAACGATAGCGGATAATGTTCTGGCGTTGTGCTTTGTTTTTCTAGTAAGCAACCAAGAATACGTTGTTGATTTGCTGATAACTGCATAAATAATCTCAAATTAGTAAGCGTATTTTATTAGCTTACACCTTTATTGGATACCAAGCCATTGCTGGAGTTTAGGTTTTAGAGCGGCTAAATCGAGCGGCTTACTTAAATAGTCGTTCATGCCTGCTGCTAGGCATTTTTCTTTATCGCCCTGCATGGCATTGGCTGTAAGTGCAATAATAGTAATATTTTCATTACCCTTACCTGCATCGCCTTCTCTAATGGCTTTAGTGGCTTGGTAGCCATCCATTTCAGGCATTTGGCAATCCATTAAAACTAGTTTATATGGCTTACCTTGTTTTGCATTGAGTTTTACAATTGCCTCAAGCCCATTTTCAGCAATATCAAAAGTCACACCTGCTTGCTTTAATAGCGCCGAGGCAACTACTTGGTTTATTTTATTGTCTTCAACGAGCAGTAGTTGTGGCTCTGATGAATCGAGTACTGGTGCTTTAGTTAGTTTATTTTGTAGTTGTGCTTGTTGCTGCTGTTGTTCAATGTATTTATCGTTAGTGAGTGAGTCAAACAAATCAGAAGGTGTGAGTGGTTTGAAAATCATACAGTCGACTTCCATACCTACTTTAGACTCTTCAGGTGAGTAACTCATTGGCGCCATAAGAACTAACTTGCAACTATGCATATTTATAAAGTTTTTAAGCGCAGTTATATGCGTTTGCGGCGCTTTTTCAAAAAAGTAGTAATCAACTAAAATAGCTTCAGGGTGGGTGGTTACATTATTTAAATAATCATCAACCTCAAGATAGTCATGTATGCAATTAACCTTTGCACCCCATACCGTGAGTTGTTTGCTGGCTGTATTTGCATTTAACGAGCACTCATCAATAATTAAAATATGTTTGTTTTTAATTAAATGACTCGGTAAATCTTGTTCTTTACTTAAGCGAGGCTGTATTTGTATTGTGAAAGAAAATGTACTTCCTTCACCTTGCATGCTGTTTACACTTACTTCACCGTTCATCAGCTCACACAGTTGTTTTACTATGGCAAGGCCAAGCCCTGTGCCCCCAAACTGGCGTGTAGTTGAGGTATCTGCTTGTGTAAACGAATCAAATAACGACGCTTGTTTTTTAGGGTCAATACCAATGCCAGTATCAATAATCGAACATTGTAGGAACGAGCCATCCGTTGTTTCATCCACTTTGGCGGTAATAACTACTTCGCCATCAATAGTAAATTTAACGGCGTTGCCAATTAAGTTATTCAAAATTTGGCGTAAGCGGTTCGGATCACTAATTATTTCGCTAACTGTAATTTGAGTGGCATCTAAAATAAGTTTTGTATTGTTTTGCTCTACTTTTAAAGCAAACGACTCAACCACTTCTCCTAATAACCGAGGTAGGTTAAATTGCACGTTTTCAATATCGAGCTTACCGGCTTCAATTTTAGAAAAGTCTAATATGTCGTTAATTATATTAAGTAAAGATTGAGCTGATGACTGAGCAAGTTCGATATGATGCTTTTGCTGTAGGTCTAGTTGCGTTTGCTTAATTATATTAAGCATGCCTAAAACACCATTCATTGGTGTGCGAATTTCGTGGCTCATACTTGCTAAAAATTCACTTTTAGCTTCAACAGCTTGTTCTGCAGTTTCTTTGGCGGCAACCAGCTTTTGTTCAGTTTCAATTCGTTGCTGGCTCGAGTGCAAGCTGCCAATTAACGCTGCAACGGCAATTAAAAAGCTTTCTTCGTTTTTAGACCAGTGGCGCTTGGATTGACATTGCTCGGCGCAAACAACGCCTATAGCACCACTTCCCGCAGGAATAATTATGCACAGCATTGATTTAATCTCGAGTGGCATTAAATACTGCTCTTTAATTGGTGCGAGTATTGGGTGTTCTAGTGCATCGGGTGCATTAAATACTGCTTGATGATCTATTGCATTAAAAAAGCCGGGGTTGTTTTTTCTTAGCCAAATAGAGTCAATTTTGTCACTAGACGAATGTTTGCTATGTATGGCAAAGGGGCTTAGTTGAGACTTGTCTTCATTAAAAAACCAAATACTGGCACGTTTAATATCGAATGCTTGGCAGATTGCTTCAGTGATAATATCTTTCGATTGGCTAAGTTGCCCATTTAATATTAATTTATTAACGGTAAGAGAAGCTAAAATTTCGTTATGTAATGCGGTTTTATTATTTTCTAATTCAATTTTTTTACGGGTATCAATATTCTGTAGTGAGCCAAAAATACGTGTGCATCGTCCATTCTTTCGTTCTGCTTCACCATGTACGAGTACCCAAACAGATTCACCTTCTGCATCCATTACTTCTAATTCAACTTCGTAGCTTTCACCATATTTTATGGCTCGTTCAATTAAAGGTTTAATTGTTTCTCGGCTAGTGCCTTTTTTAAAGTAGTTTAAATCTTTAGGCCATTCTGGTTGGTTATTTAATGGGTATTTAAATAGTTTTTTGGTCATATCAGACCAATACACTTGTTTAGTTTCTAAGTTAAATGACCATGCGCCTATTTGAGCTAGATCACTCATTGCTTCAAGCATTTTTTCGTTTTGTTGCTGACGATTAAGCATTTTCAAAAAGAATAAAAAGGCCCAGATTAATAACCCGCAAATAATAATAATCGATAACCGAAGTGGCCATATTGATGAAATAGGAGGGCTCCAACCGATTTTTGGCGCTACATATAACTGCCAGCTGCCGCCTTGAAAATTTAGAGTGAACTCAAGAGGATCTTGCTGAATAATATTTTGATTGCCGAAAAAAAACTCGCCTTTTTTACCTAAACCATTACGCCCTTGAATGGCAACGTTGTACTGTTTTTCTAATTCGTAAACGCCAGAATTGATATAAACCTTGTCAATATCGAGTACAACCGACAACAAGCCCCAAAACTCATTATTAGGAGGGGTATACACCGGAACCCTGGCGATTAATGCTTCCCCCCCCTGAACTAATGTTAGCGGTCCTGCCATAATAATTGTGTTGGTATCGCGGGCTCTAAGTGCATCAGTACGCTGATTTTTATTATCTAAAAAATTAAGGCCAATTGCTTTTTCGTTCCCTTTTAAAGGATAGGTCATTTGAATGACCATATTGGGAGCGCCACCAATATTACGAAGTTCATTTGATGTATCAAAAAGAGGGGCTGCGATTTGTTCAAAGCGTTCTTGTTCTAAACCCGGTTCTGCGGCAACGGCAACACCTAAACCCCGTACTAGTTGAATATTAGAAACTAAGGTTGATTCGAGTTGAGCTCTATAAGTACTTACTTCTGAAAGAATTTGTAGGCGGTGAGCATCTTTTACACGATTATAGTTAATACGATCAAGAACAACACCAACTAGTACAGTTAGCGTAAGCGATAACCAAAAGGTCAGCTTAAAGTTATGAACATTCGTTTTTTTGTTATTACTAGACGGTGGCATTAGCTACATCGTGGCGTTAATTTAGGCAAATTAACTATAGCTAATTTATGACATAAATGAAAACGGCGAATTAACAAATGCGCCGTTTATTTCTTATAATTAGTAGTTTAGCGAGTTACGAATCGCTAACTTCACGTGCCCAATGATTTTGCTTTGCTACGTGTAGCTTGCGGTAACCATCAAGTAGTGCCGCATGCTTTTTAAAGCCTTCAAGCGATAAACCTGGGAAAGTTAAACCGTTAAACTGCTTTTTACCTTCGGCAATTTCTATAGCCAGCGCTACATTATTAGCACCAAACATTAAGCCTAATGCATCTTGATAATCAGCGTATTCGCGCTCGTCATCGTATTTAATTTCAAGAATCGCTTTTAAACAGCGGAAGTGGCGCATTGCATCTTCGTTTACTTGGCCCGTATGAAGTATCCAATCAACCCAATCAATGGCTTCTTCGCTGCCTGCGGCTAAACATAGGTGCGCTTTAAGTTCACCTATACGCAGTGTGTGCCATGGTGTGTCGGCATCAGTTGCTAAACCAATAAATTCTGCGGCGCGGATAATATCGCTATGACCTGCTTCTTCTAGGCTGTCGTAAATTTCCATCCATTGCTCTGCATCGTACTGATCAAGCGATAGGAATGCTTCGCGAAATTTTGCGCCTTCGTTGTTGTTGCGCCAAATAAGCTCATCAACAGGGTAAATATCTGACATGCCCGGCACTAAAATACGACATGCGTATACGTTTAAGTGCGTGTAATCCATGATGTATATATCGTGATCCATGCTGTGAATCAGGTCAGTACAGAAGTTATATTCTTGCTCTGTTGTGCCGCTAAAGTCCCAGTGTACAAATTCAAAGTCAGGTTTTGCACGGAAGAAATCATGCGAAATCAAACCGCTTGAATCAATAAAGTGCAGTTCAATGTTCTCTGGTGTTGCTACTTCATCGTTATCAAATGTTGCAGGTTGGAATACATCTAGCTGATCTAAACGACGACCTTGTAGTAACTCAGTAACGGTACGCTCAAGCGCAACTTCAAATGATGGGTGAGCACCAAAAGAAGCAAATACAGAACCATCAGTTGGGTTAATAAGCGTTACGCTCATTACTGGGTAAATACCCCCAAGCGATGCATCGGCAATACGTAAATGAAAGCCATGGCTGCGAAGCTCTTCACACGCTTCGTGAATTTTAGGATATTGCTTAACAACATCTTCAGGCACGATTGGTAAACAAATACCTTCGGCGATGATGCGGTTTTTAATAGCGCGTTCAAATACTTCTGATAAACCTTGTACGCGAGCTTCAAACTTCGTGTTACCTGCGCTCATACCGTTAGATACAAAAATATTACCAATAACGTTTACCGGAATGTATACGTCTTGGTTATCGCGTTGGCGAGTGTAGGGCAGGGTACAAATACCACGATCAATATTGCCAGAGTTAAAATCAAAAAGGTGTGATGCGGTAAGTTCGCGCTCTGGGTCAAAGTAATCCCATAAGCTTTCATCCATAATACCTTGTGGTACTTCATCGCCTTCAACTTTAAACCATTTTTCGGTTGGGTAATGAGTAAACTCGCCATTGGCAAATTCTTCACCTAGATAAAAGTCTGCAAAAAAGTAGTTACAGCTTAAACGCTCAAAGTATTCACCGAGTGCTGAGGCAATAGAGGCTTTGTCGGTTGCGCCTTTACCATTGGTAAACATAACACCGCAGTCACTGTCTTTTATATGAACCGAATAACAGTTAGCTACAGGGTTAAGCCAAAGCGCTTCTTCAACATTAATGTGTAGGGCTTCAAGCTTGTTTTGCATGGTAGAGATTGACGATTCTAGGTCGCGGTCTTTACCTTTGATAAATGTTTTTTCAGTCATATTGATCTCAACTAGTTCTGCACGATGTGTGGAGCTGACATTATCGTGGATTTTGATGTTTATTTCATCCTTTGCGAGCAAGAACATTATTATTTAATAAAACTGTGGTTATTATATGTCCTTAACGCTTGGTCAAAACGTGCAAAGGAAAGGTTGATGTTTAAAGTAATCAAACGCTTGTTATTATTAATTGTGATTTTAGGGCTGGCAAGTACCGCTGTTGTTTATGGTGTACTTAGTTTAAGTTTACCTGCCCTTGATGGAAACGGACGTAGTAACGCGGTAGTAGATCCTGTAAAAATTTCGCGCGATGCACTAGGGCAAGCAGTGATAAATGCAAATAGCCGAAACGATGCAGCCTATGGTTTAGGTTATGCGCATGGGCAAGACCGATTTTTTCAAATGGATTTACTAAGACGTAATGCCGCAGGCGAGCTAAGTGAATTATTTGGCGAAGCCGCGTTGGGGCTCGATAAAAAGATGCGTTTTCATCAATTGCGTAAACGCAGCCAAATTATTTTACAAACGCTGCCTGATGCAGATAAGCAATTACTTAAAAGTTACGCTCAAGGTGTAAACGAAGGTTTAGCGCAAGTAGGATATTCAAGCTTTGAATATTTACTAACCGGTGCAACACAAAAGCCATGGCAAAGCGAAGACAGCCTACTTGTGATATTTAGCATGTACCTTGATTTACAAAGCGCGACATTTGAACGTGACCAAGCACTCATTCAAATTGAGCAAGCGTACACAAAGCAAATGGTTGATTTTTTAACGCAACCAAGTAAGTACCAAGCCGCACTTGATGGCAGTAAATTAGCGCCTTATAGCGGCGGCATACCTACTTTTCCCACTCAAACACAGCATACAGTTAAAAGTATTGAAGCAAACCAAGAGCGCGGCAGTAATAACTGGGCAGTTACAGGAGCGTTGACTAAAACAGGCGCTGGAATGGTGTCTGATGATATGCATTTATCGATGGCAGTGCCTGTAATTTGGTACAGGGCTCAGCTAAATTATATACAAAATGGAAAACTCGCTCAGGTAACCGGTGTATCGCTGCCCGGAGCGCCTGCTATTGTAGTGGGTACTAACAATAATATTGCATGGGGGTTTACTAATGGTTATTTAGATACAGCCGATTGGATTGCATTAAACGATGATAGTAAAACATGGCAAGTAGATGAACCAATTGCATTACCCGATGGGGAGGTTGAAAACTACCCATTAACACTTAGCGAATACGGACCTGTAAAATACATTAACGAAAAACCTTATGCATTGAGCTGGGCTGCACATCAGTCTTACGCCGTTAATATGCAACTCTTAAAGTTAGAGCAAGCCAAAACAGTAGATGATGCACTTGCTGTAGCAAGCGATGTGGGCATTCCGGTGCAAAACCTAATGGTGGTAGATAGCCAAGGTAGCGCCGCGTGGAAAAACATGGGCGGTATACCGGCGCGTAAAACGCCAAGTGAGCTTGGCGTAAATGCCGATGACTACTCAGTGCTTTGGCAGCAAACCGAATTAGAACGTCCCCTTATTAAAAACCCACAAAGCGGCAGATTATGGACTGGTAACTCTCGCGTGGTATCGACTGAAGATAACGCCCGTTTTGGCAATGGTGGCTATGCACTCGGTGCACGTTCGAGCCAAATTCGCGATAGATTATTTGAAAAACAAACATTTGCAGAGAGCGATTTTTACGCACTACAGCTCGATAATCAAGCTCGCTTTTTAATGCCTTGGCATGCTTTGCTATTAAAGCAATTAAAAGCCGATAAAACTAAAAATCAGCAATATATAACAGCGCTCGAAAATTGGCAGCAATGTGCGTGTTCAACCTCCACAGGGTATACCTTAGTTAAGCGCTACCGCGATGAAGTGATTAATATTTTATTTAGTAATATTGAAAGCCAATTAAATAAACAGCAAGGCACACTTAAATACGTAAAACGAGATTTAGAGCCCGCAGTGTGGCAGCTTATTAACAACAAACCCGATACGTGGATAAACCCACAATTTAAAAGCTGGGATGCACAATTACACGGTGCATTTAACCAAACTATTACTAAGCTTACTGAGCAATTTGGTAATAATGTACAAAGCTGGCAGTGGGGTAAGGTCAATGAGTTAGTGATAGAGCATCCGTTTGCAAAGCAAATGCCGTTACTTGCTAAGTTATTAAATATGCCTACAGCAGCGGGTTTTGGTGATAGCTACATGCCTGCAGTACAAGGGCGTAGTTTTGGCGCATCGCAGCGCTTTATTGCTCAACCTGGGCATTTAGAACATGCAATTTTAGCTATTCCGGGTGGGCAATCGGGACATCCTCTTTCTGAATTTTATAGAGCGGGGTTTAGTGATTACGTAGAGGGTAAACATACACCTTTATTGCCGCAAACACTTATGCATCAAATAGTCATAAGTCCTATTAAATAACGTTTAAGTGATCAGTGAGTGAGCTTAAATAGTGATAAAAACGTTCTATATTAATTACTTCATACAACAGAGAACAAAAATGAAAAAAATACTACCCGCATTAATAACAGGTTTATTACTAAGTACAGCAGCGCAAGCAGACGAGGGTCCAGTAACAGCACAAAAGCTAAGTGAGCATGTATACGTACTATTTGGGCAAGGCGGTAATATTGCAGCAAGTGTAGGCGATGATGGCATTTATATTATTGATGATCAGTTTGCCAAGTTATCAGACGACATTAAAAAAACGATTAGCGATTTAAAGCCAGGCAGTGCAGAGTTTGTTATTAATACGCATCATCATGGCGATCATACCGGTGGTAACGAAAACTTTGCTAAAGCGGGCGCGCACGTTATAGCACACGACAATGTACATAAACGTTTAGAAGAGCAGCATGGAGAAGGGTCAGACTTTTTACCGCGCATTAGTTTTGGTCACGATTTAAAACTGCATTTTAATAATGAACATGCCCATGTAGTGCATTACGAACATGCGCATACCGATGGCGACTCGGTTGTCTTTTTTAGTAACGACAACATAGTGCACATGGGCGATATTTACTTTAATTTTGGCAGCTTACCGTTTGTTGATGTAGATAGCGGCGGTAGCGTTGATGGTATTTTAGCTGCAGTAGACGATGTAGTTAAACAAATTGACGACAACACTAAAGTAATACCTGGACACGGTAAGGTAAGTGACCGTTCAGGACTGATAGCGTATGGTAAGCTAGTTCAAAACGCGAAAGACGTAATGCTAAAAGCAATGCAAAATAATGCAAGCTTAGAGCAAGTACTTAAAGCCGATCCATTGGCAGAACTTGGTCTTGAATACGCAGGCTGGTTACCAAAAGAGAAAGTAACCACACTTTTTTATCGCAGCTTAAAGTAGTACATCTAAAGTAAAAAACATGATACAAAGCTGAGTGTATTCTTGATTTAATCGAGCGTACATTCGGCTTTTATTTTCTTATGCCTAAAGGAGTTGTGTATGTCGGCAGAAAAAACCCATCTTGAAATTTGTAACTTAACCAGAGAGCAATATCCGCAAATTAAAACCTTGATGGATCAAGCGTATCCCGACTTAGGTGGTGCGTGGCCAAGTCATACCATTTTTAGATTAATAGACCAATTTCCTGAAGGGCAAATCGGTATTGTAGATGACGGCGTGCTGGTGGGCTTAGCGCTGAGCGTACAAGTTGATTACACACGTTTTTCAAACCCGCATACATACGAAGACATTGCAGATGGTCACGACCGTGTATTTAGCGATACCGATGGCGATGCGCTATATGGCTTAGATGTGGCCATTAGCGAAACTCACAGAGGCATGCGCTTAGGTCGTCGCCTTTATGATGCCCGTAAAGAACTGTGCCGCCAATATAACCTACGCGCTATTTTAGCGGGTGGTCGTATTCCACGTTATTACAATCACAGTAGTGAAATGACGCCAATGGAATACATTGCAAAAGTAGATCAGAGAGAGCTATACGATCCTATTTTAAGCTTTCAGTTATCTAACGATTTTCAGGTAAAGCGTTTACTTAAAAAGTACCTACCGGAGGATCAAGAGTCAGTTGGTTACGCCACTTTACTTGAGTGGAATAACATTATGTATGAGCCAACCGACACGGTACTTGAGTCAACTAAATCAATTGTGCGTGTGGGTGCTGTGCAATGGCAAATGCGCTGTGTTGAATCAGTTGAAGAAATGCTAAAACAGGTTGAATACTTTGTAGATACCGTATCTGACTACAAAAGCGACTTTATACTATTCCCTGAATTTTTTAACGCGCCATTAATGGGCTTAGGAAATCAAAGCAACCAAACTGAAGCGATTCGTTATTTAGCGGAATATACCGAAACGTTTAAAAACGCGATGTCGCGTATGGCAATAGAATACAACGCCAATATTATTACCGGCTCTATGCCGCTTGCCGAAGACGATAAAATTTATAACGTAAGTTATTTATGCCACCGCAGCGGTAAAATAGACGAGCAACGTAAAATACATATTACCCCGCATGAACAAAACGATTGGGTTATTCAAGGCGGCGACAAAATTGCTGTATTTGAAACCGATGCTGGGCGTGTAGGTATTCAAATTTGTTATGACGTAGAGTTTCCTGAGCTTTCACGCATATTAGCAAAACAAGGGTTAGATATTTTGTTTGTCCCATTTTGGACCGACACTAAAAACAGCTACTTACGTGTGCGCCATTGTGCACAAGCGCGTGCAATAGAAAACGAATGTTATGTGGTTATTGCAGGCTCGGTAGGTAACTTACCACAAGTAGAAAGCCTTGATGTGCAGTACTCACAATCGGCTGTGTTAACGCCATCGGACTTTTCGTTCCCGCACGATGCAACACTTAACGAAGCCACACCTAATACAGAAATGCTGTTATTTAGTGACCTTGATATGGATAAGCTTAAAATCCTTCATAGCGAAGGTACAGTGCGTAACTTAAAAGATCGCCGCGAAGATTTATATGAAGTTATATTGAAAAAGAGAGATGTTTAATGGCGTGGATTTATTTGGTTATTGCCGGTTTACTTGAAATTGGCTGGCCGATAGGTTTAAAAATCTCACAAAACTCAGATACTCGCTGGCAAGGCATAGCAATAGCGGTGGCATTTTTAGTTGCTAGTGGTTTTATGTTGTGGCTTGCTCAAAGGCAAATATCAATGGGCACCTCATACGCGGTGTGGACAGGTATTGGCGCTGCGGGTACGTTTTTAGTAGGTATATTGTTTTATAACGATGCAGCTACATTTGGTCGTATTGCGGGAGTATTAATGATTATTAGCGGTGTGATAACACTTAAAATAAGCTCTTAATTGGTAATTTGAATAAACGCTTAATTATGAATAGCGCAGGTATAAAAGCCTGCGCTTTTTTATGTTGCCATTAATTCGGCAACATAACCAAAACAGCGGCAATGGCTATGAGTATTAAGCCTGCAGTATCTTGTTTTTTAAGTGGCTGCTTTAACCAAAGTACGGCAATTAGCATGGTAAAAAACACTTCAACCTGTCCAAGTGTTTTAACGTAAGCAACGTGCTGTAAGCTCATTGCACTAAACCAGCCAATAGAGCCAACACAACTAAAAACACTAATAGCGGCTGTAGTGCCTTTGTATTGCCACAGTTTACTGAGTGTTTTTGGCTCTTTTAATAATAAATAGCCCAGTAGTATTAGCGTTTGTAAGCTAATTACAAACAGTAAAACCCAAGCGGCTGAGTGGGGAAATAATAATCCTGAGTTTAAGCTGGCTTCACGTACCCACAGTGAGGTAAGTGCAAAGCAAGTACCACAAGCAAGTCCTAGTAATGCTGTTTTAGCATTAAAGTGTTTAACGCTTGTTATGCCGCTGAGTAGCAATACGGCAATAGCGCCAAAAAACACACCAAGCCAACCGAGTAAAGAAAGTGCCGAGCCAAAAAATAATACACCTAAAATAGCAGCCACTAACGCCTCGCTTTTGGCAAGACCAGCACCTACAGCGTAATTATTCATTTTAAATAACTTAACCATTAAACCAGTGGCAAGTATTTGCATAACACTTGCGCCTACAATAAATGCCCAAAAGGCATTATTAAACGTAGGCATGGCGGTATCTTGATATTGATACAAACCATATAAATACACGGCAGCAATAGGGCCTGCAATAATAAAGCGAGAGAGTGTTACGCCAGCAACACTCACATCGTTACTTAATTTGCTTTGCAGGGCATTACGCCAGGCTTGCATAAAGGCGGCTAAAAAAGTGAAAAAGATCCAAGTCATGGTATTTGTCGATTAAAAATAAGGTCTTTAAGTTAACAATCTTTAGTTATTAATGCGATGCATTAAGGGTGATAGTGAATATTCATCATCTGCGACATTATGCCGCACTGTTTTATGAGTAAACTTAGCTATAGTAAGTGTGATGTTATTGTTTAGCCGCCAGCGTTTGTCATAAAACGTATCTGGCGGCTTTTTTATTACGCTTATGCTAAATTATCCGAAACATCAAAAGGATAAATTATGACAACATTAGTTGTATGTGCATTACTTGCGGTATTAATGCCTTACTTTGCAAAAGTGCCGGTTGCTATAGCAATGGCAAAATTAGGTCGATACGACAACAAACATCCGAGGGCACAACAAACAAAATTAACCGGCTTTGGCGCAAGGGCGCTCGCTGCTCATCAAAACTGTTTTGAATCGCTCGCTGTTTTTGCTGTCGCGATAGCAGTTGTACTGGGCACTAACTCTGTAAGTGCAGTGACCGAAATGCTAGCGGTTACGCATATTGTGTCGCGTATTTTGTATTGCGTATTTTACTATATGAACCTAGATATAATTCGCTCATTAGTGTGGTTTATTGGTTTGGGGTCAGCCATTGCCATGATTGTGGTGAGCTTATAACTTTATAGCGTAAAACTACAAAGCAAGCAGCCTAAAAGGGCGCTTGCTTTGTAGTCTTGAACAACTCGTGGCGTTAATGCGATACTTTAATTCGCTCAATTAAATCGGTAGGTGCCACTTCACTATTAATCGCAAAATCTAGTTGCACAAGTACATCTTCAAAACCTGAATCTGATGCTTTATATTTCCATTTTGCTAGTGCCTCTTTCGCTGATTTATCAAAAACATCTTTAGGTTTTGATTGAATAACACTAATGTTTTTTGTTTTACCGTTTGCTGCAATATCGTATTTTAATACAACAGAGCCGCTGATGCCTTGTTGAGCTGCTTGTATTGGATAAAGGGGTTCGATACGCATTGTCGGTGAAATGTGATCCTCTTTAGTCATTGCCTCTGGTTGCTTTGCAATCGCTAATCCACTTAGCATACTTGCGGCTACAAGTAATAAGCCACCTTTAGCAAGCTTTGAACGCTCCCCACTGTGTTTTATATTAGTTAGTCGTTGTAACATGGTTTTTTTATCTCCGTAGTGTGAATAAGCCATAAGCCCTGTGGGCGCATTTGCCGCGCAGTTTATTAAGGCTTTGCTATATAAAATATGTTGTTGTGTGGTTTTATTGCTAAGTACCCGTTCATCACAAGTCAGCTCTTGTAGTCGGCGCATGCTTGCGTAACAAAACCAAGCTAGTGGGTTAAACCACAGTAAAATAGTAGGCAGTAATATAAGTGCATTTGTTAGGTTGTCTTTGCGTTTTATGTGTACGTTTTCGTGCTCTAAAATAAGCGCTAATGTGGCTTTATCAAACTGGGTATTGTAGTTACTCGGTAACACCAGCTTGCTGTTTAAAATACCGACCACCATTGGCGTGGCTACATGTTGGCTGGTATAAGTTTTAACATCAGCGGTAAGAGTGCCTTCAAATTGTGTTAACTCAGTTAACTGCAGGCTTTTAACAAAGCGGGTATGCGTAATAAAGCTAGCTATTAATAACCCTGCGGTAATAAGTACATACACGAGCGCCCAGCTAATACCCATTTCATGTGTAAAAGGCTGGTTAGGGGTGATTAAGTAATGGCTAATATTGCTATTTTGCAGTGGTTTAATCGCATTTGGTAAATTAGCAATAACCAATGCCGCAGGTAATAGCCATGCTAATTTATATACAAACCGCGAGCCAAGGGCTTTTAAACCAAATCGCTCGAGTAAAATAAATCCACAAAACAAAATACTTAATAGTAGTTGCTGCCCAATTAACCAATTAAAACCAGTTTGAATAACCATGTTAATCCCTTACTTTTGGTTTTTTTCCCAGTCATCTATAACTTTTTTAAGCTCGTTTATATCTTGCTGAGAAAGCTGCTCCGATTTAGCAAAACCACTTACAAGTGGCGCAATACGTCCACTAAAAAAGCGCTCAATAAAGTTTTGGCTTTCTTTTAAGGTGTAGTCGGCGCGCTCCATACACGGCATATAAATATACTGACGACCTTCTTTTTCAAATGTAAGTGCGCCTTTTTTTACTAGTCGACCTAGTAGGGTTTTAATGGTTTTTTCGTGCCATTGCTTATCGTCGCTTAAGCGCTCAATTATTTGGCTCGCGGTGGCGGGGTAGTTAATCCAAAGTGCGTCGAGCACGTCAAACTCTGCTTTTGATAACTCAATCATGCTATTGCCTACAAATGTAATCTTTAATTAAAGACTACGCCTGTAATCTGTAATTGCAAGTTTATTTTTTAACTTTTTGAGATGTAATTAAGTGACTTGGTATTAGATTTTTGAAATATCGTTTTTATTAATTTGTATATATTGGTTTTCAGGTAGGTTTAGTTTTGAAAGGGTGAGGTCACTAAATTGCACTCTAAATAAATCAATTACTTTATATCCGCAGTAATGCGCCATTTTACGTATTTGTCTGTTTAGCCCTTGTTTTAAAACAATACTAAACTGATTGCTGGCTATTTTATTTACTTCACAAGGCAGGGTTATGTGTTTATCAACGGGTACGCCTGCTGTCATTTTTTTACAAAAAGCATCGTCTAAAGGCTTATTTACGGTGACTAAATAATGTTTAGGCTGGTGGAAGTCAGGATGTATTAGTTGATTACAAAAATCCCCATCGTTGGTCAAAATAAGCAAACCGCGAGAGTCTTTATCTAATCGACCAATAGGGTAAACACGGGTGAGTGTGGGCAAATGGTGAATAAGGCTGGCAGGGTCATCAATATTTAATTTGCAGTCAATGCCTACTGGTTTGTGGTACGCAAAATAAACTAAATCGGCAGCACCTTTAATTTCTTTTTCATTCACTATTACAATGTCTTGCTCATCAACGTGATCTATATGATTCGCTGGGCGATTATTTACAGTCACAACACCTTCATCAATTAAACGCGATGCCTGTTTACGAGAACAAATACCTGCATGGGCAATATATTTAGCGAGTCGGATTTTTGTGTTCATAACGTGTGATGCCAGCGGCTAATAAAAATTTGATCGCGATTATAGCAAAGCTGCGTATCGATACTGTTAAATTTAATTAAGGCAAAAATTATGGGTATTAAATTTTCACAGTTAAAGAAGCATGAGCCGCTACAAAAAGTTATTGTTCACTCGTTAGATATGGCGCTTTATCAAGTATCAGTAATGATTAATAACGTTGAATACTATGTAACAGAAGACAGCGGTGAGTTTTTAAGAGCGCTCAGCCCACTGCATGTTCAAAAGCGTTTTGACAAAATAGCGTATGCCGAAATGGTACTGCGCCAAACAAGCGCTTACGACGAAATGTGCGGTCAGCCAGAAAAAACCGGTAGCAATATGCTTGAAGTACCTTACGGTAAAAATAATCTTTATTGATTGAGCTAATTTGCTAGTATCTGCTTTTTAAGGGTGATAGATGTATCAATTAAAAGTAGATAATACCGATGCGTTAAACTCAGCGCTTCGCGCACAAATGGTTGAATTTAACGCCCAGCATTTTGATGCGCAAAGAGTGCCATTAGGCTATAAATTTACTGATGAGCAAGGCGAGCTTGTTGCCGGTATTAGTGGGTGTGTGTTTGGAAATTGGCTGATGATTGGTTGGCTTTGGTGTAGCGATAGTGCACGAGGTAAAGGGCTTGCAGATAAACTGCTAACGGCACTTGAACAAGCTGCTATTGAGCTAGGAGCAACAACTGCTCAGCTTGATACACTTGATTTTCAAGCAAAACCTTTTTACGAAAAGCGCGGTTATAGTGTTAAGTATCAACTTAATAATTACCCACGCTCAGGTACGCGTTACTTTATGGAAAAGCCACTTTAATTTTTGCTGGCTATTTTGCTTTTAGTGGCTCGCCTTTAAAGGTAATACCTAAAAAAGGTGTTGCCTCTGGTGCTAGCATAAACGTGCGAATGTTCATGTGATCATCCCCTTTAGGGTTTTGTAGCACGTCTTCTCGGTAAAACTTACCAAAACAATCCAACGTATTTTGTTTACTTAAATCGTTTAATTTAGCAAACGCAAAAATTTTACATGAGCCGTTGTTCTCACTCGCAGCGCTAAGTAATCCATTGTTATTAAAGCCACATGCAGTAAAGTCGTAATTTGCTTCAATCACAGCCATTGTATCGGTAAATTGAATGCTTTTTGGGTTTTCAGCAAGTGCTTTTAAATAGTTATTTAGTGTCATGTGTTACCTTTGGATTTTTAATTATTTAGCGCTCAACTCTAGCTCATCTGTTTGCTGATTTATATTGAATTTAAATCGCGATAAAAAGTTCATCCCTAGCAAACCTTGTCCGCGTGTGTTTTCAATGCTCAACACTTCAAAACCATAAATAATTTGCGAGCCCACTTTAAACGATTCAATTTGATAACGCTTTACAACAATTTGACCGTTAGCTGTATTTACCGTTACATCGCCTAAATATAAAGGCTGTGGCGAAATTTGCTCAATTATACTTGTAGGTAGTGAGGTTACGCTTGCGCCTGTATCAATCATTAGTTCGGTTGATAGGTTATTATTTATTTCGGTGTTTATTAAGTAATGCGCGCCATACGGCGTTAAAGCAACGAAGTCATCTTGCGATTGTGCTTTATTGATCATCGCTTGCAGTGTTTGCACTTGGCTTTTTAGATTGTGCTGGTTTGGCATTCGATCAAGGGTTGCTTGTGCACTAATTAAATCGCCTTGCTGAAAGTAGGCGTACGCAAGCGGATATAAAAACTGCGCGTTATCGCTTTTATAATCAAGCCAAATTTGTGTTTGCTCAATAATAGCTTGCCAATTTTGTTGCTCAGTTAATGTGTGTAATTCGTTTTGAGTGAGCGTATTTAAACGTGTATTTACGTTGTTTTGCTGATCAGCAGGTAGTAATGAATTCAGCTCAAATAAAGCAATAATGGCGTTTTGTGTTTGCTCGCTATTTATTAAATACTCAACCTGTAAGTTAAGTAATTCTACGTTATAAGGGCTGTTATTTAATAGCGCATTGAGAAATGACTCGCTGAGTAATAAATTGCTATTTAGCCATGTTTTAAGCTGTATCAGCCACGATGAATAAAGGTTTTTTGCACTTTCTGGATTGCTATTTTTGAGTTGTTGATAGCTACTAAGTGCGGCTTCAAATTGGTGTTGTTTAAATTGCTGCTTTGCCGTATTTAGTAACGTATCTTGTTGTTTAGGCGATATGCTTTGCTGGGCACTTTGCGTTTTTTGTGGTGTAGTTAACGCAGGCTGCGGCCATAATAAATAAGCGTTAAGGCTAAGCGAGCCAATTAATAGCAAGGTGATTAGCTTGGTATAGTGGCTCATTGTGACCTCTTATTTTTAATAGGTTATTTAATAAAGTGCGTTAAGGCATGAATATTGGCTATTTCAATATCAGCCAGCCCTTTATAAGCATAATTGGCGCCTTGATCGTTTAACCATACCGATTGGCAACCGGCATTATTTGCGCCTTGTACGTCGGTATCTAGGCTATCGCCAATATGTAAAATATCGCTTTTAGCAACATTTAAATGTGTGGCTGCTTTATCAAATAGGGTGCTGTGAGGTTTTGCTTTACCGTGCATACCTGCTTGCAGTACGAGTTCAAATTTATCGTGTAAGTTAAAGCGTTCAATTTCAACGTTACCGTTAGTAATCGCAACAAGCGTAAAGTGTTTGGCTAGGTTATCTAGTAAGTTAAGTACGTCATCGCTTACGACTATGTTGCTGCGCGCATCGGCAAAGGCGTTATAGGCGGCATTTGCATGGCGCTCTACATCATCTGCGGTAAACCCAAGTTTAGAAAGCGCTAAACGTAGGGTGTGTTTGCGCCATTTAGTTACATCATCTGCGAGATCTGGGTTTTGTATTACGGCAAGTTCGCGACATAGTTGCCAGTACTTTGGACCTTGCTCTTGATAGCCCGGTAGCGCGTTTAAATAATTTTGTTGGGCTTTAACGGCTGCTTTTATAATAGGGTGATTGCTGTATAGCGTGTCGTCTAAGTCAAAGCTCATGACAGAAAATGGCTTAATAGCACGATTAAATCGGATCATATTTATTTTCCTAATCAGTTCGTTTTTTTGCGCGAGGGTGAGTGTTGTCGTATACCTTGGCTAAATGCTGAAAATCTAAATGTGTATATACTTGTGTAGCCGACAAACTGCTGTGCCCTAGTAATTCTTGCACGGCGCGTAAATCACCAGATGATTCTAAAATATGTGACGCAAACGAGTGGCGCAGCTTATGCGGGTGAACCTGCGAGCTAATGCCTTGTTTTATTCCCCACTCTTGCATACGCAGGCGCACTTGGCGAATCGAAATACGATTTTTTTGGCTACTTAAAAATACTGCTATTTCATCGGGCTTTGCAAACTGAGGGCGTATTGTGAGCCATTTTTTTAATGCATCTAACGCTTTTTTGCCCACCGGAATTAATCGCTCTTTATTGCCTTTACCACGCACTAAAATTTCGCCATTGGCAGCACTCATATCTTGCATGTTAGCGCCAACTAACTCACTTATACGCAGCCCTGATGAATACATAAGCTCCATCATTGCTTTATCTCTAATTGCGAGAGGCTCGTCGTCGGGTATTTCGAGCAAGCGTGCCATTTGATCCACATCGAGATTTTTAGGTAGGGGCTTTGCAAACTTAGGACCTTTTATACCCACCGCCGGATTATGGTAATGCGATTGCTCGGCAATATTTTTTGCTTTTAAAAACTTATATAAGCTGCGAATACAACTGAGCTTTAAGCTAATTGTACGGCCACTTAATTGTTTTGATCGCAGTGCCATGCTGTAGCGGCGAATATGCTCGCCTTGTACGCCAAACCAGTCATCACATAGTTTGCTAAAATAAAGGGCTGCAAAGCCAAGTTGGCTTACGTATTGATTAACTGTGTGCGCTGAATATTGTTTTTCAAACTTTAAATAATCGCTAAATAGCGTTATGGGTGTACGCCAATTATCGCTTAACTGGGTAATATTAGGCGCATCGTCACTCATGCTAGTTTTTGTAACCGCAGGTGTAATGCGTTTATAAAGTCGAGCACAAACAGGTTATCTTGCGCAGGCTCAAAATGGTTTACGTTATTGCTACCAAACGCCAAAATAGCGATAGGGTGCTTGGTGTCGCCAATTAAATAAATAGCGACGGATTGTGTATCTTCACTAAATAATAATTCGCGCTCTTGCTGATTAATACGCCCTAAATAATGCCCAGAATGGGTAAGGCGATGTGAAATAAGCTCGTCGTACTCGGGATTATATTTTACTAATTTGCAGTCGCTAACATCTTCACTTGAGCATATTATATTACGCAGATTATTTGCAAGAGTGTCAAAATCGTCATGATTCCAAAGCTGGCGATGGCACTGGCTAAACAAGCGATATACGAGCTCGTTTTGCGTTGCATGCTTGCTCATAGCGTCTATTTGGTTTTTTAAAAGCGTGTTGTGCTCGCGTAATTGGCGTTGCTGAATATGTACTAGTGACGTTGCACCTTGAGCTTGCTGTTGCAGCTCAAGTTGTGCGAGTAGCTCCGGGTGATGAACCAAAAAATCAGGATGTTGATGTAAGTAATCAATAACCTGTTCTTTACTTAGCTCGCTCATAGCGCTACTTGCCCGTCGAACACATGCTCTGCGGGGCCAGTCATGCGTACCGGATGACCTTCGCCACTCCAACGTACTTGTAAGCTACCGCCTGGTAAATCTACTTGAACGGTTGTTGATAACTTATTTTGCATATGACCAATAACCATTGCTGCACACGCACCTGTGCCACAGGCTAGGGTTTCGTTAACGCCGCGCTCCCACACTCTTAATTTAATGTGTTCATGCGATACAACTTGCATAAAGCCAATGTTCGCTTTTTGCGGAAAACGTTCGTGGTTTTCAAGTAATGGACCCAATATATCAACTTGCGCGGTGGTTACGTCGTCAACTTCTAGCACGCAATGCGGGTTACCCATAGATACCGCGCCACTAAATACAGTGTGTTCTTCGGTTCTAATAATATAAGTAAGCTCACGCTTGCTCGCTTTTAAAGGGATTTTACTTGGCTCAAAATTTGGATGACCCATGTTAACCGTTACTTGACCGTCTTTTTCTATGTAGAGCGTTAAGTTGCCCGACTTGGTCGACACAGTAATTTTATGCTTGTTAGTCAGGCCCTTCATACGTACAAAGCGGGCAAAACAGCGTGCGCCGTTACCGCATTGTTCTACTTCGGTACCATCGGCATTAAATATTCGATAATGAAAGTCGAGATCAGGAGAGTATGGCGCTTCAACCATCAGTAATTGGTCAAAGCCAATGCCAAAATGGCGATCTGCCAGTTTTTTGATTTGATCTCGCGACAAAAAAACATTTTGTGTAATGTTATCAATCACAACAAAGTCGTTGCCTAAGCCGTGCATTTTGGAAAAATTAACTAACATAGCGCTCTAATTCGGTTTTGCTCTGTGCTAATCATGCCACAGAGCAGCTAGTAGACAAAAACGTTTATGGTAAAACTTTCTCACCTTGATAAAGGCTTTCAATAGTTTCGCGTTCACGAATAAGATGGTGCTGCTGACCATCTACCATTATTTCTGCAACACGCGGGCGCGAGTTGTAGTTTGAACTCATGGTAAAGCCATATGCACCAGCACTTCGCTGTGCGAGTAAATCGCCTTGTTTAAGCGCTAGTTCACGATCTTTTCCTAAAAAGTCGCCGGTTTCGCACACAGGGCCCACAATATCAAAGTTGTGAGTCGGTGTTTCGTCGTCGCGAACTGATACCGGAATGATTTTTTGCCACGCTTGATAAAGCGCAGGGCGAAGCATGTCGTTCATACCTGCATCTACAATGGCAAAAAATTTGTCTTGGTTTTGTTTAATAAATTCAACTTGAGTAACTAAAATACCTGCGTTAGCTGCAATAGCGCGCCCAGGTTCAAAAATAAGTTCAAGATGTTTGTAGTTAGCTAAGCGTTCGGTTACTTGCGCTGCATATTCACTTGGGTGTGGTGGTTGCTCGTTGTTATATGGCACGCCTAAACCGCCACCAATATCTAAGTGAGTTAGCTCAATACCGTTGGTTTTTAGCTCATCAATAAGCGCCATGAGTTTATCAAGGGCTTCTAAAAATGGTCTTACTTCAGTTAATTGAGAGCCAATATGGCAATCAACACCAATAATTTTTAAACCAGGTAAAGCCGCTGTTTGTTGATAAACACTTACTGCAGTTTGTATATCAATACCAAATTTATTTTCTTTTAAACCAGTAGAAATATACGGATGTGTTTTTGCATCTATGTCAGGGTTTACGCGAATAGAAATAGGCGCTTCTAGGTTAAGCTCGCAAGCCACTTCAGAAATACGCTCAAGCTCAGAGGCTGATTCAACGTTAAAGCATTTAATCCCCAATTTTAATGCGTACGCTATTTCGTCTGCTGTTTTAGCCACGCCCGAAAAAACCACTTTAGAAGCATCGCCTCCCGCTTTAATTACACGCGCAAGTTCGCCTTTGGATACAATATCAAAACCCGATCCTAGGCGCGCTAATATATTAAGCACGGCAATATTTGAGTTTGCTTTTACGGCGTAACACACCAAGCTTTTATGATTTTTAGTGGCGTTAGCAAACGCTAAATAATGGCGCTCAAATGTAGCGCGCGAGTACACATAACACGGCGTACCGTATTGCTGCGCTATGCTTGCCACACTGACGTCTTCGGCAAATAATTGGTTGTTTTTGTAGTTAAAATAATCCATTTATTGCTCCTGACTTTGCGATATTTTGGCTTGCTCAGCGGTAGTGGCTGGCTGAGCTGTATTTTGAGGTTGGTTTTGCTCTGTTTGTTGCTCTGGTAAATATAACGGACCGCTTTGTCCGCAGCCAGCTAAGGCGCTTAACAGTACAGTGCTTATTAATAGTCTTTTTAATTGTAAGGTATGTGTCGCTTTCATTAGATTAATATGGTTGCTGGCTTTATAATCGCAGAGTAACAGAATATCTAAAAAATGCAGCTATTCGCGGATGATTTTATTCCTGTTACACTAGCTGCACACTTTTAAAGCTAAAACGTACCCAATATTAGGCGGCTCGCCTGCAAAGGAAATAACAATGACTGAACACGAATATCACCAATTAGCCGAAGCTCTTATGTTCACTATTGAAGAGCAGGTTGATGATTGCGAAGCTGATTTAGATTACGAATCGGCACAAGGTATTTTAGAAATTATTTTTCCTGATAAAAGTAAAATAGTGATTAACAAGCAAGCACCTCTTCATCAAGTATGGGTTGCGACTAAGTTTAACGGACATCATTTTGAAATGCGTGATGGGTTGTGGATTGATAACCGTTCTGGCGCTGAATTTTGGGCGTTTATAAATGAAGCCTCAACTCGCCAAGCAGGCCAAGAAGTTAAGTGGCAATCATCACTATGAGTTTAGAATTTGTAGAATATGCAGCCCAAAGTGAGCACAAAGCAACGGTTATTTGGTTACATGGTTTAGGTGACTCTGGGGATGGTTTTGCGCCAGTAGCTCCGCAGCTTAATTTACCAAGTGAGCTTGGTATACGGTTTGTTTTTCCGCATGCGCCAGTACAACCGGTCACCATAAATGGTGGCATGGAAATGCGCTCTTGGTACGATATTAAATCTATAGAATTAGATAAGCGTGCCGATGAACAAGGCGTAAGGGATTCGGCTGCAAAGGTAGAAGAGTTAATTAATAAAGAAATTGCTAATGGCATACCTGCTAATAAAATTATTTTAGCTGGTTTTTCTCAAGGTGGTGTTGTATCGCTACATTTAGCACCGCGCTTTGAGCAAAAGCTTGGGGGTGTCATGGCGCTTTCTACTTATATGTGTGTGCCGCAAAAATTTGCTGATGAAGCAAAGCATACTGATTTAAACGTATTTATGGCTCATGGTAGCCAAGATAACGTTGTACCGCATAGTGCGGGAAGAAGTGCGTTTGAAGTATTAACAGCACATAACATGGATGTAAGCTGGCAAGAATATCCAATGGCTCACCAAGTTTGCGCAGAAGAATTGCAAGCTATTCGCCAATGGTTAATTGCTCGTTTAAGCTAATTTTGGAACCGCTGAGGTCAATATGAGTCAAAAAATAGTTATTAAAGCAAATGTTAAACGCGAACTACAAGAGAGTGTACCAACGGTAAGCTACGAGTGGAATTGGCGTCGTATTGTGAGTATTGCTATGTTGGTATTAATGACCTCTGCAGCAGTTGTGTATGGCTTAACAACGTCAGCCAGTGCAGAGCAAGGTGAGCATCCAAATGAGCAGGAGCAATTTTTAAGCTTTAGCAGTAACGCTCAAAACCAGACAAACTTTGAAGTAACGGATGTTGAGTCTGAATCATCAATAAACAATACCCCTAATGAGTCTGCAGAGGTAATGCAAGCTCGGATTGAACCGTTGTCAGCTGAGCAAAATGAGGCTCAACTAAGCATTTCAAGTAATACATCTGATGACGCTGAGCTTGTAAATAATCCCCCTGTTTTATTGGCTAACAACGATAGTGTTACTGAACAAAGCGAAAGCATTAATACAGAGTTAAACTCAAACCTTGATAATGATGTGCAAGAAGAAACCGCAGAAGCTCAAAACGTAGCTGAGCTAGCCAGTCAAAGCGACTTACTTTTAGAGTTAGAAAGTGATGATGGCGCATTGAGTGGCACTGAAGGTTTTTCGCCGACAGCACAAGTGGCAAGTGTGGCTTTGGGCGCGCAAATAGACACGAGTAAAATTAGCCGTGCGGTACTTACTCGTAAAGTAAGTAAGCGTGAGCCCACTAATGTGTTTGCTGCTGATATTAGATTAAGTCAGTTTGATGAAGGCGTATCGTTTTTTAGTGAGATTAAAAATCTTCAAGGCCAGCAAGTTAAGCATGTTTGGTCGTTTGAAGGTGAAACTATGGCTGAAATTACACTTAATGTTACTTCGCCTCGCTACAGAACGTACTCAACAAAAAATATCATGGACACACAAACAGGCCATTGGCGTGTTGATGTAGTTGATGAGCAAGGCAATTTAATTGCCCAAAAAGAGTTTAGAATTTTAGCTGACTAAAACTAGCTAAACGCAGTAATTAATTGGATACCCCTATGACAGAAAAAACAAAATTAGTACGCATCGCAACGCGCAAAAGCGCCTTAGCACTTTGGCAGGCCGAATTTGTAAAAGCAGAGCTTGAGCGTTTTCATGCAGATGTGCGCGTAGAATTAGTCCCAATGTCGACGCAAGGGGATATAATTTTAGATACGCCATTGGCTAAAATTGGCGGTAAAGGCTTATTTGTTAAAGAGCTAGAGCAAGCCATGTTAGATGGGCGAGCTGATATTGCCGTGCATTCTATGAAGGACGTGCCAGTAGAGTTCCCAGAAGGATTAGAGCTGTATACTATTTGTGAGCGTGAAGATCCGCGTGATGCGTTTGTATCAAACAATTTTGCAAATTTAAACGAGCTACCACAGGGCGCCATTGTGGGTACTTCGAGCTTACGCCGCCAGTGCCAAATTAAAGCACTTCGCCCTGATTTAGATATTCGTGATTTGCGCGGTAATGTAAATACGCGTTTAGGTAAATTAGATGATGGCCAATACGATGCTATTATTTTAGCGGCAGCGGGGCTTATTCGTTTAAAAATGAGTAAGCGTATTGCTGACTACATTGAGCCAGAAGTGTCATTACCGGCAAATGGTCAAGGCGCTGTAGGTATTGAATGTCGTATTGATGATGAAGTAACAAAAGCATTACTTGCACCACTTGAGCATACCCAAACACGTATTCGCGTAAATGCAGAGCGTTCGATGAACCGCTATTTAGAAGGTGGTTGCCAAGTTCCTATTGGTGCTTATGCATTAGTTGATGGCGAGCAGGTACATTTGCGTGGTTTAGTGGGGGCTGTTGATGGCAGCGAAATTTTACGTGACGAAGTAACAGGTCATGTAAATGACGCAGAAGAACTAGGTATTGAGCTTGCTAAAAAATTACTAGCTCAAGGCGCAGACAAAATATTAGCTGAAGTTTATAGAGACGCATAAATGACACATATTCTGATAACTCGGCCCGAAGGAAAAGGCGCAGCTCTTGCACAGCAACTTGAGCAAGCGGGTTATCAGGCGTCTTTATTTCCGGTATTAAAAATAACGCATTTAACACCCTCCAGCACTGAACTTAGTCCGCTGTTAAATGCAGATAAAATAATATTTATATCGCAAGATGCAGTCAGCGCACTTTCGCAATTAAAACCCGATATAAATACCAAAGCGCAGTTTTATGCGGTTGGACAACAAACAGCCGACATTATATATGAGCAATTTGGTGTGCGCGCAGCAGTACCAAAGCAGTATGATTCAGAAGGGTTACTTGCGCTCAAATCACTCGCCGAGGTTGATGGCAGTAATATAGTGTTAGTTAAGGGGCAAGGTGGCCGCCCTGAGTTAGCTAAAACGCTAAAAGAGCGTGGTGCTTTTTTAAATAATTGTGTTGTGTACAAACGTGAACCCACAGAGAGTATCACCCCTAACTGGACAGACCACTGGAAAAGCCAGAATGTACACGGTATAGTCATAACAAGTAATGCAGCAGTTGATGCTATATTTAAAAGCCTTACTGCACACCAACTACAATGGTTACAACAGTGCCGATTTTATGTTGCAAGCGAGCGGATAGCCGCTTATTTAAAGTTGCAACAGGTAAGTTCGGCTAATATACACATTGCAGCAGGGGCTAGCGATAATGCTATGTTTACCTGCATAAATCAGCAAGGTAGCAACATGAGCGAACAGTCAAAGCCAGTTACGGCAGAAAAAGCCACATCAACAATAGCTAACCCGGCCTCAGCTAAATCAGCTAAGCAAGAGCCAGCAGCTACAAAAAATACGACAGAAAAAAACAAACAAAAGGTAAGTAAGGTTGCAGCACTTGCGCTTCTTATTTCGTTAATTGTGGCCTCTGGTGTTGGATACGAGTTTTATCAAAAATTAAATGCTGGTAAGGCGCAAAACCTAGCCGTTAATGAGTTAAGCGAGCAAAATAAGTTACTCGTTCAAGAGCTGCAAGCACTTAAATCGGCGCAATCTAATTTGCAGCAAGCGCTGTTTAATAGTGAGAAAAAAGTAGCCGCAACCCTAAGTGAAAGTGCAGCTCAAAATCAGCAAGAGCTAAAAGCAGCCCTGCAAAAAGCGCAGCAACAAGGCTCGTCTTTAAACCCACAAGAAGTAACCAGCTTACAGCGTATGGCTGAATTTAAACTATGGGCTGAAAAAGATTACCAAGGCACTAGTGCTGTTTTAAAGCGCTTAGATGCATTACTTAGCGAACACCCAGGAACAGTTGAAGTTCGCCAAGCTATTATGCAAGACATACAAACACTTGATAGCCTTAAACCTATAGCAACAGAGGCTATTTATTTACAGCTAAACAGTGCACTTAATAGCGTTGATAATTTAGTTTTTAATGCGGTTAACTTGCCAGAAGAAGCGGCTGCAATAGATGAAAATGCTTTAAGTGATGACGTGAGTGATTGGCAGCAAAACCTGAGTAATAGCTGGAATAAAATTGTGGATAGCTTTATTACTATTCGCCAGCACGAAGGTGTTTCCATTGAGCCATTACTTACAGAACAAGAGCGCCATTTAATTAATCAACGAATCAAGCTTAATATAACTCAGGCACAAGATGCACTTATGAGTAAGCAGGCGAGTATTTTCTTTAGCGCCTTAAGTGAAGCAAAACGTTTAGTTGGTGAGTACTTTAAGCAAGACGATGATGCAACCAAAACGGTACTTAAAGCGTTGTCTAAACTCGAAAAAGAGCAGCTTAATTTTAATCCAAAAATAACCTTAAATAGTACACAAAAGGTTAAGGAGTGGGCGCAATGATAGGGCTAATTATTTTAATTGTAGCTATTGTTGTTGTACTAGCGGTTACTCCATTTGTGCTAGATGAAAAAGGTTATGTACTTATTTCATTTAACAATACGACGATAGAAGGCACGATAGTATCGTTTTGTATAATGGCAGTCATTACCGCTGTTGTTTTATATTTAACATATAAGCTAATCCGCTACTTATTATCGATTTATCATAATACTAAACATGGCTTTTTTGCACGTAGCCAAGAGCGCAAACAAGTAGCTATTGAGCAGGCTCTGTGGAGTGCTATTAATGATGATTATGAGCATGTAGAGCAGGCTCTATCGGGTAATAGCGTACCAGATAAGTTTGAAGATATTCGCTTAGCATTACTTGCAAAAGCAGCGCTTGCTAATAATCAAACAGATAAAGCACTTGAGCGTTTATTTGAAATAAGCCCAGAGCATCAATTAAAAGTAGCAAAGCTATGGTTGGCAAGTGGCGACAGTAGCGCGATTGAATCACAAATGCGTATTAGCGCAGAAGCTAAAAAAGCCACCGCACTTGAGTTAAAACTTTATGCAGAAGTATTAGTACAGCAACAACACTTTAGTGCGCTGGAAGATTTTTTGCCGCGTTTATTACGCAAAAAAGCACTTACTGATGCACAGTGGACGCAGTTATTTAGTGCCTACTTTAATGCGTTAGATGCAGACAAACTGAGTGAAAAATATAAACAGCTACCGAAAAAGCTGCAAGCTCATGCCCACACCGCATATTTAATGCAAATGGCGCAAGCAGGTCAATTGGCTGCTATTGAAAGTGACTTAATTAAAATGGTTAAGCACAATGAGCAACACTTAGAGCTTGCCAATATATTAAGTAAAGCAACAGCAGCCGATGCGCCTAAGTTGCAAATAAACATACAAGAACGCCTTAAAAAGGATGATTCAAATAATTCACTATTACTTGCGCTGGCTTGCCTTGCTAATGCTAAAGGTGATTATGACTTAGCAGCTAGAATTTTTGATAAAGCACTGAATAGTGACAATAAAAAACAGTTCTCTGAACAAGCTGTTTTAAGTTATAAAAATAGTGCACAAGCAGAAAAGGCGCTCGTTTTATATCAATAAATGACTACACTATAACTACTTAGCATTTTTTGTAGTTCAGGAGCACAAGCATTGAGAAAGTTTTTAATATTAACCCTTAGCTTGGCTTGTGCTTACTTTTTTACTGGGTATTTTAGCAACTCACTTCTTTCTGTAGATGGCTATGCGGTCGCCTCTTGGCCGCCCTCAGGAATTGCTTTAGCGAGCTTTTTAATTTGGGGACGTAAGTCATTTATTGGCCTTATTCTTGGTGCTTTCTGTACTAACTTAATTCATCTTGATAACACCGTAGATATTCTTCATTTTAATGTGCTTTTACAAGCCATTTGCGTCACTTTAGCCTCTGTTTTACAGGCTTGGATTGGTCGTCAAATTATAGTAAATGTTATAAAGGCTCCACTAGATTTATCTTCTTTAAAACACAGTGTGCAGAGCTTAATAGTAGCAGGACCAATATGCTGTGTTATTGCTGCAGGTGTGGGAACTAGTTTATTAGCATTGAATAATGTGATTCCGACCAATGCTATTTTTGATAGCTTTATAGCATGGTGGATTGGCGACAGTATCGGTGTACTTATATTTACTCCACTCATGCTCGCAGCCTTTAATTACACGCAAGTACGCCACCGTATGTTGGTAATTTTACCTTCACTATTAATTTATATACTAATCAGCGTTAGTTTTTATGGCGCTGCCAGTGTTAAAAAAGAAAAAGACATTCAAAAGCAAGAAGCCAAAATACTTACTGTGCAAAATGCTATAAGCCAGAAGCTCGATGGTATTACTGCTCACTTAGGATTGTTAGCTACATTTTTTGCTAGTAGTAATGACGTGAACTTTAAAGAGTTTAAACAATTTACTTCAAAGCAGTTGGACTATAGCCAAGAAATTTTAGCATTTGAATGGATACCTTATATACCAGCAAATAAACTCGCAGATTTTGAAACACATGAAAATACAGCCACAGGCAAACCTTTATATATAAAAGAAAAGTCACTTGATGGAGGTTGGCAACCTGCAGGTACTCGTAGTAATTACTTTCCTGTAAAATATGTATATCCCTTAAAAGATAATGAAGGTGTTTTAGGGTTTGATTTAGCTTCTAGTAAAGTAAGAGGTGCAGCGCTTAGCAAAGCGAAAGAGCTTAATGAACTTGCACTAAGTGAGCCAATTAACTTGGTCCAAAATACAGCTGAAGACGGTGTACTCTTTTTATATCCTGTTTTTGGAGAGTCGTCTACCGAAGATGATTTTCAAGGTTTTGTGGCAGCGATTGTCAGTCTGAAACGCTTATCGCAAACACTATTATTTGATCACAACAACTCAATTTCAGTCAGTTTTTTTGATACAACGATACCAGGGAAAAAGCAGGCAATTTATATTGCCGATACCGATAACTCGCAAACGCTGTTTAAAGAATATCAATTGTTGATTGGCAAACGCATGTGGCAGGTCGAGTTATATGAACCAATAGTTAGAACGTCTTGGTTAATGTATTGGCTTGCACAAATAGTAGGTATGTTGTTTGTGTGGTTACTGATTACATTTTTGATTTCAGTTACAGGTACAAACATACAAATTCGCGAACAAGTGGCTAAGCAAACGCATACATTACGCAAAGAAAAACAAAAAGCAGATGAAGCGAGTCATATTAAAGGACAGTTTTTAGCAAACATGAGTCACGAAGTCCGCACCCCTATTAACGGTATAAAAGGGCTGCATTATTTAGCGCTGCAACAGAATGATTGGCAACAAGCAAGGAGTTACATTGAACAAGCAGATGGAGCACTGGGTGTTTTACTGCGGGTATTAAACGATGTACTCGACTTTTCAAAAATGGAAGCAGGCAAGCTAGACTTAATGCAAGAGCCTATTAACGTAGCGAGTTTAGCGGATGAAATGCTTAATTTACTTCAGTTTGAAGCTGACATTAAATCAATAAAGTTAAGTCTCGATTTTGATAAAACATCAAATTTGGTCATTAATACCGATCCAATCCGCTTAAAACAAGTGCTGCTGAATCTGCTCAATAATGCGGTTAAATTTACAGGGGAAGGTGAGATCACTCTGAAAATTTGGCAGTCGAAAAAAATGACTTACTTTAGTATTAACGATACGGGTATTGGTATTAGTAGCGAAGCACAAAAACAATTGTTTAAACCGTTTGCGCAAGCCGATAGCTCAACCTCACGTCAATATGGTGGTACAGGCTTAGGGTTAAGTATTTGCAGAAAGCTGGTTGAGTTAATGGGTGGTGCAATTGATTTAGTTAGTTATGAAGGCAAAGGTTCTACATTTACATTTAGTTTGCCGCTTATATCGCCTTTACCAAAGGCAGAGCAAATTCAACAGCAATACGACGAAATAGATGTAAGTACCTTATCATTCGCAAACTATAAGTTACTTTTAGTCGAAGATAACCCACTTAACCAGCATGTTGCCAGTGCCATTTTAAAAACAAAAGGGTGTATTGCCGACATTGCTAATGATGGTTTTGAAGCCATAGAAAAGCTAACCGAAAATAGCTACGACATTGTTCTTATGGATATTCAGATGCCAAAAATGGATGGACTCCAAGCAACAAAAGTAATTCGTTGTGATTTAGGGTTAATTGATTTACCCATAATAGGGCTATCGGCGAACGCCCATGACGATGACGTTAAAAAGGCATTAGCCTCTGGAATGAATAGTTATATTACCAAACCTATTGATGCAAATACGCTTTTTAAAACTCTTTGGCATTATTTATCAAATAAATAAGTAACGTTATTTTTTGCACAAAAAGCAGACATATGACCGCTTAAACTTAACGCAAACCATATAGACTTGAAAAATAACTATATCTGCGTATCATGCGCGCAAATTTAACTAAACTGGGTTGCTATTATGATCAATAGAAAATTACCTTTGCTAGATATTCACCGTCATTTAGATGGTAATGTACGTGCGCAAACCATATTAGAACTTGGTCGTCAGTTTAATATAGAGTTACCTGCAGATAACGTTGAGGCATTAATTCCTCATGTTCAAGTTATTGACCCTGAGCCAAACCTTATGGCTTTTTTACAAAAGTTAGATTGGGGTGTCACTGTACTTGGCGACTACGATGCGTGTAGACGCATAGCGATTGAAAACATTGAAGATGCACAAGCACAAGGCCTTGATTATGTAGAGCTTCGATTTAGCCCTTACTACATGGCACAAAGCCAAGGTTTACACCCAGAAGGGGTTGTAGAGGCGGTTGTTGATGGTATTAAATCAGCAACAAAGGATGCAAATATAAAAGCTAACTTGATTGGCATTTTATCGCGTACTTATGGCGTAAAAACATGTCAAAAAGAGCTTGATGCTTTACTCGCATTTAAAAATGATTTAGTCGCTGTTGATTTAGCCGGTGACGAAATTGGCTTTCCTGGTGAGTTGTTTGTAGAGCACTTTAAACAAGTACGAAATGCTTATTTAGCTTCGACTATTCATGCTGGAGAGGCACTCGGTGCTCCAAGTATTTGGCAGGCAATTAATGAGTTAGGTGCTTGCCGAATAGGGCATGGCGTTAAAGCTATTGAAGATCCAAAACTAATGGATTACTTACGCGATAACCGTATTGGTATTGAGTCGTGCTTAACAAGTAATATTCAAACCAGTACAGTAAACGATTTAGCTAAGCACCCACTTAAACAGTTTTTAGATCACGGTATTTTAGCGTGTATTAATACTGATGACCCTGCGGTTGAAGGCATTGAAATTGAGTACGAATATACCGTTGCAGCACCTAAAGCGGGCTTATCTCAAGCTGATATGGAAAAAGCCCAAAAAAATGCATTAGAAATAGCATTTTTAAGCGATGGCGATAAAAAAGAACTTTCAGCAATCGTTAGCGCACGTTAATTTAAGAATATTAAAAATGCCGCTTTATATAAGCGGCATTTTTGTATTTGTAATGTCAGTTTAATTAACGCGTTTGACAGCTAACGTAGTTATTACAAAGTGCTTTAAGTATATCTGAGCGGCTTATCATACCAATCACTTTAACACCCTCTACTACCGGATAATTTTTTGGTTTACCTGTTTTCATTTGCTCAGCTAGTTCAATAATATTAGTTTCGCCACTAACAGTAACAACGTCTGTTTGCATTAGTTGTGACACTTTAACCATGCCGTCACAAAAATAGCTGCTGTGAGTTAGAGGTTTTAGTAATTCTTGCTCTGATATAAATCCGACTAGGCATTTATCTTTATCAAATACTGGTGCGCCAAGTAGTTTAAATTTTTGTAGTTCTGCGATGGCTGTCGTCATTTCTGTATCTGGTGTGATATTTGGCAACTTGCGTTGCATAAAATCTTTTACTTTTGTATTTAGCATTTGGGTCTCTCCCGCTGATGTTCTATACAAAGTATGGTTTATAGATAGGGATTTAGGAAATTGTTTATGTTGATGAGATTGATAGGTTTTAACTATTAAGTATTTGTTGTTATATAAAATAAAAGCACCGATTAGGTGCCTTTATTCATAACTGAAAGTTAATTTCAATTATTTGATAAATGCGAATGCATCTGCGTACATGTTTTCACGAATTGCACCATGAGTAATAAAGTCATCACGGACAATACCTATCATGTCAAAACGACCGGCCATATAAATATCGTATGGTTCAAGTGATACAATATCTTGCATTACCGCTTTATGTACATAGCCAGTGTGACCTTGCCAATTAGCAGATGGATTTTCTACCACAGGGATAAACTCAAAGTTTTTGTGGCTATCGGCCCATGTTTGCATTTCTGTATGTGCGTATAAAGCTGACTCTTCTTTTACACCCCAGTAAAATAATACAGGACGGTCGCACTTAATTTCAGCTAAGTGATCAGCCATTGATTTTGCGTATGAAAAACCAGTGCCACCGGCAAGTAAAATAATAGGGCGCTCACATTGCAGGCGCAACTGTGAAATACCCAAGCCAGCTTCAATGTCTACTAACTGCCCAGAGGTATGGGCGTTTCGTAAATGTTCCAGCGATTGCATTGCATACGAATCGGCACCTGATGCGCCAATATGCAGTTCTATTGCATCGCACTGTGAAGGGCGGCTAGCTATAGAAAAAGCACGTTTGTCTTTTTCGCCCAATACGAGTTGCATGTATTGGCCAGCTTCAAAGGTCACAGGTTGTTGTGGCTTTAAAATTACTTTGTGAACAAATTCTGTAAGTGGGCTGATAGCTACAACTTCAGCTTTTAATGTTTGCATTTTTTACCTTTTAGCAGCGCTTTAAACAGCAGATACGCAATCGAATGACTCGATTCTAGCATATCTGCAGGGTTATTTTATAGCCTGTTATGTACTTACATATAAACACTTAAAGAATATTAAGGCTTTCCCAAATATCATCTACGCGGTCTTTGGTGTCTTTATCCATAACAATAGGCTCGCCCCATTCGCGGGTGGTTTCGCCAGGCCATTTATTGGTGGCATCCATTCCCATTTTTGAACCAAGGCCAGAGACTGGCGATGCAAAATCGAGATAATCAATAGGTGTGTTTTCTATTAATGTTGTATCGCGAGCAGGATCCATTCGGGTTGTTATAGCCCAAATAACATCTTCCCAATCACGGGCATTAATATCGTCATCGCACACAATTACAAACTTGGTATACATAAACTGACGTAAGAACGACCAAACTCCCATCATCACGCGTTTAGCATGACCAGGATATTGTTTTTTCATTGTTACAATCGCCATACGGTACGAGCACCCTTCAGGCGGAAGGTAAAAGTCGACAATTTCAGGAAACTGCTTTTGTAATATTGGCACAAACACTTCATTAAGTGCTACACCTAAAATTGCAGGCTCATCAGGCGGACGGCCAGTAAATGTGCTGTGATAAATAGGATCTTTACGATGCGTTAAGTGAGTTACCGTCATAACTGGAAAGTCATCTACTTCATTATAGTAACCGGTATGGTCACCATAAGGGCCTTCTGGCGCCATTTCACCTGGCATAATGTAACCTTCAAGTACTATTTCTGCACTGGCAGGGACTTGCAAGTCATTGGAAATAGATTTCACAACTTCGGTTCTGCTACCACGTAATAAACCAGCAAATGCATATTCGCTTAATGTGTCGGGTACAGGCGTTACTGCACCCAATATAGTAGCAGGATCGGCACCTAGTGCTACCGAGACAGGGTAAGGTTGCCCTGGGTTTTCTTTACACCATTCCTGAAAATCAAGCGCGCCACCACGATGCGACAACCAACGCATAATTATTTTATTTTTGCCTAATAATTGCTGGCGATAAATACCTAAATTTTGGCGCTTTTTATAAGGCCCTTTAGTGACTGTAAGGCCCCAAGTAATTAATGGCGCTGCATCACCTGGCCAGCAATGCTGAATAGGTAATTTAGTTAAGTCTACATCATCACCTTCTAAAACTACTTGTTGGCAAGGCGCTTTTTTAACTTCTTTTGCAGGCATATTAAGCACTTGCTTAAAAATAGGTATAGCACCTAGAGCTTCTTTAATACCCTTTGGTGGATCAGGTTCTTTTAAAAAAGCGAGTAGCTTACCCACTTCGCGAAGCTCGCTAACATCTGTTTGGCCCATGCCCATTGCTACGCGTTTTGGTGTACCAAATAGGTTGGTAAGCACCGGCATATCGTAGCCTTTTGGATTTTCGAATAATAACGCAGGGCCTTTTGCACGCAATGTGCGATCAGATATTTCGGTCATTTCAAGATACGGGTCGATTTCTTGGGTGATACGTTTAAGTTCGCCTTTTTTTTCAAGCAAATCGATAAAATCACGTAGATCTTTATATTTCATTGTGGGCCGCTATTAAGCAAAAGAGTTGAAGTATTATACCCATTTCATGCAAGCCAAGTCATTACTTGCACTTAAAACTTAAAGCGCTCTACGGCACTTGTTAAGGAGTGTGCAAGTTGATTTACGTCTTCACTTTCGCTTGCTAGGGTTGTCGCGTTTTTGGCATTCAAGGTTGCTTGCTCTGTCACCTTGGCCATTATTTGTTGAATGTCGTTACTGTTAGTCAATTGCTCATGTGATGCATGAGCAATCTGCTCACTCATCTGATTAACAGACAATAATGTGCTTTTAATACGCTCTACGGCTTTATTTAGTTCAGTGCTGTTTTTAACACATTGCTTGGCTTGGTGTTGGCCATCGGTAATGTGTTCTTGAGTTGTTTGAGTGTGCTGTTGCAATGTTTGGATCATGGTGTTTATTTCGCTAGTCGAGGTCTGTGTACGTGCAGCTAATGATCGAACCTCATCAGCAACTACAGCAAACCCGCGTCCGTTTTCACCCGCTCGCGCTGCTTCAATTGCAGCATTGAGTGCCAATAAGTTGGTCTGCTCGGCAATGCTGCTAATTGTTTCAACAATGGCTTCAATAAGCTGAGTGTGTTGGGCTAGTTCCTCCGTGCTGCCTACTGCTTTATCAAGGCGCTGTAATAAAGTTTCTATACTTAGACTATTTTTATTAGCAATCTTGTTTACGTCATTGGCAAATTGCGATGCATTGGTTATTTCACTTGATGTTTTATCTGCTTGTTCATAAACCGCTTGTGAGTTGGTTAGCATATTTTGTGCAAGCGATGTTGCCTGCGCGCTTCGCTCCAACTGTTGTTGTGCAACAACTGTCATTTGCTGACCTTTTTCACTGGTTTTAATAGCGCTGCGGTCTAGTTCATGGGCGTCACTAATAATTGCGCCAATTAACTGGGTAAGGTCTTCACTGAGTTTATTTATGTTATTTAGCAAAGTACCAAATTCATCTTTACTGCGCGGATGGCTTCGCTTTGATAAATCACCTGAGGCGATTCGGGCTAAATCGCAGTTTACTTTTTTAAGCGGTTTTAGCATTGCGCGAGTTGTAAAAATAGAGATAGCGATAATCAATATAATTAAAACAAGCGTAATAATTACTACAGAACTAACCCCAGTATTTATGGCGGCCTTTGCATTAGTTTGTAAGGCATTAAAGCGCTCATCAGCCAATTTATTAAGTTCAATAAGCTGACCTTCTGTTGTTATAAATTGCTGTTGAAAGTGTTCAAAATTTTGAGCCGCAGCAATAGTACTTTTGAGTACTTTATTTTGTTGGGCATAAATTCCTGTATCGTTGTTAAGTAACTCTCTTAATTGATTAAATTTAGCCGTTAAATTTTTAGCATTAAACGCATTATTAAAAGGTAGCGCTTGTTGCTCTAAATAGGTGAAATTAGGTTGGATGTTATCTAGTAGAAATAGGGTATCTTGCTGATGGCTATTTAAATCATTGATACTTGTAGTTTGAGTAATGCTTTTTATATTATTGCTTAAGTTAAACAATAAATCATCTATACGGGTCGCTGTTCCAAACATCGCATTAAGTAGCGCCTGCTGTTTTGCAGGCACTTCTAAAAGTTCTATATCAAGTAAGTTAGAACTTAAATTGTAAAGTTGCTCGTTAAACGTTGCTGATAATTCTATGGTGGAATTTTGCGCTACAAACTTACTCTCTTTAGCACTAAACATTGCGACACTTACTTTAGTCAGTTGCTCAAAGCCTTCGTTGGTACTGGCGAGTAAATTTTGCATTGTTATTTGTTGATTTAGTTGAGTGCTTAACGAATTGAGCATATCGCTAAATTGTTGTTGCTCAGCTTGCGCCTGTTTTTTATTTTGTTGAAGTAAATCAAGGTTTGCTTGGCTGTAAGCTAAGGCATTAAATTTGGTAATAGACAGTAATGATAGCCTTAAATCTTTACTGAACTGTTGTACCGGAACTGCTAATTTTTCGGTTCGGGTATTGTTAACGCTAATTTTGTTTAATGACCAATAAAAAAACACACTACTTGTTAGCACCAATAAACCAATGGCTGTAAAAGCTAAAATTATTTTATGTTTGATCGCAATTGAACGCATAACTTCATCACAATAATGGGTCTTTAATTATTGTAGCATTGCTGTAATTTATTGGTTGGTTTTGTGTTAAACCTTGATGCACTGTCTTTTTTTACCAGCAATGATTAGCATGGCTTCATTTCCCTTACCCCAAAACAGTACCTCTTCACTTATATATTTATTCCCTGATGCACTTTTTTCGTGATTAAGTACATGCACTTTATTGTTAAAGATAAGTTCGGCTTCAGAATTATTAATGATATTGAGTTTTACGCTCTCATCATTGCATTGGTAAGCAGTACTGGTTTGTAAATCACTACATGCGGTTAAGCTTAGTAAAATAGCGATTAATGCTAAATATACTTTCATTTTTCCTCCCATCTTCTTTAAAAGTTAGTTAAAACACAGGGCAAAATTTTAATCTAATGTAAGAATAACAAAGCAAAATTAACCGTTGGTGAAAGTAGCGCTTTACGTTATGTTTATAGCAATATTTTTTGAGCTCGGAAGCTTTATGGCAGGCACTAACCTTTTAACGTTATTAGACGATATAACCACTTTACTTGATGACATTGCGACAATGAGTAAGGTAGCAACAAAAAAAACAGCGGGTGTATTAGGCGATGACTTAGCGCTCAATGCACAGCAGGTTACAGGTGTTGCAGCAGAGCGTGAATTACCGGTTGTTTGGGCTGTGGCAAAGGGCTCATTTTTAAATAAAGCGATACTCGTACCCGCTGCTTTATTAATAAGCGTATGGCTGCCTTGGTTAATAACACCGCTTTTAATGATGGGGGGTTTGTTTTTGTGTTTTGAGGGAGCTGAAAAAGTATTTGCTAAGTTTTTGCCTCATCACAATGAAGTGGTAGATGAAGATGAAAAATTAGATTTAGTTGAGTATGAAAAACAAAAAATAAAAGGGGCAATAAGAACCGACTTTATTCTTTCTGCCGAAATTATTGTTATTACTTTAGGCACTGTGGCAGGCGCTACATTACTTAACCAAGCTTTAGTGCTTTGTGTTATCGCAATTATAATGACGATTGGCGTTTATGGCTTAGTGGCCGGTATTGTAAAGCTGGATGATGCCGGGCTTTATTTACTCAACCAATCTAAAGTGTCAGCTAATAAATTTAAAGAGTTACTTGGTAAAGGCTTACTCGCAGCAGCGCCTAGGTTGATGCAGTTTTTAGCATTTGCGGGCACCATTGCAATGTTTTTAGTAGGCGGCGGGATTTTAGTGCATGGTGTTGAGTTACTGCATCATACTCAAGTGGATGTAACAAGCTATGCTCAGTCTGTTGCTGGCGGCACAGGAGAAGTATTAGCGCCTCTCTTGTTTGATGGTTTGCTAGGTGTTATTGCCGGCTTAGTTGTTGTGCTTATACATGTAAGTTATACAAAGTTATTTAAAAAATAGTTTATAGCTGGCGTACTTGTTGCGCCAGCTATATTTAAATTCACTCATTCACAGTTAGCTATTTTACAAAGCGATTCTAATTCAAATTGTGCTTTAGTATTTTTTTGCTCAATGGCCTTTTTATACCAATAAATAGCCTGTTGATAATTTTGAGCTATTCCCTGACCATCACGATACATTTGCGCTAAATTTAATTGCCCCCATTGAGAACCCGCTTCAGCAGCTAGCTTAAAGCTATTAAATGCTTCAAAAAACAACTTATCTTTAAAATAAATAATGCCTTGTTGATTGTTTTTATCGAGTTTTAAACCTTTATATAGTGGCTTAGGTTTGGGAGGAAACATCACAAACCCGCCATAAAGGCTGTTGGCATAAGGTCGCAGCACGTCATAAATAGCTTCGTCTTTATACAAACGCTTTACTTCATCACGAGGGAGGGTGATTGTTTTAGTGGAGAAGTAATTGTCTTGAATTAGTTGGCTGGTACGCATTGCCAAGGTAATACTATTATTACGTTTATAGCTGTAGTTGCTTATCTGAAAGGTAATAAACTGCTTATCAAAACTTAAAACTTGAGCAATTCTTAAATTGGTTAGGGTCCAGGGTTCGTGTGTAAATTTGTCGGCGTGTACTAAGTAGGTGTCATATATTTTAGGTGTATTCAAATAGCTTTGCTTTTGAGTCTCGGTATCAAGGTGTTGTTGATAAAAAAACGAAACAATCCAAAGCAATAAAAATACGCCAATAAAGTATTTAGGTAGGCTTAGTTTTTCTATTAACGGTAGTTGCGGTATTTTAACAGGTTCGCTTTTTCCGCATTGATAGCACTCGCGTTTATAGCTTAATTTTAAGGCAAGCATAGGTAAAATGCTAAATCGTAAATAGCGGCTTTTATTTACTAAATGGTAGGCGTCGCTTTGGCAGTGAGGGCAGCGTGTTATTTGTGCAAAATGTGGAAATGATTCACTCGTGTTGAAAAGTAACATAAAGCACGCTCCTTGTTTAATTACCTAAAGGTAAAACAAGAAGCGTGTTAGTTAAAGCTACAAACTGTAAGTAAGTATGTCTGTTATTACTTATTTTGAGCTTTAGGCTTGATAGTGGTTTTTGCATCGGCAGCCATTAGAGCAAATACAGCGTATGCAGCGGTATTTTGACGAAGCTTAGCAGGTGTTACTTTATCAAGCGTATCGTCAGCTGTATGGTGATAATCAAAGTAATCTGTTCCATCTTGAGCAAGTTCAAAAATAGGCGCTGACGTTGCTGCTTTAAGTGGAATTAGATCGGGGCCACCATTCGCTTGGTTTTTACCAATGTGCTCAATATTTAACGGCGCAAGTTCTTTTGCTATAGCGCGAACTACAGGAAGTGACTCTGCGCTTACGTTCGATTCAAAAGCATATACAACATCGGCGCCAAAATCAGACTCAGCGGCTGCAACAATATTGCTTAGCTCGTTTTTATGCTCTGCAAAATAAGCTTTTGCACCCCAAAGACCTAGCTCTTCAGCTGCAAAAAGTACCACACGAATACTGCGCTTAGGGCGTTTTACATCGCTAATATGTTTAGCGGCTGCCATTGTTAGTGCAACGCCTGCGCCGTCATCTAATGCGCCAGTCCCTAAGTCCCAAGAATCTAAATGCCCCCCAATTAATACATATTGCTCAGGGTTTTCGGTACCATTAAATTGGCCAATAACGTTATAACCAGTGCCTTCACCAAGGCTTTCGGTTTGCACATTAATATTTACCGACACTTCTTTATTTAAAGCAACTAAGCGTGCTATTTGATCTGCATCTGGGTTAGCAATTGTTACGTTAGGTATTTTTGTAACACCTTCTTTGTAGTAACTACCGCCAGTGTGTGCAAAGCGATGATGACCGGTACTAACCGAGCGCATCATGTAGGCAACAGCGCCTTTTTTAGATGCTTCTATAGCGCCTGTACCGCGTGCTTTTACAGCAGGTCCGTAACCATTCCCGTCTATATCGCGGTTCATACGGTAATTAATATACGCAATTTTACCTTTTAAACTGTTTGCCGGTGCGGCTTTTAATTCATCAAGTGTTTCGAATAATACAACCGGCGCTGTAATCCCATCTTTTGGCGTGCTTATACTGTTACCTAATGCAGTTAAGTGCAGTGGTTGCTCGCTTGGTGTTAGTATTTTTCCGCTTTCGCTATAACGACGCCATTCAGGAAACGTGGCTTTTTCTAGCCAAACTTTATCAAAGCCCAGTTCATTAAATTTGGCTTGAGCCCATGCCACTGCTTTTTTATCGTTTTCAGTGCCGGGTAAGCGAGGACCAACTTCAGTTGTTAATGACTCTAGCAATTTATAGCTTAAATCACTATTTAGTGCAGAGGTGCGCACTTCGTCTACTTGTTGTAATTGCTTTTGGGTAAATTCGGCGCTGTTAGCGTTTGCAGCCATACTGCTAGTAAGCAGCAGTGCGGTAATTAATTTTTTCATTTTGGTAGGCCTTTTTAATAATTAGCGCTATTAGAGCATGTAACAAACATGATAAAAAATAGATGAGATGAATAGGCTTTGTAATAGGTTTAATGCTGTTAGGTATAAACGTTTAGATATAAAAAAAGCCCGCGTAAATGTACGCGGGCTATATTTTAACACTGTTATTTAAGGCATTTATTTAAAAGCTAAATTGCGCTGCTAAACGAAGATTTGTACCCTCGCCAACAGTTACATTACTAGTGCCGCCACCACCTAAATAGCTTTTATCAAATAAGTTTTCGATGTTAAGGCGTAAGTTAATATCGGTATTACTTAAGTTAAACTTATAAGTGGCACCTACATCAACACGCGTATATGCATCTTTAGTAATTGTATTGTTGCTATCGGCAAAGCGCTCACCTTCGTAAAATGCACCAGCATTAAGTGCAATGGCGTCATTTAATTCATAACGCGTCCAAAGTGATGCCGACCATTTTGGTGCATCGGTAGGGCGTTTACCTTCCAATACTTCATCGCGTTCAAAGTTAGCATCTAGATACATAGTTGATGCCATAACAAATAAGCGGTCAGTAGCGGCACCTTGTGCGCTTACTTCAACACCTTTGTGGCGTTGTTCACCCACTTGGTTTGTTTCACTTGTGAATGAGCCAATAGGCGTCTCAAGTTGTTCGCTAACAAGAGTACCTTCTTTGCTAATATCAAAAATAGCACTGGTAAGCATTAGGCGGTCATCAAATAACTGCCATTTAATACCAATCTCTCTTTGCTTAGATGTAACAGCATCTAATTTCATGCCGTTATTTACATCTGTTTCATCAATCAGTGTTTCACTACCTTGAGGCTCAAAACCTTCTGAGTAACTAGCGTATATAGTTGCAGAAGCATTTGGGTGATAAAGCACACCTACTTTTGGTACAAATGACTCGTTATCATTTCCTGTGCTATTTTGTTTGTCGTAACGACCACCCAATGATAGTTGCCACTCAGGCGAGAACGAAATTAAGTCTTGAACGTAAATTCCGTAGTAGTCGTATTCAGTTTCGCTTACTGTATCATCTGTTTTATAGCTTACTGATGGACGAGGTGGCTCTGTCTGTCCTGCAGAAAAATCAAAATAGTCGGCAGAGGTGCGGCGCTGTCCGTAGTAATAATCAAGCGAGTTTGCGCCAATTAAAAATTGGTGCTGTAAGCTACCTGTTTTAAATTCACCAATAAAATCAATAAATGCAGTTTTAAATTGCCAATCGTCAAAGCGATCATAAGGGCGAGATTCATAACTATCGCCTTCAGCAAAGCCACCTGGCATACGCGGTGCTGACTCAAAGCGTTGGCGTTCAAATGTTTGTTCGTTATAGCCAAGCTTTACTTGCCAGTTATCGGTTAAAAATACTTCTAGGTCTACGCCTAGGTTTTCTACGGTTATATCGGTAAACGCCCAAGACATATCACGGATTGTTTTATCATCACCAATTACATTGGCATTGTCGTCTATCCATGCACCAGTATCTAAACCTGCTTCGTCGTCTGTGCGGTCGTAATGCACACGTACTAATGCGTTGTCGCTAATATCGTAATCTACAACTAAAGCACCTAAAAAACGGTCACGCTCGCGGTTTTCACCGTTTTGGTATTCACGCCAGTAATCAACATCTTGTTTAACTAAAATACCACGAGCACGTAAATCTTCAGATTCAGTCAAGGCACCAGCAGCATCAACCATAAAGCGCGTTGAGCCATGTTGGTCTACATCGGCACTGGCATTAAATAATGTTTGTGCTGTAGGCTTTTTAGTAACCATGTTCACCAAGCCACCCGGACCTGATTGACCATATAAAATGCTCGATGGGCCTTTAATTACTTCAACTTGTTGTAAAATTTCGATTGGTTGTTGGTAGTGCGACCAATGCTGATGCCCATCACGTAAATAACCTGTTGATGAGCTTAGCTCAAACCCACGTAAGTTAAATACCTCACGATTTCGTTGTTGTGAGCCTGCAGTTAAGCTTGCGTCATTTGTGAGTACTTCGCCAAGGGTAGTGGCAAGTTGCTCACTAATAATAGTGTCGGTTATTACGGTTACAGATTGTGCGGTTTCAAGTAATGAAGCTGATGTTCTCATTGCGCCATTAGCGTTATCTACTTTGTAATCGTTAAAGTAGCTACCTTTTACTTCTATACGCTCAAGGTCAGTAGTGTTTGCGTATGTGTTTGTTGTAATGCTTGCTAATAGTGCTATGTAAAGAGAATTCAGTTTCATTGTTTGCTTCCAGCAGTGATATGTAAAAAACAATCGCGATCTTAATGCAAACTACTATCATTTTCAACATCTTTTGTTAACGTGCTTTATTATGTGTTTGTTAATGGTTGCTAATTACGAATTCTGCTATTATTAGCAGCATATTTAGTGGGGCTTTCCCCCACGTTATTTTTATTGCTATGGAACTTACTGTGACTTCAACTGCTTTTTCATCTTTGGCTTTACCAGCTGGACTCGTTGATAATTTATCAACACTTGGTTATGCGCATATGACACCTGTACAAGCGCAAAGTTTACCGCCTGTACTTGCTGGTAAAGACATCATTGCTCAGGCAAAAACCGGTTCAGGTAAAACTGCTGCGTTTAGCTTGGGTGTGTTAGCTAAATTAAACGTAAAACGCTTTCGTATTCAATCTTTAGTCTTGTGTCCTACTCGTGAGCTTGCCGAGCAGGTTGCGGTTGAAATGCGTAAATTAGCGCGCGGTATCCATAACATTAAAATATTAACGTTATGTGGCGGTGTATCAATTGGCCCACAAATAGGCTCGCTTGAACATGGCGCCCATATTATTGTTGGCACACCTGGGCGTGTTGATGACCATATTCGTAAAGGTACTTTACGTTTAGATGATGTTGAAACATTGGTACTTGATGAAGCCGATCAAATGCTTGATATGGGTTTTCAAGATACACTTGATGCAATTATTGAGCGCATTCCACAAAATCGTCAAACATTGTTATTTAGTGCAACATTCCCAAGAGCTATTGAAGCAATTGCTAAGCGTGTACTTAAAAATCCAGAAATGGTTAAAGTAGAAGAAGAGCAAGCCAAAAGCACAATTAAGCAGTACTTCTACAAAATGGATAATAATAAGCAGCGCTATCCAACGCTAAAATTATTATTACTTAAATTTACACCACAAAGCTGTGTTGTGTTTTGTAATACTAAAGTAGAAACACAACAAGTGTGTGACGATTTAGCTGATGAAGGCTTTAGTGCTGTTTCGCTACACGGTGATTTAGAACAGCGCGATCGTGAACGTACGTTAATTCACTTTTCAAATAAAAGTGCTTCAATACTTGTTGCAACCGATGTTGCTGCACGTGGTTTAGATATTGACGACATGGATATGGTGATTAACTACCATTTAGCACATGACACGCAAACACATGTGCATCGTGTTGGTCGTACAGGTCGCGCTGGTAAAAAGGGCATTGCATGTTCTATTTACGGTGAAGCAGAAGCGTTTAAAATTGCTCAAATAGGCGAACATTACGAACGTGATATTACTCCAGAGCAAATGCCACCATTTAATTTATTAGACAAGCCACCGTACCGCCCTGAAATGGTTACTTTGATGATTGATTCAGGTAAAAAACAAAAAGTACGTGCAGGTGATATTTTAGGTGCTTTAACGGGTAAAGATGGGGTTGCAGGTCGTCAGGTGGGTAAAATTAACGTACTTGATAACGTAGCGTTTGTTGCTGTTGAGCGTAACTCATTAAAACCTGCGCTTCGTAAATTAACCGAAGGCAATATTAAAGGGCGTAAAATACGCGCACGTCGCCTTACTCGTTAATTTAAACTTCTAAATTAATAGATTAACGAGCAGCTACCTTTAGTTGCTCGTATTGTGTTTGTATTTTTTTAAACTCAACTTCACAGCCATTTGGTTTATCTGGGTGCACTTGTAATGCAAGTTGCCTCCAGCGCTTTTGAACATTTTTAAGAGTGAAATTTTTAGGTAACTTCCATTCTAAAGCCAATGCTTTAAATTCATTTTCATTTAAAGCTTGTTGTGGTGATGTCGTTTTAAACTGACGCCAAAAGCTATTTAAAAGCTCATCAATCTGCTCTTCACTGGTATCGTAATTATGCCAATCTAAATAATAATCTCGCAAATTTTCGCTTGTTGTTACTAAACTATTATCTCCTTTTTCTAAAAGCTCGATATGCAGAGCTGAAATGAGTAAACTCTGAGGGCGTAATTGTGCCTGCAGTTGGTACAGTGCATTCATGATTAAAAAGTTACGTTTAAATAAATCACGTTCAGGACTTTTATCGAGAGTGGTCATAGCGCTGCGGTTTGTCAGTTCTGCTGCTAAAGTATGAACTTGCCAAACCTGCTTTGTTAGTATTAGCTCAAAAATCTCATCAATCAGTGGGTTAAGCATTGTTTAGGCCCTAGTAATTGGTGTATCTTCAATAAAGATTACACTGATATAAGTAACGGTTTGAAGGATTAAAATTATGCTGGGCAAGTTAAAATGCCTCTTATTTACTATATGCTGTGTACTAATAGCTCCTAGCTATGCCCAAAATAATGATTCGTTATTTGAGCAATTCAAAAACGAAGTGCAGTGGGAGCCTAAATTACAATTAGCAAACATGCTACTTGCTAATAAAAATGCCTCCAAAAAGGAGCGTGTCGCTGTTTATTCGGCATTGGGTAATACTGCGTTATCGGTTGATAATTTTAAAGACTCATTACATTACTTTAAATTACTCGAACAACATACTTCGGATACTTTCTTCCCTGATGAGCACTTTCGTGCAATTAAAATGCAAGGTGTTGTACTTTTTTATCAAGGCTTATTTCAAAAAGCGATTATTGAATATACCCGTACCCTAGCATTAGCAGAAAAGAATAAGCAATTACTAGAGCAGGCAAACTTATTAAATAATATTGGTTTGGCCTATTTTAATATGAATAAGCTAGGCGATACCCTAGAGTTTTATTTAAAAGCAAAAGCTATCTACGAGGCGTACGGCAGTGAGCAAGATAAAACCGATATACTACTTAATATAGCAGGCGTTTATATACGCTTATCACGCTACGATAGTGCGTTTGGTCTTTATCAAGATGTACTTAAGGTTTATCAACGATTAGATGATAAAAGCGGTATTGCGCAGGTATATAACAATATGGGTGTTGCCCATATGGAGAGTAATCAATTTGACTTAGCACTGCATTATTATCAGCTAGCGCTGCGCTATTATATTTCAGCTAATGATTACAATAAGTTATCTACACAATATACAAATTTAGCTAACACTAATTTAGTATTAAAAAAAGTGGATGAAGCGTACGAGCAAGCTAAATTAGGTGAGTACTACGCCCTTAAAATAGATAATCATAATTTAGAGCTTAATGCGCTACATGCGCTGGCTAAAATTCAGTTTGTTAAGGGTAACTTAGAAGAGGCGCAAATAAATTTAGATAGAGCTATTTTACTTGCTCATGAATATGGTAGTGAGCGAATAATTAGAGAGAGCTTAGGGGCCAAAGCACTTCTTGAAGCCAGTAAAGGCGATTATTCAAGCGCAATGGCTTTGCAACAAAAATATATTAGTGAGTTGCGAAAGCTCAGAAGTACGGCAATTATAAATGCACTAGCGGTACTTCAGCATCAATTTAAAGCAACGCAATTAAACCAAGAGATAGAAAAACTTAAGCAAGATCGCCGTGTGCAAGAGCTAAAAATGTCGCAGCGTTCTCAGCTTACTTTATTCTCTTTTTTACTATTACTTTTAGTTGTCGTAACTGGTATTGCGCTTTATCGCCGTGGTGCAGAAAAACGCGCTAAGCAGCAGTTAACAGAACAAGTTACGCAACGTACCGCAGAGTTGCAGGCAATTGCACAAGAGCTGAGAGAAGCCAACGATGTTAAAAGCCAGTTTTTGGCTAATATTAGTCACGAAATTCGCACTCCACTAACGGCTATTTTAGGGCAAACAGATGCTTTGATTAATGAATTATATGAGCCTGAGTCACTTAAAGATGAATTAAGAGTAATTCAGCGTCACAGTGACCATTTAAAAAGCTTAATAAATGATGTACTTGATTTAAGTAAAATTGAAGCCAATAGATTAGAGTTAAATATTTCGTGCTTTGATATTGTAGAGCTCGTAAATGATGTGCACGCAATGTTTATCACCCAAGCAAAAGCAAAAAATCTACATCTTATTTTAGACAATCAAGTGGGTAATGAGTTTTACACTAAGCTGGATTTAATACGCGTAAAGCAGATTCTTATAAACTTATGTGCAAATGCTATTAAGTTTACTCATTCTGGGCAGATCATTATTGCATTAAATAAGAGTGAGCAAGGACTAGTTATTATTGTAAAAGATACCGGTATTGGTATGAGCTCTAAACAGTTAAAGCTTATTTTTGAATGCTTTAGCCAAGCTGATAACAGCATTAGCCGTCGCTTTGGTGGTACAGGGTTAGGCCTTAGCTTATCGCAACAATTAGCTGCGATGATGGGTGGTTATATCAGCGTACAAAGCGAATACAAAAAGGGCAGTCAGTTTTCGTTCTTTTTACCGTGCGCAGAAGTAAATAAATCGCAAAGCATGATTGAAACTCAAAGTGCTCCTAAGGCAAATAAGCAATTGGCAGGTCGTGTCGTACTTGCGGAAGATCATCCTGATAATCGTAGGTTAATAAGTCGTTATTTACGCTCAATGGGACTCGAGGTTATTGCTGTTGAAAATGGTGAGCAAGCGGTAGAGCAGTGCTTAAAAGAATATCCAGATTTGGTATTGCTCGATATTCAAATGCCAGTGATGGATGGGCGTTCTGCTTTTCAGCTATTAAAACAATGTGGTTTTGAGCGACCTATTTTTGCTTTAACAGCAAATGCTATGAGTCATGAAGTGGATGGTTATTTAGAGTTAGGGTTTACTGGTTACTTAGGTAAACCGATAGACAAAGAGTCATTTTATAAAGCGCTTTCTAGTCACCTACATAATGCAGAAGATCAGCCAATTACAAAGCAAAATGAAGTTGATATGAGCGATCTTGTGATTAGTTTCAAGCAGAGCTTTGCTTTGGAGAGTGAAACGATTACGCAGCATTTTATAAGCGAAGATTTAGATGCGCTACAAAAAGATAGCCATCGCATTTTAGGGGCTGCACAAATGTTTGGTTTAGATGAAATTGCGCAATCGGCTAAAAATTTAGACAGAGCACTTCTACGCAGAAGCAAAAAAAGCAGTGCAAATGACTTTAAAGCGCTCGTTGATACGCTGCAGGGTGTACTTAAAAAGTATAATGAAAGTTAAACTGTATTTAATCCAGACACAAAAAAAGCGCCTAAGGCGCTTTTTTATTCAATTAAAACGCTTTTATTGGCGTCTCATCGAATCAAAAAATTCATCATTGGTTTTGCTCATCGATAGTTTATCGATTAAGAATTCCATTGCATCAATTTCTGACATGTCATGAACAATTTTACGTAAAATCCAAAGCTTTTGAAGTTCATCTGGTTTTGTTAGTAATTCTTCACGACGAGTACCTGAGCGGTTAAAGTCGATAGCTGGGAATACACGTCTTTCCGCAATTTTACGGTTAAGGTGAAGTTCCATGTTACCAGTACCTTTAAACTCTTCGTAGATAACTTCATCCATTTTAGAGCCAGTATCGATAAGAGCTGTAGCTATGATTGTTAAGCTACCACCTTCCTCAACGTTACGTGCAGCACCAAAGAAGCGCTTAGGTTTATGTAGTGCGTTAGCGTCAACACCACCAGTAAGTACTTTACCTGATGAAGGAATAACGGTGTTATAAGCACGTGCTAAACGAGTGATTGAATCCAATAAGATAACAACATCTTTTTTATGTTCAACTAGGCGTTTTGCTTTTTCGATAACCATTTCGGCAACTTGTACGTGACGAGAAGCTGGTTCATCGAACGTTGATGCAATAACTTCACCTTTAACTAGGCGTTGCATCTCTGTTACTTCTTCCGGACGTTCATCAATAAGTAAAACCATTAATGTTACATCAGGATGGTTGTGCGTAATTGATTGTGCAATATTTTGAAGTAGCATTGTTTTACCCGCTTTTGGCGGAGCTACTAACAAACCACGTTGGCCGCGGCCAATAGGAGATGCTAAATCAAGTACACGGGCTGTAATATCTTCTTTACTGCCGTTACCACGTTCCATGCGAAAACGTTCGTTTGCATGTAATGGAGTAAGGTTTTCAAAAAGAATTTTAGTTCGAGAGTTTTCAGGTTTATCAAAGTTAACTTCATTTACTTTAAGTAAAGCAAAGTAACGTTCACCGTCTTTAGGTGGACGAATAAGACCTGAAATTGAATCGCCAGTACGCATGCTGAAACGGCGAATTTGGCTAGGTGAAACATAAATGTCATCTGGGCCAGCTAAGTAAGAGGCTTCTGATGATCTTAAGAAGCCGAAACCATCTTGTAAAATCTCTAATACACCGCCGCCGAAGATATTCTCTCCGCCTTTGGCATGGGATTTAAGAATGGCAAAAATGATATCTTGCTTTCTTAAGCGGGCTACGTTTTCGAGCCCCATGGACTCAGCTAAGTCTACAAGCTCTTTAATGGACTTGTCTTTTAATTCGCGTAAATGCATATTGGTGGGTTCTTTATTACAGTTGTCATACTCAAAATCGCTTTGATCGTTGAGTGAGGTTTGTTGAATATAACTAAGGATTAGTTGGCTTTATAAACTAGCAGTTCACTGGCAAAGCGTCCAGTCTTTATACAAAATAAATTTAAAAAAGGGCAAAAAGCCCTTTTTATTGTTCTAGCTTACAGTTAGATGTTGTTTTCTAAAAACTCAATAAGTTGAGTTTTTGAAAGAGCACCTACTTTCGTTGCAGCTACTTGACCATCTTTAAAAAGAAGTAAAGTAGGGATACCACGAATACCAAATTTTGGCGGTGTGCCAGCATTTTGGTCAATGTTTAATTTAGCAACAGTCACACGGCTGTCGTATTCATCAGCAACTTCGTGAAGAATAGGGGCGATCATTTTACAAGGTCCACACCATTCAGCCCAGAAATCTACTAGTACTGGTTTGTCAGATTGTAATACGTCAGCTTCAAAGCTATCGTCAGTAATTTGGATTATTTTCTCGCTCATTGCGCTCTCCGATTTAGTTAGGCGAAATATTTAGTGCGTATTTAAACACTCTTGTTTCTTATTGCAAGTTTAAACGTTATGCTTAAACGCTATGACTAAGACACATTTAACCGATAAAAAGTTTTCAGACTTTGCTATCGCACCGGAAGTGGTTGCCGGTTTAACCGAGAATGGGTTTGAATATTGCACACCTATTCAAGCAAAATGCCTACCTTTTATTTGTGATGGACGCGATATCGCGGGCCAAGCTCAAACAGGTACAGGCAAAACGTTGGCGTTTCTAACTGCCACGTGCCATCGGTTATTACAATCTAGCAAAGCACCTAGTAAACATCCAAGAGCCCTGATCATGGCCCCTACTCGGGAGCTTGCGATTCAGATACACAAAGATGCTAAAATTTTAGCGCCGCACTGTAATCTTAACTTAGGTTTAGTATATGGTGGCGAAGATTACGAAAAACAACGTGCACAACTAGAAAAAGGCGTTGATATTTTAATTGGTACTACAGGTCGTCTAATTGATCTGTATAAGCAAGGCTGTTACACCCTCAATGAAATTGAGGTAGTCGTGCTTGACGAAGCTGATCGTATGTTCGATTTAGGTTTTATCAAAGATATTCGCTATATGTTCGATCGTATGCCAGATACATCAAAGCGTTTAAACTTATTATTTTCTGCCACATTATCGTATCGCGTACAAGAATTAGCTTTTGAGCACATGACAAACCCAGAACATGTTCAAATTGAACCTGACGTTAAAACGGGTAAACGTATTCAAGAAGAGCTATTTCATCCTTCGCAAGAAGATAAAATTAAGCTGTTGTTAACCTTAATTGAAGAAGAATGGCCAGAGAAAGCAATCGTGTTTGCAAATACCAAGCACAGTTGTGAAACAGTATATGCTTGGCTTAAGTCAGACGGTCATCGTGTAGGTATGCTTACTGGTGATGTTAACCAGAAAAAACGCCAAACTATATTAGCGCAGTTTAGCAAAGGCGACTTAGACTTTTTAGTTGCGACTGATGTTGCAGCGCGTGGTCTTCATATTCCAGAAGTAAGTCATGTATTTAACTTTGATTTACCTGACGATTGTGAAGATTATGTTCACCGTATTGGCCGTACTGGCCGCGCTGGTGCATCAGGCCACGCAATTAGTTTTGCATGTGAGCAATATGCATATAACCTGCATGAAATTGAAGAATATATAGAGCACAGCATTCCTTTATCACATTATGATAAAACAGCATTGCTAGATGATTTAACTCAGCCTATTATTCAAAGAAAGCGCAACTATTCAACAGGTCCACGTAACCGTAGTAATAACAGCGGACGTCGCCCAAATAATAGTTACCAAAAAGGACGGTCGTAAACGACCGTTTGTATAAGTAGTAGTAACTAGAGGTTTTTGAACGGTGGGGCAACTTAAACCGCAAAAAAATGTGTACGCAGTTATTGATTTGGGCTCAAATAGCTTTCATATGCTTATAGCCAAATCAATTGCTGGCGGTCTACAAACAATTGGACGTGTTAAACGCAAAGTCCGATTAGCCGCAGGGCTTGATAAAGATAACGTATTGAGCACTGAAGCAATGCAGCGAGGCTGGGAATGCCTTGCCCTTTTTGCTGAGCGTCTACAAGATATCCCAGATAAAAACATCACCATAGTAGCAACAGCCACCTTACGGCTAGCCACTAACGCCGAAGTATTCAAAAATCATGCAGAAAAGATTCTTGGCCATAACATTAATGTTATTAGCGGAGAATTAGAAGCGCGTACAATTTATAAAGGTGTTGCTCATACTTCATCTTGTACTGGCAAACAGCTTGTTATTGATATTGGTGGTGCAAGTACCGAAGTTGTAATTGGTAAAGCATTTGATGCCTTACATTACAAAAGCCTCAATATGGGGTGTGTTACCTATCTTGAACGCTATTTCAAAGACTGCCAATTAAGTAAGAGTAACTTTAACGCAGCCATAAAAGCAGCTCGTACAGTCATTGATGAAATTTCTCCAGAATATAAAACAGCGGGATGGCAAATTGCATCTGGTGCTTCTGGCACAGTGCAAGCAATTCAAGAAATTATGGTCGCTCAAAATCTTGACGATTTACTTACGCTTGAAAAGCTCAACACTATAAAAGAGCAAGCAATTGCATTCAGCACTATTGCAGCGCTAGACCTTCCTGGATTAAGTGAAGACCGTCGACTGGTATTTGTATCAGGGCTCGCAATCTTAATCGCACTATTTGAATCTCTTGAAATAGAAAAAATGGGATTGGCGGGTGGAGCACTGCGTGAAGGCGTTTTATATAGCATGGTTCCGGAGTTTCATAATAACGACATTCGTAAACGCACAGTTGATGGGTTTATGAGTCGTTATCACGTTGATCAAAAACAAGCGTGTCGAGTTTCAAGCTTGGCTATGCAGTTAGCGGTAAGTATTGATAAAGATTGGCCAATTGAAAGTTTAAATGGGTTACCACTATTAAAAGCGGTAGCTCAGCTTCATGAGATTGGATTACTAATAGAATATAAGCAGTACCATAAACACACCGCTTATATTTTGGAAAATACTGATATGCCTGGTTTTTCACAGTCAGAGCATAAATTAATAGTAGCGGTAGCGGATGCGCATCGTTCTGATTTTCCAAAAGGCTGTTTTAATTCACTCGGCGTAAATAGTCTATTAGCGCAATATATAGTGAGATTACTACGAATAGCAGTCATCTTATCAATGCGCAGACAAGATGACGTACTGCCTAAGTTTAAGTTAACTGCTAAAAATGAAGTGTTAGACCTTAAGTTTGAAAGTAACTGGTTAAAAGATCATCCATTAATGGCCAGCGAGCTACAACAAGAGTCTAAACAGCAAGGTAAACTTGGGTGGAAGCTCATAGTAAACTAATTAAAAAGGCCCATCAGGGCCTTTTTAGTGTTTAAAGTAACCATTTCGATGCAAATATGTGCGAACAGCACATTATTTCAAGTTTTCTTCAAAAAAGGGTTGATCTGTTTTCGGATCTCCCTATAATGCGACCCCACTGAGACAGGAAACGCCAACGCATAGCGAGGCACGAACTACTCAGAGAGTTAAGTAAAACTTCGGTTTTAAATCTTCTAAAAAGAAAGTTTAAAACTAAGTGTTGACTCGAAAAATAAAGGGTGTATTATTCGCATCCCTTGAGACGCTAAAGCGACTCAAAACGTTCTTTAACAATATAAAGCAATCATCTGTGTGGGCACTCGTACAGATTGAGTTCTAACAGCCAACCTACTTAGGTAGCGAGGCAAACAAATTAGAGTCTCAATTGAAAACTGAGTGACCAACAG